>JBGPQJ010000056.1:0-16835 GCA_041488995.1 Anaerolineae bacterium
CTTCGCCCTCCGAGCCGACGACGACTGCCAACGCGCCCGTCAGACTCACCTTATCCGGCTCCTGCGACGACAGGTCTTCATCCAGCCCGACCACCCACGCCCCCGCCTCCTTGAGGTCATCCAACGCCTGCGCCAGGTTCGCCTGCGCGATCAGCATGTGCTCGCTCGCCCCGGCTGAAGCCGAGACGACCGCCGGGGTGACTTCTGCGGCGCGGTGACCCGGGATGACCACGCCGTGCACGCTGAAACTCTCCGCCGTGCGGATGAGCGTGCCCAGGTTCTGCGGATTCTGGATGCTGTCAAGGATTAATACGAAAAGCGGTTCGCCGCTCTTCTGCGCTTTCCCAAGGATATCCGCCACGCCGATATAGGGGTAACCGTCCACCTCGGCAGCGATACCCTGCGTGCTGTCAGAGAGTTTATCCAGCCGGGCACGCGTCACGGGCTGTATGGGAATCTTGCGTTCCCTGGCAATCTGAAGTATCTCGCTCAATCGTCCTTTTTCCTGTGCACCTTCCGCCACCAGGAGGGAGAAGACCTGCCGGCGTCTGGCGCGCAGTGTTTCATAGACCGGATTACGAGAGTAAATGATTTCCTTCATAGCAGTGATTTTACAACAGTTTCAATCATGTACCTGCATGATTTCTCCGTACTCACTTCACACTCACTTCACAATTGGCCCCTATACTGCATTTAGATTTCACCCGAGATCAACATTCACAAAAGGAGTAAAAATGTCCAAACATGTCGTTTTTAGAATTCTGGCAGGCCTTGTTCTGCTGGCTGCCATTGCAGGGATTTCGTTCTTCGCGTTCAACGCCGGTATGGCGCGTGGTGCAGCCCTGAACCTCCAGTTGCCTGCCGCGCCGGCTGGCGGACAGCCCATTCCGGTTTATGGGTATGGGATGGCTTACCCGCATCCCTTCCCGTTCATGGGATTTGGCTGCTTCGGTATTCTGATTCCGCTCTTCCTGCTCTTCCTTGCCTTTGGCGCTGCTCGCCGTATGTTGTGGGGACCGCGCTGGGGCTGGCGGCACATGCACCACGGTCCATGGGGCGAGAAAGAATCCGGCAGCTCGGATTCCGTCCCGCCGATGTTTGCCGAATGGCACCGGCGGGCGCACGGCAGCAACGAACAGGCCGGCGAGAAAGCCAACCAAAAGTAAGCGCGAGTCAACTATAATCAAGCCGTGGTCGTCCATCGACGACCACGGCTAAACTTTTCAAAATGAAAACCATCCTTGTCGTCGACGATGAACCCAAAATTGTTAAAGTGGTGCGCGATTACCTCGAACGCGCCAATTTTGCCGTTTGCGTGGCCAGCGATGGGAAATCCGCGTTATCACTGGCGCGCACCGAAAAGCCGGATTTGATCATCCTCGACCTTGGCTTGCCGCACATGGACGGTCTCGACGTGACCCGCGAATTGCGCAAGCTCTCCACCGTGCCGATTATCATGCTGACGGCTCGCTCAGATGAATCTGACAAGCTAATCGGTCTCGAACTCGGCGCGGACGATTACATCACCAAACCATTCAGCCCTAAGGAAGTGGTAGCGCGTGTGCGCGTGGTCTTCCGCCGTATGGAAACCTATGCCATGAACAGCGCTGAAATTATCCACGCTGCCGATTTGACTCTGGATGTCGCGCGCATGCGTGTCATGGCGCAGGTTCGCGAGATCGAGGAACTAACCCCGACCGAATTCAATCTACTGGCAGTCATGGCACATTCTCCGGGGCGGGTATTCACCCGTGCCCAATTGCTGGGCGCCCTGCATGGAGTCGCCTTCGAGACCTACGAACGCGCCATCGATGCACATATCAAGAACATCCGTCACAAGATCGAGCCAAACCCGACCGAGCCGCGCTATATCCTCACCGTTTACGGCGTGGGCTACAAATTTACAGACCGCTGACCATGCCCCACCGACGCCCTTTCTCCCGTCATCGCCCGCATTGGTGGCCTGAAAACGAATCCTGGCCACCTGCGAAAAGCCCATCCCGCCACAACCCGTTCTTCCGCAGATTGGGCTGTCTGTTTGGCGTTTTCAACCTGCTGGGTTGTGGGCTCTTCGTTATGTTGATCGCCTTCATCGCCAGAGGCTTCGGCTTAGAGCTGATTGATTTTTCTTTTTTGCTCCAATGGGCGTTACCGGTGAGCCTCAGCGCGCTGGTTTTGGCCGTGGCGATCGTCATTTTGGCGGTATTTGGCCTGCGGCGCATCTCCATCCCGCTCGATGATTTGCTCGAGGCCGCCGGTCGCGTCGCGGAGGGCGATTATTCCACGCGCGTACAGGAAAACGGCCCGCCCGAAGTCCGTTCTCTGGCGCGGGCTTTTAACGACATGGCCTCTCGCCTGTACCTGGCAGATGAACAGCGACGTAACCTGCTGGCGGATGCCACCCACGAACTGCGCACCCCGCTGACCGTCATTCAGGGCAATCTGGAAGGCATGTTGGATGGCGTTTATCCCTCTGATGAAGCCAACCTGCGCGCGCTGCTGGAAGAGACGACCGTACTATCCCGATTGCTAGATGACCTGCGCACGCTGGCACTGGCTGAAAGCGGGGCGCTGCAACTGAAAAAAGAGCCCACCGACCTATTGCCTTTCCTCCGGGATTCGGTGAGCGCCTTCCAGCCCCAGGCAGATGCGGCCGGGGTGACATTATCCGTCAAAATGGCCGACTACCTGCGCATGCTGAAACTTGACCCAGGACGTATACGCCAGGTGCTCTCCAACCTGCTGGCAAACGCCTTGCACTACTCGTCTGCGGGCGGCACAGTCAGCGTGACGTGCGAATTATCAGGAAAAAACATCCTGCTCTCAGTGGAGGATGATGGCCCCGGCATCCCCACAGAGGACCTGCCGCATGTTTTTGAGCGCTTCTACAAATCGGCTGATTCGGGGGGGATGGGTCTGGGGCTGGCGATCGCCAAACATCTTGTGGATGCCCACGGTGGCAGCATCGTGGCAGAAAGTGCGCCGGGTAAGGGAACGACCATTCGCATCGTGTTGCCAATTGTGGAGTAAAAATCAAAATTTCCAGAGACTGCAATCACTGAATTTTTGCAGGGTGGTCTTCCAACCGGGCAATGGCAGGATTCTGCGCTAGGCAGCGAATCATGATTTTATCGCCAGCTTTCAACCGCTCGTACTCGCTCGGGATAATATTCTGCTCGAGCAGGAAATCCTTGTTGAATGCACAGGCAATAAAGCCATAACGCTTGCCGTCCTTGTCTTTTTCCAGATACTTTTCGACGACTATCCCCTCGACGGTCTGTCCCTGGCGTTCAAGTTTAATTGCCAGCCAGAGCTGAACCAGTGCCGGCAGAAGGATCACCAGCGAGCCTGCCACAGCCATTACACCCACAAGGATAAATGCAATACCGATGAGATAGCTCGACGGATTCTCAGCGTGTGTCAAGTAGGAAAACCCGTTATCCAGCATGACTATCGCCAGGAACAGACTGGCGAGGAAGATGACCACTACAAAGGCAGCATACAGCAGCTTTAACCGCAAAAAGGTCGGTCTGAGAACAACCTGCGTGGAGGAAGGGATAGGGTTGCTCATGAGTGGCATCGTTTAACCATGGACGTGCTACAATTTCTGTATCCAATTGTAACAGGGCTTTTCCCCTTAGGAACATTAAGGGAGATGAGTTCATGCAGACCAAGTACGTCTATAAAAAACTCCCGGGAGTCTATCCCAGGAGTTCATTAACCAATATACACCATTACCAATTCGCTGACTACGAATACCGCCAGGTTGTGCCATCCTTGCCATCTTCTATAATCACGCCCAGTTCCTTCAACCGGTCACGGATCAGGTCAGACATCGCCCACAGTTTTTGCTTGCGCACCTCGCTGCGGACTTCGACCAGCAGGTTGATGAATTTATCAGTATTTCCAGAACCGGTCTTTTCGCTCAGGCGCAAGCCAAAGACCCCGGTCAGTTCGCGCAGGACGGATTGGGCGGGTTTGAGCTGTTCATCGTCCGCGCCGGCGTCGCGGGCAGTGTTCACAGCGCGCACCAGGTCAAAGAGCGTGCCGAGTGCGCCGGCGGTGTTGAAGTCGTCTTCCATGGCGGTGGTGAAGCCTGTTCGGGTGGCTTCCACCTGGGCGGAAAGGGCGGATAACGCTTCAGCAGGAGCCGAGCTGGCTTTCACGGCAGCCGGCCGCAGGGCAGATTTGATCCGCTCCAGGCCCTTTTCGGCGGCGTCCAGAGTCTCATCGTTAAACATCAGCGGGGCGCGGTAGGAGCCGTTGAGCACGAGCATCCGCATCACGTCTGCATCCCGTTTCGCGAGGAACTCCTTGATGCTGATGATGTTGCCGAGCGACTTGGACATTTTTTCCCCGCCGAACTGCAGCATGCCGTTGTGGATCCAGTAACGGGCGAATTGCTTTCCGGTCAAGGATTCGGTCTGGGCGATTTCATTCTCATGGTGCGGGAAAATCAGGTCGTTACCGCCGCCGTGGATGTCAATCTGCTGACCGAGATGGTGCAGGTTCATCGCCGAGCACTCGATATGCCAGCCGGGGCGACCCTTGCCCCAAGGGCTTTCCCAGGCAGGTTCGCCGGGTTTGGCGGCTTTCCATAAAGCGAAGTCCATCGGGCTTTCCTTGCGCTCGTCGACGTCGATGCGAGCGCCCGACTGCATATCGTCCAGGCGCCGGCCGGACAGCCGGCCGTAGTCGGGGTCTTTGGCGACCCGGAAATACACGTCGCCGTCCACGTCATAGGCATAGCCATTCTCACCCAGCTCTCGGATCATCCCGATAATTTGCGGGATTTCCTGTGTGGCGCGAGGATTGATCGTCGCAGGCTGGATGTTCAGGTCCGAGAGATTCTGGCGATAATCGTTGATGTAGCCTTCAGCCAGCGCAAACGGATCCACGCCCAGCTGGTTGGCGCGGTTGATGATCTTATCATCCACGTCCGTGTAGTTCATGACATGGGTGACCTTGTAACCCCGGTATTCAAGATAGCGCCGGATGATGTCGAACACCAGCGCGGACATGGCGTGCCCGACATGCGCTTCGTTATAAACAGTCACACCGCAGACATACATTTTCACAACCCCCGGTTCGAGCGTCTGGAAGTCTTCTTTCTTGCGGGTGAGGGTATTGTAAAGACGGATCATATGAGTCTCCTGTCACTCCCATCAATGGCACAATTATAAACCACAGCATAAAAAAGACGCGGGGTGAACCGCGTCTTGTATGTTACCGGATTTGCAGCGGAGGTTAATCTTCGGGTTTGGCGAAGATCATTCTCCCGGCGGCGGTCTGGAGGACTTTGGAAACGGTGACCGTCTTGGTCTGGTTGAGGAATTTATTCCCGTTCTCCACCACCACCATGGTGCCATCGTCCATATAGCCCACGCCCTGATTGGCTTCCTTGCCTTCCTGAATGATCTGGATGCTCATCAGCTCGCCAGGCAACACCACGGACTTGACCGCATTAGCCAGTTCATTGATGTTCAGGATGGTGACACCCTGCAGTTCTGCGACGCGGTTCAGGTTAAAGTCATTGGTCAGGATGGGACATTTCAACTGGCGGGCAAGAACAACGAGCTTATCGTCCACCTCGCGCATACCTTCCACATCAATGTCGCTGATGCGCACCGTGATGTTCGGTTCCTTCTGGAGACTGCTCAATACTTCCATACCGCGCCGTCCCCGCTGGCGGCGCATTGAATCGGGTGAATCGGCGATGTATTGCAGTTCATTCAACACAAAGCGCGGGATGAGCAGCGAACCCGGTAAAAAACCGGTGTGAGCGATATCCGCAATGCGCCCATCGATGATGACGCTGGTATCGAGCAGGATCGTTTTTGCGGGCTGATAACTGCTTGGCTGGGTGGGGTCCCCGCTATGGCGCCCTAATATCGAGCGCAAAACGCCGATGATGTCCGTCTGACGCATCACGAAAAGAAGAACGCCAAAATATCCGAAAAGCAACACGCCGATGAAGGGCATGATATTCCCGAAAGGATCGGGCAATGTCGACAGGGGAAAGGTCAGCAGGGCGGCAATCAACAGACCCGACACCAGACCCAGCAAGGCCGAGAAAAGCGTCTCGGGTGAGACACGCCCCATCAGCGACCGCAGACCGCGCGCGGGGCGGGTGGTGAAGTAGGGGGTGACGATTAAACCAAACAGGGAGCCCACCAGGGTGAGCACGACGGTGTACAGCGCTACGTTCGCATTGCTGAGATTTCCGAGCCAGAAACCGACATATCCCCCGACGAATGCAAATACAAAAAGGCCAACAATGCGCGCAATAAAATCGGCGCTCATGGATAACTCCTTTCCAGATAAGTGCGAGAATAAATTGGTTCTATTAATATAATGAATAAAACCTGCCTTTATGATAGCATGTCTTCCAATTACCGTCAAATACATCCAATTGACTGACGATATGGAGAACTCCGTCAGATTGATAATTTGCCAAAACGACTCCAATAACGCTGAAGGTTGCACGTTTTCTCAAATAAAAGGTAAATGGAACAGAGTGCCTGCTCCAAGAGTATAATAAACCTACTTTATTGGTAACTAAGGAGAGATTATGGCTATCGACCGCTTTGGACGCCGCATCCACTACCTGCGCATCTCCCTCACCGATCATTGCAACCTGCGCTGTATTTATTGCATGCCGGAGGAGCAAGTCTTCCGCCCCAATGCAGAACTAATGCAGGATGACGAAATCCTGCTGCTCACGCGCCTTTTCGCCGGACTCGGGTTTGACAAGATCCGCCTGACCGGCGGCGAACCCACCGTACGCGCCAATGTTGTTGACATCGTGCGCGGTATCACCTCCACCCCGGGCATCAAGTCCGTCTCAATGACCACCAACGGCGTGTTGCTTTCGCGCCTTGCCCAGCCGCTAAAAGACGCAGGACTGCAGCGTGTCAATGTCAGTATCGACACGCTCAACCCCGATAAATTCAAACGGCTTACCCGCTGGGGAAAACTCGAAGACGTATGGAACGGGATCCTCGCTGCAGAAGACGCCGGGTTAAGTCCCGTTAAACTCAACGCAGTGATCGTCAAAGGCTACAACGAAGAAGATGTGGTCGACCTTGCCGCGTTGACCATTAAACGCCCCTGGCAGATCCGTTTTATCGAAATGATGCCTTTCGCCGGGGTCACCGACCTGCAGACCAGCCAACTGATCACCGCCGCGCATATCCAAGAACAGATTGAAAGCGAGTTCGGTCAGTTGGAAACCGCACATGAATATGATGGCGAAGCGCGCATCTTCCGAATCCCCGGTGCTCAGGGAGAAATCGGTTTCATCTCCTCGGTCACCGTTCCCTTTTGCGCCGCCTGCACGCGCGCCCGTCTCACCGCAGATGGAGTCCTGCGCATGTGCCTGCTCCGTGAAAAGGAAATCGATCTGTTGACACCCTTGCGCAACGGAGCGATGCTGGACGATTTGCGGGATATTATTCTGCAGGGTGTGTGGGACAAACCCTGGGGACATGGTCTTGCCGACGGTGTCATCCCACTCAACCGCGCAATGAATGAAATCGGGGGATAGATGCTCACACCCAACGGCATCCGCGCCATTTTCTTCGATCTGGATGGCACGCTGCGTTTCAACCGCCCGGCGGGGCGCGAGTATTTCATGGATTACGCAGCTTCACTCGGCATACCACTCTCAAAGGACGACCGCGCGAGGGTCTGGCGCTGGGAACATCTTTACTGGGCAGAATCCGCCGACTTGAGAAAAGATCAGGCGAAGTATCCGGCACGCGATGACTTCTGGCGGAACTACAGCCGCCGCCAACTTGTCGCGATGGGCTGCGCTTCGGATCAGGCGGATCAACTTACCCCTGTCATCCACGATTTCATGAATGAAAATTACCATCCCGAAAACTGGGTGGACCCGACCACCTTTGACTTGCTGGCTGAGCTGAAAGCGGCGGGGTACCTGCTGGGTGTAATTTCCAACCGCGACGCGCCTTTTGTGGAAGAATTAAAGCAGATTGGCCTAGGCGGGCATTTTAACCTGGCGGTTTCAGCCGGGGAAGCAGGCTCCAAAAAACCCGACCCCGGGATATTCCAACACACCCTGGCTCTCGCCGGTGCTTGCCCGGCTGAGACGCTGTACGTGGGCGATAACTACTTTGCCGATGTAGTCGGAGCGCGCAACGCAGGCATTCATCCCGTGCTGCTGGACACCGATGGGATATTCCACCAGCCCGGCTGCCCAACCATCAAATCTCTGGCGGAACTGCCGGAGATTTTGAAGCACACACCCTGAGGCTCATCCTCCCTGTCGGGAAGGATAAGTTCTCACTTGCAATAAGAAAAGGATATTCTATGGCCTTGGAACACAAATTATTACGCACGGTGCGCGTGCTCAACGAGCAGACGGTGGGGATTCTTGCCAGCCTGCTGACTGCCATTTCAGAGGAGGGCGGGACAGTAGGGGATATCCACATGCTCACCGAGACCTCCCGTCATGTTATGCGTGATATCTCCGTCTATGCGGACGACCTGGGGAAAATTGAATCAATTATCGAAGCCATGCGCCAGAACCCCGGCACCAAAATCCTGGCAGTGCGCGACGAAGTGCTCGAACTGCATGAGAAGGGGAAAATCGCCATTCGCTCCCGATACAAAATCGATTCGATGGAAACCCTTCGGCGCGTCTACACTCCGGGGGTGGCTGAAGTCTGCATGAGGATTGCAAAGGACCCTTCGCAAGCCCGCCTGTACACCTCCACCAGCCACATGGTTGCCATTGTCACCGACGGGACCGCCGTGCTGGGTCTGGGCGATATCGGTCCGCTGGCGGCCATGCCCGTCATGGAAGGCAAGGCCATGTTGATGGAATCACTGGTCGGCCTTTCCGGAATGCCGATCCTGCTCAACACGAAAGACCCTGACCAGATCGTTGAGACTGTCGCCGCCATCTCCCCCACCTTTGCCGCCATCCAGCTTGAAGATATCTCCTCTCCGCGCTGCTTCGAGATCGAGGAGCGTTTGCAAAACATGCTTGACATCCCCGTGATGCACGACGACCAGCACGGCACCGCCGTGGTCGTCACCGCTGCGTTGACGGTAGCCGCGCGCACGACCGGCACTTATCTGAGCAAGGCTTCCATAGGCCAGATCGGTCTTGGCGCGGCAGGGTTTGCCATCGCCAAAATGCTCATGCGTCTTACCGGGAACAAGGTGCTCGGTGCAGATCTGAGTGAAGAAGCACTCAATCGGCTGGAAGAATCAGGAGGAAAACGTTCCGACCTGCGGGAAATCATGGCGACCTGCGACATCGTCATCGCCACCACCGGCGCGGCGGGCCTGATCAAACCTGACATGGTTCGCCCCGGCCAGACCATCCTCGCGCTATCCAACCCCATTCCGGAGATTGATCCCGATGTTGCGCTCAAGCGCGGTGCCGCGTATGCCGCCGATGGGAAATCCGTCAACAACGTGCTCGGCTTTCCCGGCATCTTCCGCGGTGCTGTGGATACGTACGCCCCGCGCATCACGCACGAGATGCTGGTAGCCGCCGCCCAGACCATTGCGGAGATGACCCCCGCCGGAGACCTGGTCCCCAACCCACTGGACAAAAAGGTGCATCTGGCCGTTGCCCGGGCGGTCGCCGAAACGGCCATCCAGCAGGGCATCGCCAGGGCAGAGTACGTGCCCTACGTGGAGGAATAAGAAGAGAGAGGCAGGGACGCATCCCTGCCTCTCTATGAATTTTATTTTTTGCCGTTATTGTGGATCAAATCCTGCAGCGTCAGCCCCAGGCGCGTCATCCCCTCGCGTATGTTTTCCGGATTGGAGTAGGAGAAGTTGATGCGCATGGTGTTCAGCCCGCCGCCATTCGGGTGGAACGGGCCACCCGGCACGAAAGCCACCTTCTGTTTCAGCGCCACCTTGAGTACTTCTGCGGCATCCATTTCAGGGGGAAGAATGCCCCACAGGAACATGCCCCCCTCCGGGTGAGTCCAGTGCGTCTCGGCAGGCCAGACCTCCTCCATCGTTTCCAGCATCACATCGCGCCGTTCCTTGTACACCTGGCGGATGAATTTAACATGTTCATCCAGGAAGCCGCCCTTCCCCACTTCGAAGGCGACAATCTGGTTGAACGTTGCGGTATGCAGGTCAGCGGCTTGTTTCGCCATGACCAGCTTGCGGATGACCTGCGCAGGAGCGATCACCCACGCCAGGCGGATGCCTGGCGCGAGCAGCTTGGAGAACGTGCTCAGATAGATGACATTTCCGGTGAACGTCCCTTCGTTACCGCGATACTGGGCATCCAGCGAAACCACCGAAGGCAGGTGGTCGCCCTCGTAACGCAGCTGGCCATACGGATCATCTTCAATGATCGGCACGCCATACCTGTCCGCCAGTTCCACCAGTCTCATACGGCGTTCCAGGCTGAGGGTGGTGCCGCTCGGGTTCTGGAAATTGGGCAGGACATAAATAAATTTCGGCCCGATGCGCAGCGCTTTTTCGAGCTCGTCCACGACCATCCCATTTTCGTCAGATCGGACGGAAATGTACTGCGCGCCGTAGGCATTCCAGGCTTGAAGCGCGCCCAGGTAGGTGGGCGATTCGACCACGATATGGTCGCCCTGATTGATGAACAACCGTCCGAGGAAATCGAGCGCCTGCTGAGAGCCGGAAGTGATGAGAATATTTTCAGCGGTGATATCGACACTGTAGCGCGCCGTGTGCCGGGCGATCATCTCGCGCAGCGGACGAAAACCTTCGGTGGTGCCGTATTGCAGCGCCTGCGCGCCGTTGGTATCCAATACCGCGATGCAGGCTTCTTTAAATTCTTTGACCGGAAAAACCTCCGGCGCGGGTAAACCTCCTGCAAAAGAGATGATGTCCGGCTGCTCGGTCAGTTTGAGCAGTTCGCGGATCACCGAACTCCCCATCCGCTGTGTGCGGTTTGCATAGCGGTATTCCCAGGGTGTCTGAAGCATTCTTACTCCTTGTGGATATGTGATGTCTCCCAGATGGAATGGAGTTATCCAGGAATATTATATATTGGTCAGGTTTGATTGACGTTAGAAGATGGGCGTCTATTCTCCTTTCGAAGAGACTAAAAAAGCCTGACAGGTGTGATTCCACCCGTCAGGCCTGGCTGACTTTACGGCATAAGCAGGATGCTTAAGTCGAATATATGTAGCATGGCATTCCTATCTTACTCACTTTTTAGTACTTGTGCAACCTACAAAAGGCATGTAAATTATCATATCTTTGACTTCAAGCGCTGATTTGGCGCGCCATATGGCAGGATTTTATGCCTGTATAATGAATTGAGAGGAATCACACTCCCCGGAGGCCGTCATGGTCGAACAAATTTCATCCCACCCGCAAGTTGCCATCTGGCTCGCCCATGTCCGCGCACTGGCGGTGGATATCGGACCGCGCGGTTCGACACGCGACGGCGAGCGCAAAGGAGCCGAATACGCCCGGGCACAATTCGAAAAAATGGGGCTCAAACCCATCTGGGAATCGTTCAAAAGCGCGCGATCCATCTTCCAGCCGCACTTGCTCGGCAGCCTGCTGATGCTGCTCGCCTTCGCAATTTTTCCGCTTGGAGGACGGCTGACGGCAGTTGTCTCCGCCGCGCTGTCCATTCTGGTGCTGGTCTCGGAATTGCTCGAACTGGGTATGCAGGATAATCTCTTCCGGCGGCTGGTGCCCAAAGGCGAGAGCCAGAATGTCTATACCGTCATCCCACCTTCCGCGCAGCATGAACAGGACCTGATCCTGGTCGGCCATCTCGATTCTCAGCGCACGCCGCTCATCTTCCTCTCGCCGGCATGGGTGAAAGCCTACGACCGGTTCACGATGATCACATTTATCACCTTCATCCTGCAGGCGGTCCTGTACACGTTGGCCATTTTCTTCACCTGGAGCTGGATCTGGTACGCCACCATCCCGGCAGCGATTTGCGCGATTTTGCTGGCTGCGATGTGCATCCAGGCAGATTCCACGCCCTTCACCGACGGCGCGAACGACAATGCCACCGGCGCCGGCATCGTCCTGACTCTTGCCGAACATTTCGCCAGGAATCCGCTGCAGCACACGCGTATCTTTGCAGTCTGCTCCGGTTGTGAGGAAGTCCAGCATTACGGCATGATCGATTTTTACAAACGGCACCGCGCCGAGTTCAAGGACCCGAAATCGCTGGTGATGGAAATGCTCGGCGTCGCCGGTCCTGCCTGGTTAACCCGGGAGGGGATCATCGTCCCGTTCAAGGCTGACCCTGCCCTGCTGAAAACGGTCGAACAAGTCAGCGGTGCGCACCCGGAGTGGGGAGCCTACCCGGCCTTCATCAGCGGCGGCAACACCGAAATGGCGGATGCCGTCCGCGTCAAAATCCCCGCGCTGACCTTTCTCGGCGTCACACCCAAAAGGGTCATGCCTTACTGGCATCAGAAGCAGGACACATTCGATAAACTGGACTCTTCCGTGATGGAGAAGACCTGGGGCCTGATGAACACCGTCATTCAGGAACTTGAAAAGTGATAAAAAGTCCTCGCCAGAATTGGCGAGGACTTTTTATTTTTTACCTGCATGAGTCTTTATTGGACTCTGTCTGATGTAGTGCTTTCTGACTTTTGCTGCAATCTGCCGATCCGTCATTTTGCCGGCTGTCTCAATGCCAACGATGCGGCGATTGAGTTCTTCATGTGCAAGCCGCTTTTCGAGTTCAATTTTTGCCTCGCCCGGACCAAATATCAGGATGGAGTCTGCTTTACGGATTTGTGCAATTATCCGATTGTAATATTTATTGAGATGCTCATTATATTTTCTATCTTGTACGTCTTCCGCCGGGTAATGTTGTGAGCCATATGCGGTCTTTGGTCGTGCCCCCTCCTTGTAACGGACATGCTTCTCCATGTTTGATTCAATTGTATTAACCTCGCCCCCACCATCGATAACGCTTACAATAACGGCTTTCTTATGATCAATCCACAAACCGACTGCTTTTCTCATAAACGCTCCTTTGTCTGCTTGACCCGCCGCCAAAGTACTTATTCTGCCAGCTTCTCCTCTCAAAGTCTCAACCTCATTATTTCTACTCTCGTCCGAATCCAGTATACAATTTTTTTGCCTTAATGACAATTTGTCCGCGTTGCCGGTAGAAAAACTCCCCCTGCTGGTCGTTTGGGAACAGGATGAGCGCTATGCCAACGGGTGAACATTAAGATTTCCTGCCACCAGCGGCAGGCATCGTCGTCGAATTATTCCACGGGTGGCATGCGCTTGGCGAGACTCCACTCAGAAGCCAGCCCATAGATTGCCCAGCGGGCTGCCGTGGCAGCCCGCTCGCGCGAAACATGGGCATTTTCACTCACCGGAACATTTTCAAGCCAGTGGCTCAACAGCCCGTGGATTTGCGAGCGCACGTGAGCTTCCACCAGCGATTGGAACTGCTGCTCGATGACCGCACAATGCGCATGGGCATCACCTACGAATTCGCATACCACGATAATCAGCACCCGCAGATTGTCGATAAAGAACTGGCAGGCATTAAGCATACGTTTTTCAACCTCCTGCCGGAAGCTGTGCTGGATCGAAAGACATCACATCCATTGAGAAGTGTCAAGCAATCCCTTCCCCAATCAAAGAAATCAGTATATTATGATTGCATGACACCCTGAAAAATTAATAAACGAAAGGAATAACTGCCATGCCTGAATCCAAACTTACCCCCAACATGGTTTATGCCAAGCTTGCATCGGATGCACAGATCGAGCGCACCGTCAAAGCCCTCGAGGCGAACGGAATTCACGCACTGGTCGCCGCCAACGGCGCCGAAGCCAAAGCGAAACTCTTTGAAATGCTCCCTCCGGATGCGGAAGTCTTCGTCTCCAGTTCGACCACATTGAACACATTGGGTATCACGGATGAAATCAACGGGTCAGGGCGTTACGACTCGGTGCGCGTCAAGCTTTCCATGATGGATCCAAGAATCCAGAATCGAGAAATGCAAAAACTGGGCGGGACTCCGGAATACATCCTCGGCAGCGTCCATGCAGTGACCGAAACCGGCAGCGCCATCATTGCATCAATGTCAGGCAGCCAACTGGGCGGATACGTCTCTGGTGCCGCACATGTGGTCTGGGTGGCAGGCACGCAGAAAATCGTCCCTACCCTGGAGGATGGCATGAAACGCCTGCAGGAGTACACCTATCCGCTTGAGGATGCGCGTGCATTAAAAACCTACGGCGTGAACAGCGGAATCAATAAATTGATCATCGTCAACAAGGAAATCACCCCCGGGCGCATCACGATGATCCTGGTGAAGGAAAATCTGGGATTTTAGGAAAAATCCATTAAATCTAAATACCTGACTCATCCCGAAATTAATTTTTCGGTGTTGTAAATCAGAATAATATCAACCCCATCCCCCTACCCCGCAGACTCACGAGTCTTCCTGACTCAACGACTTTGCGGGAAAGTTGAATCAAGATTCCACTCTGATCTCGACGATGCGGTCGAGGCGGAAGGTGCGTTCGTCGTTGCGCAGATGGCAGTGGGCGCGCAGATAGATGTAATCCGCCAGACCCATCACCTGGATGGGGGTGATCCAGCGCGTGGTCCGCTCACCATCCCGGTCGACATACGTGATCTGCAGACGCTTGCCGCTATAGATGGCTTCGCCCAGCGCGGTCGGGAGCTGGATGCCATCGTTGGGCCAGGCCGGGGAATTGTACAGGCCGATGAAATCGTCCAGGGCTTTGCCGGTTGGCTTGAGCGCATCCATCATCCCGAAGAAAACACCCTTATCAGTCAGGGCATCCGCCAGAGCGCGGTGGGCTTCGGGGTTCTGGATGTGGAATTTCTCAGCGATGGATGTCAGCGTGTAGGATGGGAAATCAAAATAGTTGCGGGCAACGATCAGGGTATCGATCAAATTCGGGACCTGGATCTCATGCCCCAGCCGGCGGAATTCGCTGTCGAGGAACTGCAGGTCGAACTGGGCGTTGTGACACACCACCACCGCGTCTTTCAAGCGGGCTTCGACATCCGGGGCAATATCGGCGAAGGCGGGAGCATCGCGCAGATCCACGTCGCTCAAGCCGTTGGTGCTGGCTGCCGCCGGGGAAAGCGGACGCTCCGGGTTCACCAGCTGCTGGAAAGTGGACTTGATGCGCTTTCCTTCCGTCAGGACGATGCCCACCTCGCACACGCGGTCGCCAAACCACGGCGAGAGGCCGGTGGTTTCAAGGTCAAGAAAAGCAAATCGGCAGTTGGAGAGGTCGATGGTCAAGGCAGGTACCGGAAAATTCTATAGTCGCAAACCCAATTTTAACCGAATTGACGATGTGATGTACGGACGGCGGATTAACTCCCTGCACGTTTGGCATCAGTCGAGGCAGCGACCAGCTGCTGCCCGAGACGGTACGCCTTCTCCATTAATTCGGGTTGTTTTTCGACATCGCCGACGTCGTTGGCCGTGCCGTGCACAATCCCGACCATCTCGGCGCCGATATAACGGAACATGGACTCGAAGGTATGGATCGCATTGATGCCGCCGGACGTGTACAGGTCACTGTCGCCGTAGGTCAGGACGATGCCGAACTTTTTGCCGCGCAGGGCATTTCCTTGCCGCGACTCTAGCGCGTACCAACGGTCGATGCACAGCTTGGTCTGGGCGCTGATGGTAAACCAGTAGATCGGGCTGGCGATCACAATGGCTTGCGCGCGGCGCAACTTGGGGTACAGGGACTGCATGTCATCCTTGATGACGCAGATGCCGTCCGTTTCGTGGCAGGCATCGCACGCATCGCAGGGACGGATATCCATCTCATGCAGGGAAATGCTTTCGACCTCCGCCCCGCCCTCCCTGGCACCGGCAGCGACCCGCGCCGCCAGCGTGCTGCTGTTGCCCGTCTCCCGCGGGCTCCCCTTCAGGACCAATACAAAATCACTCATTTTTCCCTCCGCTTCAGGCAAAGTATCGCCTCAGCACCGCTTGCTTTTTATCCTCAGGCAAAAAGGAAGCCTGCACGGCGCAGCGATTGCACACGGCGATCTCATCCATGCTCATCCCCAGGATCTCGTGCGCGATGCGGTACTCATTGTTCAAATTCGTCTCCAGCACTTCCGGGTCATCGGAATTAATGGTGACCTTCACACCCAGGTCGAACAACCGCTTGAGGGGATGCTCTTCGATGCGCCGGACGGAATTGGTCAGGTAATTGCTCCAGGGATTGACCTCCAGCGTGACGCCGCGTTCCCTGACCAGCTCCACCGCGGACATGTCCTCGATGATGTGGATGCCGTGCCCGATCCGGTCGGGGCTGACCGCGTGGATGGTATCCACCACCGCCGAGGCGGGTGTGTTCTCCCCCGAGTGGACGGTGACCTTGAGACCCGCCTCCCTGGCTTTCATCACCGGTTTGACAAACTCGCGGATGGGATGCTCATCCTCGCTGTCCGCCAGGTCAATGCCCAGGATATGTTCCCTGTGGCGGATCGCCCAGTCCACCGTCTTGACACACGACTCGGGTCCCATGCTGCGCGAGGTGATGGCGATATAGCCAATCGCCAAATCCAACTCGTGTTCAGCCCGTTCCCTGGCGCGCAGGAGTCCCTCAAGGCATTTGTCCCAGTCTAAATCATGTCCGTGGAACGCCCAGTCCGGCGAGAAGCGCACCTCGCAGAGTTTGATATTCTGTTTTGCCGAGTCTTCAAACAGTTCCCAGGCGATGCGCTCGACGACTTCCGGCGAAGTGATGCTGTTCTGGAAAATGGCAAATGCCTCCAGCACGGCATGCAGGTCGCGCATTTGATCGTACACTTTGACATGTTTGTCCAGCTCGCCGGGTTCGTAAGAC
>JBGPQJ010000057.1:0-16775 GCA_041488995.1 Anaerolineae bacterium
GGATTAACCATGTGTTTGCTGATGCGGGGGCGGGATATGCTGCTGGGCGGGTTGGGTCTTCTGCGAGCGGGTAAATTATAAAGATCAATAGGCCTCTTTTACTTTGGGTATAACAATTTTGATTTATAATTACGACAATTAAGGTAACAAAACGCAACTTTTTGGCCTGCCCTGCATCAAAGAAACAGGTCAAAAAATATAAACCGATCGCTACGCGCATCTGATCGGATTAGCACGATGGCAAGTTACAAATAATAGAGGATAATACTATGAACACTGAACTCACCCTCAAGAGACAGGTTGCCGCCCGCATCCCCACCCGGCACGGCACATTCCAATTGATGCTTTTCACCAATAATTTTGACAACAAAGAACATCTGGCTTTCGTGATGGGCGATGTGAAAGACAAAGAGAATGTACTCCTGCGCGTCCACTCGGAGTGCTTTACCGGGGATATCATGGGTTCCCTGCGCTGCGACTGCGGCGAACAACTGGACGCTGCCATGGCAACCATTGCCAAAGCGGGGCAAGGTGTGATCCTTTACCTGCGACAGGAAGGCCGCGGCATCGGCCTGGCGGATAAATTGCGTGCTTACAATCTGCAGGATCAAGGGCTCGATACGGTGGAGGCTAACCTGCGGCTGGGTCATAAACCCGATGAGCGCGATTATACGGTCGCCGCATTGATGATCCGCGACCTGGGGATAAAGAGCATCAACCTGGTCACGAACAACCCGCAGAAGATCAACGATCTGAGGCAGCTAGGTGTGACAGTGCGCCGCCGTGTGCCGGTGGAAGTCCCCGCTCGGCCTGAAAACCTGTACTACTTACAGACGAAAATGCAGCGCATGGATCACATGCTCGACCTGGATATGGTCCTGCCCAGTTCCATCTCCCAAAATGCTTGACACCTGGCTCGAGGAATCCTCTGCCCGTTTGCGCCGGGAGACTCATCCGTTCGTAACCCTGAGTTACGCGCAAAGCCTGGATGGGAGCATCACCCTGCAAAAGGGCACGCCGCTGGCTTTAAGTGGCATGGAATCGATGCGAATGACACACCGCTTGCGCGTTGCTCACGATGCCATCATCGTGGGGATCGGGACGATCGAATCAGACGACCCCCAGCTTACTGTGCGCTATGCAGAGGGTGAATCCCCAATCCCTGTGATCCTCGATTCTCACTTGAGAACTTCAGTCGAGGCGAGGATTTTCCATCACCCCAAAAAACCAATCCTCGCCTGTCTGGAAGATGATGCAGAATCGAAAAGGGCACAGGCACTGGCCCGGGCGGGTGCCACCATTCTGCCAGTTCCTGGCGCTAGAGATGGGCATGTATCCCTTCCGGATCTATTGAGCGCCCTTCTTCAGCGAGGCATCAAATCTGTGATGGTGGAAGGCGGTGCGACGGTCATCGCTGCATTTCTTCGGCAGGGCCTGGTCGACCGTGCCGTTTTGACGATTGCTCCCGTTTTTGTCGGCGGCTTGAAAGCACTCGAAAATCCAGTAGGCACACCAGTAAACGAATTATTAAAACTTAAGAATGCCCAAGTTGAACCTGTTGGGAATGATTTCGTGATCTTTGGTGAACTTGACAGGTAGAGCAGGGATTCCCTTCTCTGCCTGTTTTGTAATCTAACCTATTGGTGAAAAAATGAACAGGAAAATGCTAATCAGTATCGGCATCGCCGTCCTATCCGTAGTCACAGCACTCATCCATCTATCACTATTCCCGGATATCATGTTCACCCTCAATGGATTGGGGTATCTCGGGCTGGCAGCGGCAGTGCTACTGCCCATCCCTTTCCTAGCCAGATATAAAAAGCCGATCTGGTGGCTTTTCTTTGGCTACACCCTGCTGACCATGCTCCTGTGGGTTGTAATGGGTGAAAAGACCTTTGTGCCGGGGACCAGTTCAGCCTTGGGATATTATGCGACGGGCATCGAACTGTTACTGGCTGTCATGCTCTGGTTCGAAAAACTGTAACCCTCAAACCGGTTCAAGAGGGTAAAATTAAAGTCAATGACAACGCGACGATCGCTTTATTTCACCTCGCCGCGGCAGGTCGAAGTCCGCGAGGAAATGCTCCCAGATCCCGCACCGGATGAAGTGCTGGTGGAAACCATCTGCTCCGCCATCAGTCCCGGCACGGAGATGCTTGTTTACCGCGACGAATTCCCCAATTTACCAGTTGATACACACATCGAATCATTACCAGGGACATTTTCATACCCGCTCTGCTACGGTTATGCCAATATCGGGCGCATTAAAGCATTCGGTAAGCAGGTAAACAATGACTGGGGAAACCACATCGTCTTCTCGTTCCAACCCCACACATCTCATTTTCTCGCCAGACCCAAATCCCTGCTGCTTGTTCCGATGGAATTGGAACCGGAAACTGCCGCCTTCCTCCCCAACATGGAAACTGCCGTCAACATTGTTCAGGATGCTGTTCCGATGTTAGGCGAGCGGGTGATGGTATTCGGGCAGGGTATCATTGGCCTGCTGACGACCTCCCTGCTCACGGAATTTCCACTCGCGACATTGATCACAGCTGACCGGTTTATGCTGCGTCGGAATGCTTCGCTTGCTCTTGGCATCCAGGCCTCCCTCGACCCCGGCGACTCTCAATTTCATGCAGCGGCCAGGTCCAACTTAAAACAAGGCGCGGATTTATCCATTGAACTCTCCGGCTCCCCCGCCGCGTTGAACGATGCAATTGCCCTGACCGCCTTCAGTGGGCGAATCGTCATTGGCTCCTGGTACGGTGAAAAACCCAATCAGCTTGATTTGGGAGGCACCTTTCACCGCTCGCGTATCAAACTCATTTCCAGCCAGGTCAGCAGCATTGCCCCTGAATTGACCGGTCGCTGGGATAGAGCCCGTCGCTTTGAGGTTGCCTGGGACGCCATCCGCCGCATCAAACCCCAAAAGTGGATCACGCACCGATTTTCACTGGACCAAGCCAAAGAGGCATATCGCCTGCTCGATGAAACTCCTGCCGAAGCCATTCAAGTGATGCTCACCTATTCTTGAACTGTTTCCCTTTATTATTTACATGAAATCAGTGGGTTAAAACATTGGCTGCCGTTATAAAGCCTATTAAAGGGTACTGTCCCATCACAGCTGATTTCAGTGTTGTCTATTGGATTATAATCACCATGATTTAAGGCCAGGTGTGGGATGTCACCGACTAAGACACAACAAGTGTCCATTTCCAATCGTTCTTCACTTACCCGGTATGCGTGGCTATCGATCGCGGCAGCCATAGCCACCATTATCCTGAAAACAGGCGCTTACCTGTTGACCGGTTCGATCGGTTTGCTGTCGGATGCGGTTGAATCGATCGTCAACCTGGTTGGCGCAGTAATGGCATTGTGGATGCTGACCATCGCTGCCCGCCCGCCTGATGACAGCCATATGTTCGGTCACAGCAAAGCCGAGTACTTTTCCAGCGGTGTGGAGGGAGTACTGATCCTTATCGCTGCGGGTGCCATTGCCATTGCCGCCATCCAGCGACTATATGATCCCCAGCCGCTGGAACAACTGGGGATTGGTCTGGCGGTTTCTGTCAGCGCCTCGGTCATCAATTTTGTGGTGTCACGCGTTTTATTGACCGCCGGAAAAAAACATAATTCCATCACGCTCGAAGCGGACGCCCAGCATTTGATGACCGATGTATGGACTTCCGTTGCGGTCATAGGCGGTGTGGTCGTTGTAGCGCTGACCGGTTGGCTGCGTCTCGACCCGATCGTCGCCTTGATTGTCTCAGGAAACATCGTCTGGACGGGCATTAATCTTATGCGCCGGTCTATCGAAGGTCTGATGGACATTGTGCTCCCGGACCACGACCATGTTGCCATCGAAAAAGTAATGGTTGAATACCGCAAGAAAGGTGTGGAATTCCATGCATTGCGGACGAGGCAGGCGGCAGCCCGCCGTTTCGTCTCGGTGCACATGCTGGTGCCCGGTGAATGGAAGGTACACGATGCACACCATGTCGCGGAAGATTTCGAGCATGATATCCGCGACGCACTGGGAGAGGCGGTAGTTGCCACGCATCTCGAACCGATCGAAGATGAGATCTCCATGGATGATATCTATCTCGACCGGTAATGATCGAATGTCGGGAAATTAAAATAAAAAGTACCGAGGATGAAAATATCTTCGGTACTTTTTATTAAGTCGCCGGATCAATTTCGCATCAAAGCGATGCGATAAGGATAAAGCGTGGCAGACATAACCCCCTCCATTACAGCGGGGTCGTTTTCCATAATACTTCGCGCGTCCGATTCACTCGCCGCCTCGAAGATGGCGATGCCGAAGGTGGATTCATCATTGTTCTGGGTACGCCCGACCAGGATCATCACCCCTTTTTCGGTCAGGTTCTCCAGGTAGGAAAAATGCCGCGAAACGGTATCACTTTCAGCTGAGGTCGGACCCTCCGTGAGCATCGCAAGGCGGGTGGGTTTAAGCACGTAAAGCCACTGGTCCATTATTGTAACTTCTCCCATTCTGCCAGCTTTTCATCCATGTCTTTTTGCACGGAAGCATACTCCCTGCCTAGCTTTGCCACTGCACCCGCATCAGCTGGAGGTTTCTCCAATTTGTGGCCAAGTTCAGCAAGTTTTTTATCCAGTGCGGCGATGGCGTTTTCGAGCTCCTGCAGTTTTGCCAGCCTTCGTCTTTCCTCTTTTGAGGCAGACGCGGACGCACGCACCGGGCGGGCAGCTGTCGGTTTACCGGCGGCCGACTCGCGGGTCGTCTGTTCGACCGCTTCCTGCCTGGTGCGCAATTCACTATATGTCCCTTTGAACACCGTTAAACGGGATTCGTCCTGCTCGATTTCCCAGATTTGAGTCGCCAGCGCGTCAATGAGATAGCGGTCATGGGACACCAGTATAATCGTCCCGGTATAGTTGTCCAGCACGTCCTGCAGGATTTCCTGCGAGGGAATGTCCAGGTGATTGGTCGGCTCGTCGAGCAGGAGCAGGTTGGTGTCGTAAAGGGCGAGCTTGGCAAGAGCCAGCCGCCCGCGCTCGCCACCTGAGAGGATTTCCACTTTTTTATAGACATCATCACCGGTAAAGAGGTAACGGGCTAGGTAATGGCGGGCGTCGGCGGGCAGCATTTGCGGGGCAACCGTCTGGATTTCCTGAATGAGGGTGTTTTCGGGATTAAGCCCCTCGTGCGCCTGGGCAAAGTAACCGAGGTGCAGGCTGGCGCCCAGCAGGGTTTCGCCCTCCAGCGGTGGGAGCTGACCGAGCAATGTCTTCAAGAACGTCGTCTTTCCCGCTCCGTTCGGACCAGTCAACGCGGCGACTTCCAGCCGGCGCAGTTCGATATCGGGCGCGGTGAAAAGGGCTTTTCCGGGATAGCCAATTTGCAGATCGCGCGTGCGCAGGACGAGGTCTCCGCTGCGCTTGTCGGAATGCAGGTGCAGGTTGAGGCGCGGCGGACGTGTATCCGGCAGGCGCAAAGCACGCACGCGGCGTTCTGCCTCTTCCACGCTGAAAGGCGAGGTGGTCGTCACCACATTAAGTTGGGACCAGTTGGCGTTGACCACGGTCTCCATGCCCACCTGCTCTATGGCCTGCACAACGCGAGTCAGGCGTTTAAGTTTGCCCTTGGCCTGCAGGGTATTCTGCCCTGAGATGTTTTTCTTGATGTATTCCACATCTTTGAGCAGTTTTCCCTTTTCGCTTTCAAAGATTTCAAACCGCCGCGTCCAACGTTCCTGGCGCTGGCGCAAGTAATGGCTGTAGTTGCCGCGGTAGGTTTCCGTGCCGGAAGCAGTCATCTCCAGAATGACATTGGCGACCTTGTCCAGGAAATAGCGGTCATGCGAGACAATCACCGCGGCGCCTTCCCACTGGTTCAGGTAGCCTTCCAACCATTCCACCGCGGCAATGTCGAGATGATTGGTGGGCTCGTCGAGCAGGAGCAGGTCGGGGTCCGAAAGGAGCAGGCGGGCGAGATAAGCACGGGTGCGCTGTCCGCCGGAGAGATGGTCGAGGGACAAGGGATAATCGCTCGCGGCAAAGCCCAGACCGGTCAGCACCTGCTTGATGCGGGTGGGGTAGGTATAGCCGCCCTTGCGCTCAAAATCATGTTGCAGCGCGCCATAACGGGTGAGGGCTTCGTCCGCCTGGGCAGGGTCTGCCATGAGCGCTTCGAGACGGGTAAGTTCAACCTGCTGCGCCTGCAACGGGGCAAACACCGAGAGGCATTCTTCCCATAGCGTGCCCTGGGTGTCGAAATCCGCTTCCTGCGGCAGATAACCGATACGCAAGCCGCGCGCCCGGTGGAGGCTGCCGCTGGAGGCCTCGTCTTCGCCGACAAGGATTCTCAGCAATGTGGTCTTGCCGACGCCGTTCGCCCCGACCATGGCCAACCGTTCCCCCTTGGCGACGCTGAAGGACAGCCCGCTGAAGATGTCGCGGTGCCCGAAGGATTTCGTGAGAGCGGAAACAGTGATCAGTGACATGGTTCACAGCCGGGATCGTCTGGAAAGACCGGACAGAGGGTGATGGAAAACAAGCAACGCGACGAATTATACTGCCAGACGAAGGTCATCGGCATAAAATGCAGTTTTCCCTTTCAAGAGAATATTGAGTTTAATTCTGAGCGATGGAACTGTGCAGAGGTATTAATGAGTCTCTTCCGGCGGTTTCAGCGTAATGAAACTGCGGTATAGCAGCAGGTCGTAGACGATTTTCAACCCGCCGCACAGAAAAAACGGGGCGCTGAAAAGTGCCGGGATGCTGAGGAAAATGCCGGATAGCGAAGGGGAAATTGCCGCTCCCACGGAACGGGCAATGGTCGTCACACCCGATGCGGCAGAACGCTCATCCGGGGCGACGACCGCCATTGTATACGATTGGCGTGTGGGCACATCCATCTGTGAGATGCTGAAGCGCAGCAACAACGTCCCGATGGCGAGAGGCAGGGTGGGCATCAGCGGTACCAGCATCAGCAGAATATTGGAGGGGATGTGCGTGAAGACCATCGTGTTGATCAACCCGAACTTGGCAGCGATCCGCGCAGCGAGCAGGGATGAAATGCCGGCCAGGATATTGGCGCCGAAGAATATGGTGCCCAGCACACCCGGCTGGACATTGAATTTTATATGAAACCAGAATACCAACATGCTTTGTACGAGCAACGCCCCGGCAAATGCATCGAGCGCGAACAGCGCACTCAATTTGAACACGACATTGCGCGATCGATGCAAACCGAGTACTTTCGGTGCAGATGTCGCTTCAGGACGAGTCACTTCGATGACAGGGGTCAGACCCAGGAATAAAAGCGTCAGGACCAGGCCACCGAGGGCATATCCGGTCAAGACGACGCGATAGGCGTCGACAGAGGCCATCCCCTGCGAGTGCAATCCTTGTGCCAGCCAGCCTCCTGCCAGCGCACCGGTGGCAGTCGCGAAGGAGCCCACCAGGTTGTACCAGGCAAATATCTGCGTCCGCCGCTGGTTGGGGATGAGTTGAGTGAGCGCAGCCTGCTCAATGGAGAGGAAAGGACCGATTTCGTTTCCGCTCGGGCTGATGACCCCGATAATTGCCGCTGCCATCAGGATGACAATATTATCGGTGAGGAGAAAGACAAACCCGGCTCCCGCCATGAGCAGTGTGCCGAGGATGAGGGTCCGCCGCCGCCCAAATCGATCGGCGGAAGTCGTCAGCCAGAGGGATATTCCAGCGTCGCCTGCCAGGGTGAGCGTGAAAAGCAGGCCGATCTGCGGTTCGGACAGCCCCACCTCGACGAGGTACAGCGCCAGGATGATCGACAGAAACCCGTAACAGAACAACCGCAGGAGACGGGTTGAAAATAGCAGGGTGATATCGCGTTTGTTTGATGACTGCACGGTGATGTCCGGTAATGCTAATGTCCTCTGGCAACCTCCAGACGGCACCACGCATAGAGCGCATCGTAGACTTCGAACTGGTACTCAAGATTTTCCATATCATCGGGAAAACGCAGACTGTAACCGCTGGCAATCGCTTCGAGTCCGCGGGCGATGGGCTCCGAATCGATGTCTTCACTCACGTCAGCGGCGTGGACGATCTTCGCGAGACGCAGGAGACCGGGTTCTTTGAGACCATATTTCAAGATAATGGATTCGAAGGAACAGCGTCCTTCCTGATGACCCAGTTCCACACCAGGCGCGTCAAAGGGGATGGCGTCGGTCTCTTTGGCGACTTTCTCGATCTGGCTGGCAGGTACGAACAGGAATTCAGCATCGTTGTCAATGAATCGCGTGATCAGCCAGGGGCAGGCCACGCGGTCAACATGCACGTGCGAACGGGTGATCCATTTCATGGTTTTCTCCTTGTGGGGGTTTATTCCTCATTATAAGAGCAAAGAGCGGATCGCATCGAAATATGCAATCCGCTCTTTGCAATCCACCCGGTTCTCTGTGGGGTATGTTGCATTGCGATACCTGGAAATGAATTCCCAGACTGGCTCGCCTTGTTTATTGATTTCCTTCGTTCGGGTGCGCTTCCGGGATATGCACCGGCTGTTCCTTCCCCAGTTCCAACGAACGCTGGTAGGCAGCCCAGACCGCGCGTGAGATCGCCGTGCGGAATCCGGCTTTTTCGAGGTAATACAGTGCTTCAGCAGATGTGCCACCCGGCGAAGTGACCTGGTTGCGTAACGCAGCGACGTGAACCTCATTGCTTTCGTAAAAATCCACCGAGCCGCGCAGGGTCTGAACAACCAGCTGCTCGGCAATGCGGCGCGGAAAGCCCATGTGCACCCCCGCATCGATCATCGCTTCCATGAACATGAACACATACGCCGGACCTGTACCGGAGAGCGCCGTCGCCATATCGAGGTATTGCTCGTCTTCCACGAAGACTTCCTTACCCAGAGCGGATAAAATGGCGCGTGCCGTCTCCCTCTGTGCACTGCTCACCGACTCTGAGGCCGTCCATACCGTGATCCCCTCCCCGATCTGGGCGGGAGTATTGGGCATGGAGCGGACAATGGCCGCATGTTTCAACCCGTTGCTGAGTTTTTTGATGCTTGCACCGGCGATAATGGACAATACCAGCGCCTCGGGGCAGATACCCTTCAAGTTCTTCATGACCGCTGACAATCGCTGGGGTTTGACCGAGAGCACGACCACATCAGCCTGCGCGACAGCCAGGCTGTTATCCGTGAAAGGTTGGATGCCATACTTCTCCCGCAGCTTCTCAACCCGCTCCCCACGCGGACCGCTCGCCAGCAAATTCCGGGGGGCAGCCAGTTTCTGGCGTAACAGACCGGCGATCATGGCTTCGGCCATTGCACCGGGGCCAATAAAGGCAATCTTCGTTTTTACTGCTTTTTGCATTAAAAACTAACCTTTCCTAGAGTAGGGTTGAAAGTGAGATTTTGGTTTAGATATTTCCGCAGTACTCTGTAACATCAGTGCTCCTCAGTCATCATGGGCGATATTTTCCGGGTTCATCTACCGGTAAAGTGTTGCAGCGACAGCCTGAGGCGTACCTCCACATCGTCCGGGGCATCCTTGGGAATGGACTGGATCGCTGTTTGCGCTTCGATGACCGAGTATCCAAGCGAGGTCAGCGCGGCAAGCACTTCCGCATCGGAGTCGGACATCATCGCAATCTTCTCCAAGCCGCTAATGGGTTTCAGGCGGTCGTGAAGATGGAGCACGATCTTCTGGGCGGTCTTTTTCCCCACGCCCGGGACGCGACTCAGGATCTCATGCTGGTCGTTGAACACAGCCCGTTGGACGGTCTCCAGGTTAAGGGTGGAGAGCACCGAGAGTGCCACCTTGGGTCCAACGCCATCCACGCCCAGCAGCAGCAGGAAGAGCTGGCGGTCGGTCACGGTTTCAAACCCGTAAAGTGTCAAGGCGTCTTGTCGCACCACCAGATGCGTATGAAGCAGGACAACCTCACCGGGAGACAGTTTGTCCCGCAACGGCGCAGGGATGAACACCCGCATCCCGACACCGCCAACCTCGATGATGACAGACGTATCTTCGATCTGGGTAATTTCTCCGCGCAGGGATGCAATCATAGTTTAATACCGCCTTGTATGAATGTGAGTAATGGCAATGGCCAGCGCATCCGCCGCATCATCAGGCTTGGGAATGGAAGGGAGCGTGAGCAGCACGCGCACCATCTCCTGCACCTGCTTCTTGTCCGCTGAGCCGTACCCGACGACCGCCTGCTTGACCTCGTTGGGCGTGTACTCCGCCACGTCGAGCTGCGCTTCTGCGATGGCGAGCATCACGACGCCGCGCGCCTGACCCACCGCGATGGCGGTGCTGACATTGCGCTGGAAAAAGAGTTTCTCCACCGCAACAGAATCCGGATGATGAAGAAGGATGATCTTCTGCAATTCGTGATAAAGCTGCGCCAGGCGATGATGCGCCGGGGTATCCTTGGGCGTGGTAATGATGCCATAATCCACCGATTGCAGGCTGCCATCGTCCAGTTCGCGGACCAGGCCGAAGCCGGTGGTGGCTGTCCCAGGGTCAATACCAAGCACAAGTGTCATTCATATTTCCTAAAAAGCAGGGGCGACCGGCTGGTCGCCCCTGAAGGTTTATTCGGCTTCCAGCGCCGCAAGAGCTTCTTCTGAAATCTTCAGGTTGTGATAGACGTTCTGCACATCGTCCAGGTCTTCGATCACCTCGACGGTCCGCAGCACCTGGAGAGTCTCCTGAACGCCCAGTTCGAGGTCCTGCTTGGCGATCAACCGCAATCCCGCTTCATCGGGGCGGACTTTGGCGGCCTGCAGGGCATTGCTGATGGTCTTGAAGGCTTCCACCGGGCCGATGATCTCGACATTATCACCGTCTTCCAGGACGTCATCCGCCCCGGCTTCGATCGCCAGCTCGAAAGCCTTGTCATAGGATAATGAACTGGCCGGGAAGAAGAAGTATGATTTCCGATCGAACTGCCAGCCGACTGCGCCGGCTTCCGCCATGTTGCCGCCGACCTTGCTGAACGTATGGCGCACATCCGCCACCGTGCGGTTGCGGTTATCCGTGAGGCATTCGACCATGAGCGCGGAACCGTGCGGGCCGTACCCTTCCAGCGTAAACTCTTCAAACGCAGCGGCATCCTTGTCTTCGCCTGTGCCACGCTTGATGGAACGCTCGATATTATCCTTGGGCATGTTCCCCGCGCGGGCTTTTTCAATGGCCAGCGCCAGGCGGAAATTGGAATCAGGGTCGCCGCCTCCGCCGATGCGCGCGGCCATCACGATTTCACGCGCCAGACTGGTAAAAGCCGCCCCTCTCTTGGCATCTGTCGCGCCTTTCTTCCGGCGAATGGTCGCCCAGTGGCTATGTCCAGACATAACTCCTTGCTCCTTCTATAAAAAACTACCACAATACGTGGGGATTTTAAAATTTTGCGTGTGAATTATACCACGATGAAAATGACTACTCCTCGATGAGCTTGACCAGCACACACTTGTAGCGCCGTCACTCGAATTCCCTCGGATGATCTGCTCCCCTGGACTGAAGTCCAGCTTGCCGCCTGTCGCGGCGATAATCACTTCCCGCCCTCTCATCCGAAAACCAGCCGATTTACTCCATAAATTAGGATAATCATGATAGCGGATACTGCCTGCATAAAATCCTTGAAATAAACTTGTATTTTCACCTGCTCTGGCATAAAATGATTTTGTTGCACGCCGTTGTATATTCAGATTTTCCCAGCATAAACCAGGAGGATAACAGGCAAACACGGTCTACGAACAGGATCTCGTAGCATTGATATCTCGTCCATCTCACCCTAATCAATTGAGGAGAATGCCATGAAACAATCAGCTTTCAAGCTCTTTGCCTTTGCGTTGATTCTAGCGATGGTGTCCAGCTTTCTACCGGCACAGGTTCAGCCGGCTTATGCCGTTTCACCCAACATTGTCATCAGCCAGGTTTATGGGGGCGGCGGAAATAGCGGCGCTACGCTTAAGAACGATTTCATCGAGTTATATAACCTTGGCTCGGCTCCGGTAAATATTACCGGCTGGTCCGTGCAGTACGGCTCGAGCGGTGGCACTACCTGGACAAACAGAACGACGCTTGCTGGTACTATCCAGCCCGGTCATTACTATCTTATTCAGGAAGCAGCAGGATCTGGCGGCACCGTCAACCTGCCCACACCGGATGCAACGGGAACGATTTTGTTGAGCGCAACGGCCGGTAAGGTCGCACTGGTGAACAACGCGACCGCGCTTGCCGGCGCCTGCCCCACAGGCTCAAATATCGTAGATTTTGTCGGGTTTGGCGGTGCGAACTGTTATGAAGGAAGCGGACCAACGGCAACGTTGAGCAACACGACCGCTGCCCTCAGGAACGGGAATGGAAGCGTTGATACGGATAATAATGCTTCCGACTTTACTGTGGGCGCGCCGAATCCACGTAACAGTTTCTTTCCCTTCGCTGCTGTTGGCTTGGCAACTCCTGCTGCGGTAGGCCAGAGCGAACCAACTCTCTTAACCGTAGGTGTAACCCCTGGCACAGATCCAGCCAGCACTGGCATCACTGTTTCATGCAATTTGAGTCCGATTGGTGGATCTGCCATCCAAGCGTTGTATGATGACGGTACGAACGGCGACCAAACTGCGGGTGATAATACTTTCTCGTTTGTCACAACCGATACATCGCCCGGTACCCAGAATCTTGTGTGTACCTTCGCTGATGCAGAAGGTCGCAGTGGCACAACCACAATCACGCTCACTCTTCTGACAATTCTTCCCATAGGGACAGTCAATGGTCCTGTCCTCGATACAGATAACGGAGCCACGCACGTATCGCCGTATGTGGGCCAAATCGTGACCGTCAGAGGCGTGATCTTCGAAAAGACATTGCAGGCGATCAGCAATTCATCCAATACCTACAAAGGCTTTTACATCCAGAATACATCTGCAACAGCTGATATAGACCCGAATACTTCTGACGGACTCTTCGTGTTCATGAACACTGCCACAACAATTAGTGGGCCGAGCGGACCCTATACACCGACCGTTGGAGATGAGGTAATCATCTCGGGGACAATCAGCGAATACTTCAACATGACCGAACTACAGAGTCCGACTCTGGCTCTAGTCCGACAGGTACGCAGCGGCGTGGACCTGGAGGCCGAGCTTCCTCCAGTTGTAGCCAATCCGCCCGTCAGCCTGGCCGTTGCAAACCGCTACTGGGAACGCCTCCAGGGGATGCGGGTGCAGGTCCCGGTGAACAGCATCGTCCTCGGTGGTCGCAACGTCTTCAGCCCGGCCGATGCGGAGATCTGGCTGGCGCGTCCCGATAGCACGATTGCGCAGCGTGCAGACCCCTACGCGCGTAAAGCCTACCGTGACGCCCATCCGCTGGATGACAATTACGATCCAATCAACTGGGATGGCAACGGCTACCGCATCCTGATCGGCAGCCTGGGGATCAAGGCGACCGTGGGCGACGCCCAGGCCTTGATCGCCCCGGCGCGTGCCTACTCGACCCTGACCAACGCGCCGGTTGGCGGTATCAACTACACCTTCAGCAAATACCGGATCGAGATCACCGACCAGCCCGCACTGAGCGAGGGTGTTGATCCTGCCTCCAACAATCCGCCGGAGACCTTTGACCGCAGCATCAACTACACCATCGCCGACTATAACCTGGAAAACCTGTACGACTTCCGTGACAATCCCTTCTCCGGCTGCGATTTTACGGGCAACTCGGGTTGTCCCAAGGCTGGTCCTTTTCTCTCTGCTATCACTCCACCTTACGATTACGTTCCGGCCAGCGATTCTGCCTACCAGGCCCGCCTGAACGACATCGCCACCCAGATCATCAACGACTTGCACAGCCCGGATATCCTTATGGTGCAGGAGATCGAGAACCAGGACATCTGCACCGTGACCGGCAACGCGCTCACCTGCGGCACCACCGACAATGCCGATGGCAAACCGGATGTGCTGCAGGAACTGGCGCTCAAGATTGCTACCAACGGCGGCCCGGCTTATGATGCCGCTTTCGACCGCGATAGTTCGGATCTGCGCGGCATTGCCCCGGCCTTCCTGTATCGCACCGACCGCGTGGAGCTTCTGCCCCCAGCCGGTGACCCCATCCTGGGCGGCAGTCCGGCGATCGTCTATGCCGGTGCTGCTGTGCCCCTCGACGGCGACGTGTCGAACCCAAAAACCCTGAATGCCGTGCTGCCGTCCGGGGTGGCTGCCTGCGAAACCAGTTGGGTCTTCCCGCGTGCTCCCGGTATCGCCCTCTTCCGCATCTACAGCACGAGCATTGGCGTAGGCAGCTATCGCGACGTCTATGTGATCGACAACCACTTCAAGAGCGGACCCGATACCTGTGTCGCACATCGCACCGAGCAAGCTAAATACAACGCCGCAATCGTGGCGTTCCTGCAGACGGCAAACCCGAACGCGCGCATCGTCCTCGGCGGTGACCTGAATGTCTATCCGCGCCCCGATGACATCGCCTACAACGCAAGTGACCAACTTGGCTCACTCTATGATCCCGCCTTGGGATTGAAAAACCTGTGGGAGGTTCTGTTAGGTCAGGCTCCGGAGTCTGCCTACAGTTATGTCTACCTCGGCATGGCGCAGACACTCGACCAGATGTTTATCAACGGGCCGATGCTGGCGGATCTGAAGCAGTATCGCATTTTGCACATCAACAGCGATTTCCCGGCCGACTATCCGGGCGACGTGGCGCGCGGTACGAGCGACCACGACCCGAACGCTGTCACTTTTGTAATCAATGATCCGCCTACTGTTGAGGCTGGCGGCCCGTATACTGTTGACGAAGGAAGTTCGGTCATGCTGACCGCCACCGGCACGGACCCCGAAGGCCAGCCGTTGACCTACGCCTGGGACCTCGACAACAACGGCACGTTCGAGACACCCGGACAGATTGTGACCTTTGCGGGCGTGGATGGCCCGGCGACCCTGACCGTGAGTGTCCAGGTAACCGATAACGGCGGCCTGTCGGCTGTCACCTCCGCAACTATCACCGTCAACAATGTCGCGCCGACCGTTGACGCTCCTGTCGTATCGCCTGAACCTTCCACCGAAGGTGGCAGCGTCACATCCGGCGCCACCTTCAGCGACCCGGGCGTCAACGATGCGCCGTTCACCTGCACCGTCAACTACGGCGATGGGACCGGCGAGCTGGCTGGTGCCGTCAGCGGGAACACCTGCACCGGCCCTGACCACGTTTATCCAACTTTCGGGTCGTATACCATGACCATTAGCGTGACAGATAAAGACGGTGGCACAGGGTCCAACACGACCAACCACGTCGTGATTTTCAACTGGTCAGGATTCTTCCAGCCGGTAGACAATCTGCCGGCATGGAACCAGGCGAATGCCGGTCGCGCCATCCCGCTGAAATTCAGCCTGGGTGGCAACAAAGGCTCGAACATCTTCGCCTCCGGTTACCCTCAGTCTGTGCAGATTGCCTGTGACACTGGTGCAGTGCTGGGTGACGTCAAACAGACTGCGACGCCCGGATCAAGAGACCTGTCCTACAGCCCCGGCAACGACCAGTACAACTATGGATGGAAGACGGAAAAGTCGTGGGCGGGCACCTGCCGCCAGTTGATCGTGAAGTTGACGGACGGCTCGGAACACCTTGCTAACTTCCAATTCAGATAGCTCACCCGTCTTGTAACATAAAAATCACCCCGAGCGAATTAATATGCTCGGGGTGATTTTTATACCTGTTTAATCAACTTTGATATCCTGCGACAGTTCTAAATTTGCAAAGATATTTACCAGACAGCCAAAATTACATCCTTCATCTCTCACCAAATCTTGCTTTGTTGTTGTCAAATCGAAGGGGTCTCTTAAATTACAGAGGAATTATTCACCAATGATTTTTACCAGCACCCTTTTCTTTCTTCGCCCATCGAACTCGCCATAGAAGATCTGCTCCCAGGGACCGAAATCCAGCCTGCTTTCTGTCACGGCGACCACCACTTCCCGCCCCATCACCTGCCGCTTCAGGTGCGCGTCGGCGTTGTCCTCGCCTGTGCGGTTGTGCCAGTATTGCCCAACGGGTTCGTGCGGCGCCAGCTGCTCCAGCCAGGCTTCGTAATCGTGATGCAGCCCGCTCTCATCATCGTTGATGAAGACCGAAGCGGTGATGTGCATGGCGTTGATGAGAGCCAAGCCTTCTTTAATCCCACATTCGCGCAGGCACTCCTGCACTTGCGGCGTGATGTTCACAAATCCGCGCCGATCGGGGATATTAAACCAGAGTTCTTTGCGGTAGGATTTCATATTATTAACCATTTGTGTTTACATTTGACTGACATAAAATGGATTTTACCCTAAGTTATTTGTATTCATACCCCTTTATTGGATTGACCGCATTTGTTAAAAATTTTGGGATGCAAATACTCTTTAACTCAAGTTGCTACCGAGAGAAGAACTTTCACAAAAATCCATGAGTTTCCGTTACATTTGGGGTATCCCAACCACCAAAGCAAGGGAAAACTCATGGATACCCAAATTGTAGTCGTTTTTTGTCTGTGTGATGACATGCTCAAAGCCTTGCATTATTACGAGGATGCCCAATGCCAAATGACTGATGCGGAAGTGATGACCACGGCGATCATCGCCATGTTGTACTTCAAAGGCAACTTCTGTTTGGCAAGCCGATATTTGGTTGAATGCAATTACATTCCGAATATGTTGAGCAAAAGTCGTTTCAATCGCAGGCTCCATCGGATTGCCGACTGGTTCCTGACCTTGTTTCTCCGTCTAGGTGAGACCTGGAAGAAACTCA
>JBGPQJ010000058.1:0-16756 GCA_041488995.1 Anaerolineae bacterium
CCTCCCGTCGGCGGGCCGGCATAGAAGCGCCACAGGCGAAAGAAAACCGAGGCCCGGTACGACTCGGTCAGGTCGGCGCCAAACGGTCCCGGCCGCGAGTTCTCAACGGAGATCGACGTGCGCGCACTCCGGGCTTCAGGCTGGCTGCTCCACGAAATACCGCCGCGGATATCCGGCCACATCACCGATTGCTGCGCGCGGGCTGTCGCGCCTGTGTCAAAGGAACCCGCCGCAACGCCGTCAATAAACACACCCCAGTTCGCTGACGCGGAACGAAACCCATAGAAGCACGCCATGACAATGCCGCCGATCAGCAGGATCAGGATTGGCAGAGTCGCGGTGAACTCAGCCAGAGATTGGCCTTTCTCCCGGCGCGAGATAAATCGGCAATTCATGGCACTACCGGGCCGAGCGCAGCGCGCTGGTGGCATCCTGGAAAGCGCCCACGATCTCATCGCGGAACTGGATCACGACTGCAACCACAATGACGCCAACCACGACGCCGATGATAACACCGTATTCAGACAACGCCTGGCCTTTCTCCGCCTTGCTTACAATGCCCCAGGCCGCCAGGTTTGCCTTTTGGTTCAAATCTGAAAACTTCTTAAGCATTTTGACCTCCTACATGTTCATAAAGGGCAGGATGATGGACAGGATCAAACCCACGACAGCAAAAATGCCAAAGAGACTTGTTCGCTGTAAAACCACTGACGCCCGTCTTTCTGTGGTTTCCAGGATATTACGGTGCACCGATGTACGCAAAGCGGTAATGCTTTCCAGGATGGCACGGCTGTTGAGAAAGAAATCAGAGACATCCCGCAGGAACAACTGCATATCCACATCGTCCGGGTCGGGGATATGGGCACGCGTAGTCGCAATCGCCTTATCAGCAGATTCGATTTCCAGGCGGGCAACCAGCAACCCCATCAAGTTGCAGAACGGGCCTCCCACCCGTGAGGCATCCCGCAGGGCTTCCTGCACGCCCTGACCGGCAGCCAAAAGCGATTCAAACACAGCCAGGCCAATCAGCATATTGTTGCGCATGGCTTCGGCACGCTTTTTAGCAAGGCTGCGCAGGTTGGCATAGGGGCGGGACAAGCCCATAAAAATAAAAGCGCCAGCCAGGAAAGGTGCAGCAATGCCCAATCCCAGCATGGCGACCACGCCAGCGGCGATCGCTCCCGCCGTCAAGTAAACGGTGAAATACTTGATGGCCGCAGCATAAAATTCGCCTGGCGTACTGTACGGATACCCCGCCCGTCTCAGCATATCTATGACGTTTGTATTGGTTGCTTCTCGATTGGGGTCAAAACGACTGGGAAAAATGGCAATCAGCAATGCTTCCCAGGTTGATCGGCGCGGCGCCGTCGCTGCACCAGCCACAGATGCGCCGGCAAGTTTACTGTGCCAGTACAGCTTACCCTGTAGGGCTGTCCCGATTTCGAGAGCAATAACTGCAAGTGCCAGTGCCCCGATAAATACAACCGCGTTCACAGTAGTAGTCTCCTGGTTCCAGATTAGGGTCTGGTATTACACGCTTCAATTGTAACGCGGAAAAATACGGACCGTTTTTTTCGCGACGTTTCGCAGATATCCCCATGGCACGATTCAGTGCCGAAAAATGCGCCGGAAGACGCCTTATTCCTCGAGGTGGACGCGGCAGACAGTGCACATAAGATCCGCTGCCATCCTTCCAATTTGAGCCACCGTACTCCTTGGGCCAAAGAGGATATTCATCTTTTGACCACCCTTCTGGCAGCCAATCATACTGTGCAGCCAGATACCAACGATGCAAAGCCTCGAACCTGGAGGCCCACAGCCCCCAGGCAAGGTCAAAACGGATATCCTCTCGTTGCTCGAATTTTGTTACGTGTGCACATCTACGGCAGAGCGGCACCGCATTTTCCGGTCGAGCAGGGCGCCACCTTGTTTCCACCGGCATGTTCGACGCTGGTTTCAAAACAAAACGCCAGGAGGAAACTTCTCCACAGCGAACGCAAGTCTCTAACCTGGCATCAAACGTCCCCTGCCAGGGAACGCCGGCCAGCGAAGCAGCCTGAAGCTCGTCCAGGTACACAGCTTCAGCAGCCAGGACCTGCCGAGATATATCCAATGCCCCCTTCGGTATGGCCCATTTCCCATCCCGATCAAGCTCATGAATGTAGGCCGCCGAATTGACAATCTGACCTCGTTTCCAGGGCGGCACACGTTCCCGTAAAGCGCCAGGGATTACCTGCCCGTTCTGGCATATCGTTGGAGAATCACGTAAACAGCGGAGCTCCTCGACCGAATCAACCAGCATCTGAAATATGATGCCGTCCATGGCTACCACGGCACCAACCCCGCCGGGGCTTCTCATTAGTTACAAGCGGCGGAGACCACCCGTTTCAACGAGTGGACGCACTAACGGGCAGAGCTGCCCGTACCTCCTTTCTGTGTGTATGAGTATCCGTCCGACATGAACTCCAGGCGGCAACGGCGGTAATTTCAGAATCCTCCAATCTGCAACGACCCGATCAAAAACGATTTGTCCGTGGTCGTCTAAAGCGACAATCCTGAGCGGCGGGCAAATGAAAGTCTGGAGCGTCCTCGACGAAGTTTCAGGAAGAAGGAAAACCAGGATTTCCCTGAGCGCTTTCCAAAACATTGCCATCTGCCAAGACGAGTTATATAGACAAAACTCTGCTCGCCTTTTCAAGGCACTATCACCGCGAGAAGAACTTCACAAAAAGTAGATAGATTCTGTATTTTTATTTTTCATTTAAAGGATGTTTTTTGACTTTCAACACAGTTGCTGGTATGTGTATCTCAAAACCGAATTGTTCATTCCGGTAAGTTTTCATTTCTTCGGAATTCCTTAATTTCTCAAAGCAGCAGCCGAAAGGCTGGCGGCAAGTGCGGGATTTGGCGGGAAAAACCACCAGCTGCTTAAAGGACTCCCATCGCTCCGAGCTTGATGTTGACTGTGTCCTCGATCTCTCTCAATTCGGGATTGTAGATCTGTCCAAGAGTGCCCCAATTAATGCCCTGCAAGAAGAGCTGCTGGTAAATTGAGGCCCAGGCCGTGGCGTTAATGTATAAATCCAGCTGCGAAGCATAGGGTTCGCCGATCAGGTTTCTGACGAGAATATTGGCATTGGTGAAATCGTGCTCGAGGAGGAGTCGGCCGGTTTGTTCCTTATATGTGTTGGAGAAGTTCTGGATGATCTGCATGGCGAGGTAGGCGTCGTCCATGAGTCCGGCCAGGCCGATCTGGTCCGGGATGACGTCGTACGGATTGAAGAAGTAATCCTCTATGACGGAAATCGGTGCCGATAATTCGGCTGTCATTCCCGCTTTTCCCGCGGCGGATGCCAGGTTCTCTAGAATCTCGGGCACGCAAGAAGCATAGTCGCACATGAATTTCACGATTTCTTTCACTTGAGCCGCGCGAATGTGCTGTCCTTTGCGCGCCGCAAATTGTCTGATCAGCGAAGCCGCATATCCGGTTTCGTTTTCATGATGGATCGCCTCGGCGATCATTGAACGTATCCTGTCGGTTCTCATGGCTACTCCTCCTTCATCATTCGGCAATACAAAACCACCGAAATACCAGCGATCGCCCGTTTCATTGCTTCCTCCAAATAGAAAAAACCACCCCATCCTTCCAGAATGGATTTTATGACACCTTCCCAACCACTAAATGCTATTGGCAACCGTAGACGGTAAACCCTACCCACAGGTGAGGGCTGGAACCATACAATGAATCAGCGAGCATGTCTTTTTGCGCAGCCTGCAACGCAACCAGAGGCAGGAGCCCTCCGGCGCGATTCTCGTGGTAGAGCTTCATAAATCTAAGGGTCACATCCTCACGTGCGAGAGGAATACTTACCAGCACAGAACGAACACCGGCTTCCAAGAAAGCCCCTGGCAGCCCCAGCACATCGTCCCCGGTCAAGGGAACCCCGCCCACTTTGGTAGGTCGATATCCTGTGTGGCAGGCGCTGAGAACCACTTCGTCATACGGCAAAGGTGTGCGCGCGATCTCTGCCGCATCCACCTCACCGTCAGTCAGCAGCAATCTGGAGTGCATCGGCTCGCCCGTTTCAAAACTTCCGTGGCAGATCATATGCAAGACCCCACCGGCCGCATTAGCATGCTTCGCCAGCTCCCAAAACGCCGCTTCGGTTGCCTTCCCACCTTTCCTTGGGATGTCGATCACCCCGCTGCAGGTTTGGTAGATATCTTCCACGGTTTCCAGTTCCGCCGGGCTATACTTCAACTCTTCCACATTCGGTAGACTACTGTAATCGGGCGCACCCAATAAGGCAACCTTCGGTGTGGGTGAGAAGGTTATAGCCAGGCTTTGAAGGCAACTTAGATTTGGTAAAATTCCCACCGGGCAGCTCTCGAACAGGGGGCGGCCCTTATGCCGCAGCCCTGCCCAAGGAAGTAGATGCAGCAGGCCGTGTGGCACTACTACTATACTTTTGGCGCTTATCGCATGTTGCAGCAGTTGCTCTGGCACCAGGTCATCCACCCCTATTTCCAGCGTTGCCGGTTCGAACCGTTCAATCTCCGGTTTCTTCTTCTCCAGGTTTGCCTGGTATGCAGTCAGCGCTGTTTGAACTTGATCCGTCAGGTTGATCCGCGCGGCAGTGCAGCGACCGTCCATCAACAACACTGCCACTACCTGGCCGGATTGGAAAAAGAGGGATAAAGCCGCCTGCTTCCGCGCGGCTAACACGCGCAATACCTGGTTGAGATCAAACGGCACTGGTTCTGACAACGAGCGCCACCGTGGATCGGCAATGCGGATGCGTTCGAGGACGGCGGCGCGCTGCCCCAGCAAATCGTTACGCAGCTTCTCGATCTGCCCTATATTGTCAGGAGAACCCGTCTGGTATTTCTTATAATCCAGCGCGTCAATTTCTCGCGATAGCTCGTCGACCTGGTGATCCAGCGCGCTGGTCCTTGCGGGTTGTTCACCGCGTGGGATACTTAGCGTAGCGGTGAGACCGCGGGACTTGATCATCTCCATGAAGCGGCAACACGCATCCGCGTCGCCCTGGTCGCACGCCAGCCTGATTGCCCCCGCGAAGACTGGCATTTTATCGCGCAGGTAAGTACTGTCCAGCCGGTAGCCCAGCGGCGCCTTACGGAGGCCGTTGATGGTCTCAGCGGCCTGACCATATGCCGTCAGCGCTTCGGCTGGCTTGCCCAGCGTAACCAAAGCGCGCGCCTGCCGCCAGTATGACCTCCACAAGCTATCGTTGTCTTGATAGTGGATCTGCTCTGGGATCGCGACTGCCAGGATGTCAAGCGCCTGTTGCAGTTGACCCAGGCCTAGCAATGACTCCGCCTTGAGACTCAAAAACGCACCCAACTTAAAGCGAGCAAGCCCCTTGAACATTGGCTCTATTCGATCCAGGTAGGATAGTCCCTCTTTGTATTTTCCAGCGGCGACCAGGATGGCTGCGATCTGGAATTCGATGCCCACCTGGCCCGCAGAGGGCACCCGTAGCATGATATCCAGGAATTGGCGCTCCGCTACTTCCAGATTTCCCAGATAGCGGTTGCAGCGGGCTTCCACCTGCTCTAGCTCCAGCGAGATTCGCACCAGTGCGATCTGCAACTGAGCCTCCTGAAAGTGGCCTGCCATTGTTTCTTTGAGAGCATCCTCCAGTGAAGGTGCTTTCTTGGATACGAGAGGTTTGATCTTTGAACGCACAGCCTGGGCCTCTTTCATAGCACGTTCATAGTCCCCTAACCATTCCAATATGCCGGCGATGTCGATGGTCACGTTGGCCACGTCCACTACGTTGCCCTGGACCTGGAGTAGGTCACGCCCTTCCGCCAACGTCGTCAAAGCCTCGTTGAACCGCCCTTGGCCGATCAAGCTATCCGCGCGCTGGCGTTGCCGCTCGGATACCTCAGTCTGCAAGAGGTACTGCTCAGAGATGCGCATCGCCTCCTCGCGTTGTGATTCAGCCTTCCTTCGGTCACCCAACAGTTCAAACAGGTCGGCTTGCACCAGTATCGCGTCAAGCAGTGGGTTCACAATAGGCTTGATCTCATAGGGGCTTTCCGGATAAAGCCTATTGTTCAACTCAGCCAGGGTTATTTGTTTGCGACAGACTGATATGAGTTGCTCATAGATATCACTTGCCGCTTGCAAGTCACCTCTACCCTTTTGCTCCTCGGCGGCGAGCAACAGGCGGGTTGCTTCCTTCAGCAGTGGTACCATCGCCAGTAAGATTTGCTCTTTTGACGAGCTAGAGTCGGTCATCAGATATCCTCCTAGGTACCGAACAGTGTGCCCACGTAAAGCTCGGCGTGACAGTCAGGGCGCCTCCGGTGGACACTTCGGGTAGTGGCAACCTTACACAGCCGGGATACGCAACCGCGCACCGGGGTCACCAAAGACCATGTAATTCTGCGCATCGTTTCGCCGGATCCAGGTATCGAGGAAGCGTGCCTTTTTCTTGGGGTTCCACACGAGCTTGCCCCTCTGCTGGCTGTCGTAGGTGTTGGTGATTTGGGCGTTGCACACGCTGTAGATTCCACTCATATCATGCAGGCTGAGCCCGGATGGCTGCACCTCCAGGAGTCTGTCCACTGCCGACACGAACGGCGCGATGCGGGCATGCCAACGATCAGGAATATCTGGATCGTCGGCATCGGTGAAAGCCTGGAGGAAGGCGGTGTCCAGGTGGCCGATGTAGCCAATCGGCCCATGCGGGTGAGCCAATAATCGTTTCGGCAAGGCTGCTACGAAATCGGCCTTGGTATAGCGCTCAGGCACACCTTTCAACCAGTGGGCATAATCGCTTTCAGCAGGCGTGCCGTAGCCGAAGCAAGCAAACTGAAAGAAAACAGCTCCCTCCAGGAAGGGCCGGTCGAGAGGCACATCTTTGGCTGAGTACAAATCTTCAATGGTCAATTGGCCCGCTTGCTGACAGCAGATGGCACCGTTGTAAGCCCTTTGAAACTTTTCCGGCTCCTTTATTGCACCCAATCCATGGCTAGCCGTGTAGACCAGCGCGGGTTTGCTGTCCTCCAGCGACTTCTTTAAATTCTTCTTAGTTGCCTCGTACCCCAGCAGCGTATGCACCGGAAAGCCCAGGCTATCCCGGATGTGCCCGGCCAGCGGCTCCACCATATACTGCCGGCTGTAGAACGTCGGATCTTGCGGACCGGCGTCAGGGGCGAACATCACGATGTCTCGCGTGACCGTTGGCTCCGAAGCCGTCTCCAGGCGTATAACCTTGTTCACGTACTGTCGCAGTTCATCCAGGCCATTAGGCGGATCGAAACAGACGCGCCCTACCTTAGCAAGGGTATTTAGCACCGATTGGAAGCCGAATGGCACCTGGTCCGGTCCACCAAGAATCAAAATATACTGGGGCACTTTATGCCCCTCGAGCTGCAGCGCCAAGTAGTTTTCGACGATCCAGTCTTGCCATTCCTCGGCGGGCTCTCCGTGGTAAAGCAATGGCTGCCGCGGGTCCGCCATCTTGCGGTGCTCAGCCAGGGGTTTGATGACGCGCGCCAGATCCTTGCGCTGCGAATCCTTTTCGTTGACGAGAAAGGTCCAGCCCGCCAGACGTGGATCACCTACATCCAGAATCTCTCTCTCGATATCACCCTTGAAAGATGCTCCCTGCGTTGTGATGCCGGTCAAGTGCTGTACCACCCCTGCATTATGCTTTAGCGCATCTACTAAGACTTGGGCAAAAGCCTGCTCATCCATCGAGGGGAAGAGCAGTTGGCCTGCCATATCTAACCCGAACGCCATGATGTTTCTCACTTTATCACCCTTTTTCCCTTTCATAGTTGTCACAAAGGATCTTACGCCCGTAATTGGTGGTTCCGGTAGCTGCATAACGGATTGCGATATCATCCCTCACGCAGCATCCCTTAGGGACGAAGCATAGCGGAGTGCTGGTCCGTTTGAATCGTTTGTTGGGCAACACTTTGTGCTCCTACATCTATCAGCTCTCAAGGGCTGCCCCGCCTCCGCTTCCCACCAACATCTCCTCCCCGGCCGTTGCACATAACTCCTTCAATCTCACCTCAGCCTTCATCACTCCGCGACAAGCCTTTCCTGTTCTTTAAAAAGAAACTCAATATCATAGGTAAGACTATCATCAAGCAATGTCTCAAGCGTATCTACGGCGAACAGATTGGTATCGCGGATGATGTCGTCGAGGGCTCTGCCAAAATCCTGTGCCGACCGTTACGCACACCAACATTAGAAAATCACGCTATGAGGATCTGCGTTACGTAGAAACCCCTTTCTGCAGTCTATATTCTCACTCGCTCCGCCCCAGCGGGCTAATGAAGAAGTTGAGTTGCGGCGCAGTCACTGGCGAGACACTCCGGCCAACCTGGGCGCACAAACAGCAAGTAGTGAAACAATTCGGGGCACCCAGCGCCGTCAACTGCAACCGCTGGTTGGGTGGCCTTCGCCCCTGCTGTATATGCGGGATAATAATTCTACTTGGGGTAACCATTGGGTTCGATAGCGTTTAGATGCAACAGTTCAGCCATTGTTGTTTCATCCAAATAATACACTCTTGCATAAGCGACAGTTTGTCTGATCTGCTCGTCTTGCAGAATGCTCTCTAAAGCATCAACAATCTTTTCATCAGACAGCAATTTGTAGCAGACATCGCAGACGCAGTTGCAAATGTACTTCTTCGGAAGTAGCGCATCCAGTCCTTTTTGTCTCAGAAGGGAAACCAGCTTATGCGGCCCCCAAACTCTGATGGCGTGCAGAACCGGATTCAACTCGGAGCGGTCGAGGATCTCGGACAAGGTCTCATGATGTAAATTGCCAAGGAACATGGGATGCCTGGGAGGCAGGGTGAGCAAAGGCCCGATACAGGCAATGACGTTTCCATCTGGAAAAATGACCGGCGAGCTTGCCATTTCGCATGCGGAAACGGTCGGTTCGGTCGCTGTACGATAGTTATTATCGTGACGTGCTTTCTTCTGCGCTCTGCCTACCGGAATGGTTATGGCGAGCCTGATACGATCGGCTTCACCGATTGCATTCAACTCATCGAGGATCCTCAGGTACTGTGGGTCTTCCTCGTTCTCCGTGCAAACTGCAATGTTATAGAGCCGCCCGAGTTTCCCGGCTGCCCGCGCGGCATTCCGGACGTAGTCAAACGGGATGGACTTCTGGTGATAAACATCCGTACTGATGGAAATCATCTGGATCCCAGGCAGCCGGGATAAGACATTCAGCGCCGTATCTTCGGTGGACGCCCAAAAGGCGTTCGTGACCACAGAAACGATGAACCCCAAAGCACTGCCGTGTGCCGATATCTGGCTGAGGCTTTCCAGGTTGTAGAACGGCTCGCCGCCGGTCAGGGCGAGACCCTTAATGTGACCGTCCCGATACGCGCTCGCTTGTTTAATCCAGGCCAGGGAATGCTCAAGACGCATCTCCTCCTTCCGATGCGGGCCGGCTTCGACGACGCAATGCGGACAGGCGATGGTGCATTTGTACGTCAGCATAAACCCGATATTGCTCAGGAAGGGAAGTTCGGGGGGATTGGCGTCCATCGGGGTTTCCTTAGACTCCGGCTCAGACGGTAGGGGGCAGGAAGTAAAACCGCTACATCCCTGCCCCTCTGTTCGGCTTTCGATCATCTGCGGATGATCGCAATATCGAATTCCTTGTTGAATTCCTTGTCATTTATAAGCTTCTGCAGCAAGGCAGGGTTCCGTAGAATTTCCGGACCGACCGGCCAGATACCAATCGATCCTCCTGGCTTGGTGACGATCCGAGGTTCTTTACCGAAGACTTCGTGCAGTATCGGGGGTATATGAATCTTCTGTGGGTTTATTTCTGGGGTGGGTGGCCTGATAGGGGTTGGCATTTTAGGAATCTCCTTTCTTAGAGTTGATTAATTGGTTTTTCGTTAAATAACGGGAGCGTATCTCAACCGGCTAGCTTGGTTGCAGTTGTCAGGTCATTTATTCACCTCCTCTCCAATGCGTACCGGTTTATGAATGGAAATATGGTAGTTCACCCAACAAACAACCGGGTGGACGGTTTCAATCTGACCGCTCATATCTATCCATAGTCATCATTGATGGGTAGTCCTGGCCTCCTCCACCTGAACTGGAACACTTCGTTGTGATTCGCTTTCCTCCTCCAACCAGATGACCTGTAACGGGCAATCGGCTGGGGACTGTGGCCATGGGACAGGTGAACACAGTCGTTGTGAAGTGCTACCTCGAACGCGTTAAATAAAAAAACGAAACCTATTGCGGAAGGTTTCGCTGCTGTGATTGCCAGGACCTTTAGCCCAAAGGGCAAGGAACGATGATTGTGTCCTGGATTGTAGTTCCGGCTGTTTTTCAGAAAATCATTGAATTATATGAGATGTCTTGATTATACGGGCCTCCGGGATACAAAAGTGGCTTCAAACTCTGATTGGATTTATTAGTGGATTCCTTTTTCTTCCTGGATATGCCGCTCAGCGGTTTACGACATGGTCTCCGAAGCGTAACGGAGGCGGACATCGTCCCCGTAGAAGATCGTGTCGCACCCCGATTGAGTGAGTTGACTCTCGTGGCGCCAGATTAGCCTGCAGACCATCAACGATAAACAAGAGTTTCTGTCGCTCATTCCTCTTACGATACTTTTTCTCCTTTACTTTGCGTACAATGGGTTCCATAGAAAAGGCACTCGCTGCGCGCGCAGCGCCATTCCTGACGCAGGGTTTCGAGTTGTTCGCTGTAATCCTTACCTCCTAACTCTGGCCAGGTTTCGAATCCCATCCACTTTTTCGCCAGCTGCAGCACCTGCTCATCCTGCCTGTCCCGCTTGCCACCCTGGGTTTCCAGGTGGTTGCGCAATGCCCACAGCGTGTTGTAACAGCCCATGGTCAGCATATCGATGGCGTTCTCTTTGCGATATCCCAGGCGCTCGGTGAACGCCAACGTCGTCAAGGGCATACTTTCCGGGTAGATTTTGATCTCCTCCACATTGAGAGGCAGGTCTTTTCGCAGCACGTCGTTCGCCCAGTTCTCCATCCTTATCAGTATATCTTTGCTATTCTCGCCCAGGTATCCCCGCAAGTCCTGCTCACTGGCGATTTTCCGCACCGCCTCTTCCAGCGCCTTGCGCTGTTCCTCATCCAGCTGGCCCTTGGTTTCTTTCAATGCTTCCAGCAGCGACAGCAGTGTGCGCGCCAACGCCTCGGCGTGATTACCGAAGCTATTGATGGTCTTGACCACCACGGCATCGCCGGTCTTGACCGCAGCCGACTGTACATCCAGTGTGCGCTTGACCACCTCGGTCAGCAACGGCGCTTGCGCCTTGTCACGGCTGATTTTCGGTTCGGCTTCCAGGAAGATCACGTACAGGTCCAGCGTAACATCCCGTTTTCCTTTGCCCTGAGCATCGATCCATTCCCGCGTGGCGTCTACTGCGCTGTTGGAGGGTGTATTGTCGATGGAACCTCCATCCAGGTAAGTATCGGTATCATATGGGAAGAAATCACGGATGGTTTTTGATTTTTGCCAGCGTCTGAGTAAGGTTTGCCAATCCTCTTCCTTGTAATGATTGCCGCATGCATTCTGATAGGCCTGTTTCAGGCTGGCCTGCACATGCGGATCTTCAATCCAGTCCTTGAGAAGCCTGTACAACAGCTGATTCTCTGAGCTCTCCTTTGGATAGATTTCCTGGAAGGGGAAGGGCGCAAACACACCCGGGAACCGTCCGGAAGCCAGGGCGGCCTTTATCACGCTCGGGTTGCCGGGCAGTTGCAACCGGAAGCTGCCCAGGGGCATTTTTTCCGGATCCGCCGCTTCCAGCCGCCAGGCCTGCTTCTCCATATAACGCATGAAATCTTCATCGGAAAGGTAAGCTGAAATCTCGAGCCGTCCGGTGCGGTAGTTGGCGCGGGTCAGCCTCACCGTGATCTCACGCTCCGCTAAATCCTTGAAGGTCCGCTTCGGATCGATCAGGCGTTCCGCTTTGCCGGAAGGTTGAATTTCCTGTCCCACCGGGCCGTCCAGGTGTCCTTTCTGGAGCGGCGTGACCGGCTGGGTGAACATATTCTCGATGACCTGGTCCCCTTCCCCCCCTGCAGGGATCAGCGATCTTTCCAGCTGGAAGCGTTTCAAATACGTGCGCGTCGCCTCCCGCAAGAAATCCTGGCGGTGGTCTTTGAGGATGCGCAGCAGCTCACCCGGTTTTCCGAGGCGCTCTATCAGTTCTTTGCCGGTGCGGAGCACCGCTGAAAAAACCTGAGGGCTGGGGATGACGCCCCGTTTGGGGTCCTGCCACCACCAACCGATCCGGGTGAGGTCTGCCAGGTCCAGGTTGAATTTCCCAAGGTCGTCGATCAAAGCGCCCAGTGAGCTGTTCGGGCTGTCGTCAATGATTTTTTTCTCTGGCATCAGTAGCCAGGCCCGATGGTAGGACCGGATCATCCCTTCCATGGCCTGGATCGTCCCCTCCGGAGTCGCCCGCACCTCCGCCGGCAGTTCTTTTTTACGCAACAAATATTCTGCGAAAAATACCGAGTTCATCGCCCCAATGGACGAGCCGGTGATCACGTCAAACTCCATGCCTGTGATATGAAAGGCTTGGATCACCCCCGCCTCAAAGAGGCCTTTGGCGCCGCCGCCCGTCATGACGAAACCGCGTTTCTTGACTTTTCCAATTTTGCTCATTTTTTCTCCTACATCGCAATCTGCGTTTGAGCCTGGATGTGCTATCTACTCATTTGCCAGGCGGTGCCTGGGTACAGCATGCGCCGCAGGTCGGACTCACGCACCCTCACATTACAACTTATTTCGCCCATGTGCTTGCACAAGATGCCGGGGTGTCACAGGTCCACTAGCAGGCCCTTCTGATGCTCGTCTGAATAACTCACAGAATACCCGTATTGTCCCATCCACTGCGTGTTATCCCAAAGCTTATTGTACTCACTGTGGTAATTGAACAGCAGTTCCGGGTGCGGACCGCCAGACTTGATCACGCGTGCAACCGCTTCGTGATCGGGGTGCTTGAACTGTGTGCCGTCGGTAGAGAACAGATAACGCGGGCACTCTACCTTTTCCAAAAGCTCCTTCGAGAGGTTGGCCTTGCTGCCATGATGGGGCAGCTTGAACGCATCCAGCCTCAGTCGCTCCTGACCCTCGACTGCAGCCTGCCGCTGGATGTTTTTAAGCAGAACGGGGGAGTAAGCGTCCCCGGCCAGTAGGATCCGACGGCCATCAAACTCGGCAAGGAGGGCAATACTGCTCCCATTCGCCTCCGAGGTATCCTGCTTAAAATGCGATTCCGCCAGCGCGTCGATATTCACTACCCCCATCCCCTCAAATCCAGGCGGGGGAGGCTGAAGTGGAGGCGGTGGTTTAGCTGGATCGATCCCGGCCTTGCGGCATTCCTGCTCCCATTTCGGGCGCAGGTTGCTTAGCTCCTTCTTACTAGGCGAGAGCAAGGTTATCCTCATTCCTCCAGGCAGATCCTTGAAAGGCAGGAGGCCCTCATCTGGAACGTAAACGGTTTTTCGGTCGAAGCGCTCATTCCACGGTCTGCCTGGCGCGTCGAGCCAAGAGGTCAGCACCTCGCCCTGCACCGGGCCAAATTCTTCAAAACCTGAGCCAGGCAGATGCCGCCACCCATTAAACCAAATATCGCCGAACACAAGGCCCGGCAGGTTCAGATTCGCCAAGGCGAGCGTTCCGCCGATATGGTCGCTGTCAATATGGGTGATGACTAGCAGCTCAAACCGGCGATCATCCACGGGAAGCTGGCAAATCCGATCTTGCAGGGCGTTGATCGTTTCTGGTGTACCACCATCGATCAACAAGCGGTGGGGATACTGCGGATCGCCGTATTCGATCCACAGACAGTCACCCTGACGGGCGGGGAGCATACGCACGCGGAAGGTTTTAGTCATCTCTATTTCCATCGTTTTCTTAATCAAGTAGGACGCTTGTAAACGGTTGTCGAGCGTTGGTACGCAGCGCCAGATCTCGTACAATCCCGAGCGCTGCTTCCATCGGTTCATCTGAGGCTCCATTCCGGCGCGCGTCGTTGACGAAGCGGTTCAGCCCATCAAGCAAATAGCTAACCCCTTTGGAGAAGAATGGCAACCCACGCCGGAAACCTTCAAGGAAGCAGTCATGCGCCTGCTTCAGATTATTTTGGTCGCGGCTCTGTTCCATAAGCAGCCTGCCGTATAGGATCGCACCATCTGGCAGCCAGGGGAATCGATTCATCAAATTTCGCACCCAATCGTGCCAGTAATCTGGACGTTCAGACACTGGGTTACCCAGGAGAACATAAGCGCCGGCCGCTGCAGCAAGAGGGTTTTCACCCTTTTCAAACAACAATCCCGTCGCCCTCCGGATGATCGTGTCTGCGGCTGGCAATCGCCCGGCACCCAGATAGCCAATCAGTGAACCGAAAATCTTCTCTTGTACGACGATCGAGATCCTAAAGCCCTGATCCAACCCATTTGTGCTGCTCGTGGAAATTCCTGCTCGCAATAAAAGCGCTTCGACTGTCGCATCCCCACTATAATCTGTCAAAACCCACGGTTCAGGCAAGACACTAAATTGGTCCGGAAAACCCTGTCCTTGAGCGAATAGATAGTAACGATCCACTCGCTCTTGGTTAAAGCCTCCTGAAAATATCGGCGAACCGATGAGGTTAGTGAGTTTGCCCATGTTGAAATCATGAACTTCATAAACCGGGTCCGAGGCGTAGGCTTGTAGCGGAGAGGAAACTCGCGCGGGCGGGTTCAACGCCTGCCAGCCTGTAAAAGCGCCAATTGGGTTTGTGCGGATACTCTCCAGTAACTGGGTATTGCGAAAAAAGAAGCCTTGCGTGAGCCAGGCTGTTACCGGGTCGAGAACCGGAGGTTGATCCTTGGGCGGCGATACGATAGCTACCAGAACGGTATTCAAAGCTGATGGAATGCCTTTTACCATAAAATCTAAACTGCTGGCATATTGTTGAGCTGAGGTGACGTTTCCGCTAAAGCGCTGCCAGCTCAACCACTCATGGGAGGATTCTTTCGAAGCCAATCGCAGCTCTTGTGCGATGGGAGAATCGGAAACCAGGACTTCTTCTCCGACTACTTCCTGCGAGGGGAGGATCGCTTCAACGAAATAGCTTCCCGGGGGGAGTATGACGGAATGGTATTCAGGATTAGAGTCCCCAATATTCCCGGCCGGGATCAGGATGTTCTGCAGGTTCTTCCGCTCCTCACGCGAGATTTGGGGCGTGCGATCTTTGGATGATAGAGGGTGGATATTCGCTACGACGCCGAACTCTTTAGGTCCGTTACCCAAATCTTTAACATCCAGGCGAATCTTTAAGACGCTCATTTTGCCACCTCCAATGATACTTTGCGAAACGGTGGTGTCACTGAACGATCCTGATGGTCACTGGAATAACCGCCGTTGGGAAACTCGGCGAAGAAGTGATATTCGCCCAGCTCGAGCTCCACATGCCAATCAGAATCCTGCGTATCCGGCCGGATTACGGTTCCCACTCCCTCAGGTTTGCTATAACCCAACCGCGCTGCCAGGTTCGCCTCGCTGGGTTTGCAGCCGATGGACACTGGCACGATCGGGTTGCCATCCAGGTAATGCAACGTGAAATTTACCAGTTCGTCCACAGAGATCACCTGGCCCACCCCGGACGATTCGCCCAAGGTCCAGCGCAACAGGTAATCCAAGCCCTGGTTGAGCGTGTTGGTGTCAACGCGCCAGCTTCCTTCTTCTTCCAGATTATTGCTGCCAGCCCCTTTGAGCGCTTTGAGGAGCGCATCGGTGAACACGCTCGCTTCGCCCGCGCGTCCGTAGGCTGTACTGCCTGGGACGGTAGCATAGAAAATCGGTGCGGTGCGCGACCCCAACGCTGCCAGGATAGCCGAACCCGGAATTACCGGCTGGCCGGTGTAGTTGTTGTAACGGGTGATAAGGGTAGGTGAAGCTGTCCGGCAGGCGTCGATGAAATAGCACTGTTGGCGCGCTTGGCAGATGTCCATGCCATCATAAAAATCGCGAAACGAGAGGGCGTGTTCAAGTGGATTCTCGGGGATTTTGCCGAAGTCTTCCATGAGTAAGGAGGTGGCGTACCCTTTTGAAACGCCATGGCCGCAGAAGAAGAAAATCAATAAGTGTTCCTGATTTTTGTCCCCACGTCCTTTCCATTTGAGTAATGCTTTCTTGACTTTGCTGAATGTGGCGCGCTCCACCGCTTTATTTTCTCCTCCCACCAGGGTGAAAGTGCTGTCATCCGGCTCGGAGATCAGCATCTCTATTGTAGACAGCTGCTTGGATGGGTTACGGTAGCCCGTTAGCAACCAGTTGGCGAAGGCGCGCGCCGAGTGAGGCGAGGAGGTGAGCTGCCCTAGGCCGTCGTTATCAGGATAGAGCTTACCCTTTCCGCCTGGCAGGTGAGCAAAATAGCCCACACCGATCACAAGCGCATGCGTTGCAGGACCAGGAATGTTTTTTTCATAAACCAGGGTCATATTACGAATCCTCCTTTATCGATATTTCAGCCGGAAAGCCCAGTCTCTATTTCAAACACTGTTTGTTCGTCAAGTGAAAAGTTTCCGGTCGTTATCACTAAATATTCGTTTTCCTTTGGCGTCTGGGTTTCCCTGCTGCCTGCAATCCGACTTTGGATCTAGCTGAAAAAACGGCTATCAGCTATCAATATCTTCGGGCACCTTTGGCGCATCTGGAAGCCAGTCTTTCTCCGGCAGGGGAGTGTGGAACC
>JBGPQJ010000059.1:0-16312 GCA_041488995.1 Anaerolineae bacterium
AGCACTGCGGCTACCGCTAATCGGGTGAACCACTTATGGTCGGCAGGCACGATGTGCCAAGGCGCCCACTCCGTGCTGGTGTGGTTGAAGACGTCTTCGTAAGCGGTCATGTATTCATCCCAGTGCTGGCGTTCCTGTATATCTGCTGCGGAGAACTTCCAGTTCTTTGACGGCATCATGGCGCGTGCGAGGAAACGCTCTTTCTGTGCTTTCCTGGAGACGTTTAGGAAGAATTTCACCACAATGATGCCGTTATCCACCAGATACTTCTCGAAGTTGTTGATCTCCTCGTACCGCCGATTCCAGATATTCCTGTCCTTCAATTTGGGCGGAAGCTTTTGCCCCGCCAGGAATTCGGGATGAACGCGTACGACGAGCACCTCTTCATAGTAAGACCGGTTGAAGATGCCGATATGCCCGCGACGGGGTAAGGTAAGGAAGTTGCGCCACAGATAATCGTGGTCCAGCTCCTCACCCGATGGTGCCTTGAAGCTGTAGACGTTGACGCCCTGCGGGTTCACGCCGGACATCACATGCTTGATCGTGCCATCCTTGCCGGCTGCGTCCAGCGCTTGCAGGATCGTCAGCAGGGCATAGTTATCCTGCGCATACAATTTGTCCTGCATCTCTGCCAGCAATTGCACACCTTCTGCCAGGGTTTCTTCAGCCTCTTCTTTCTTCATCCATTTGCCGGTAAAACCAGGGTCGTAGTCCTTCTTCAAGTTTATCTTCTTGCCGGGCAGGACTCTTAAGACATCCAGCAATTCATCCATTCTATTTTTTGCCATCGTTTATCCTCCTGCAGGTGATTAAGTATAGCGTACAGCCGCAAGACGTTTACGCAGGATCTATTACCAGCGTCGCGTCCGCTTCCTTGAGCACGGCTTCCCGGTCAAAGAGGATGGGATGGTAATCCCCTTTTAACCACCCCTGGATGTTGTCCGCATAGTGAGGACTCATCGGGTGGCCGCTTTGTCCCGGCACGAGCATGCCCAGAGACCGGTTCCAATCCTGCAGATCAGCGATAAATCGGAAGGGCGGACCCACGATGAGATCATGGCTCAGGTCGTTACGGGTTGCGCCGGAGGCCCAGATGGTATCGAAATCCCCGCCGAGTGGATAAGGACCGCGGTTGAAGAAACGATCCAGTGGTTTGACGCTTCCCAAAGAATGGCTGAAAGTAATCTGGTGCAGTTTGCTCCAGGTCCAGTCCTCTATTCGCGGACCGCAGGCGATCTTCAAATAATCAACATTTTCCCGTAAAGTATTGACCAACAGGTCCTCACGGGTCATCCCCTCACCTAGGTCAAACCAGGGAGAATCCGGTCTTGACAAAATGGATTCAAGCCATTCACGTGAGCGCTCACCAAAAATACTTGTCTCTTGAAGAATAGGCACCGGACCTTTGCCGGCATAGCGCAGTGCCAGATCGCCCAGTTTTTTTGAAAGGAGAATGGTTATAAGTCGGATTGTGAAAACCTCATAAACAGCAGCCTGCGCGCTGTGTGGCGCAAGCGACCCATCCCAGCCACGCATTAATTTAATCACAGACTGGATGTCCGGATCATCCGATAGAAGCGAGTCGAAGACTCGTGCCATCCGTTGCGCCGGCTTGGAGACTTGATCCATTTGCATGGAACGGATATATCCAATGTCAATTTTGGGCTGTTTTTCAACGAGTTCAACGATGCGTTCAGCCCGGTAGCCCGTGCAGTGGTCATAGCCAATCCAATGAGGATAGTCATCGCCGACGACGCGATTGTTGGCGGAGGCGATATACCCCTGAGGGGGGTTGTACAGATGCGGCAGTTCCTCGAACGGCACATATCCAAGCCATTCGTATTCGCCGGTCCAACCGGGCACGGGTAAACGCCCATCGCCTCTGGCGCGAATCGGCAGTTTGCCGGGGAGAGAGTAGCCTATATTTCCCTTTATATCTGCATAGACCGTATTTTGGGAAGGCACCGACCAGTCACGCAGTGCTTCGCGGAAGGCATGGCAATCCTTCGCCCGCACCATTTGGAGCAGAGAGCCCAGCATATTGTCTTTTTCAAAGGCCGTCCAGCGCAACGCGAGCGGCTGCTCCCCCAATTCCTCCGGCGCAAGCCCATTGATGATCGGACCATGCCGGGTAAGGATGACCTCCTGTGTTACCGGCACACCGCCTTTGACTTCAATTGTTTCGTGAACGACTTCTGCCTCCAACCAGTTATTTTGATACTCATACTGGACCCGCCCATCGTCTGTGCGGCGCAGGTGTTCCATGTAGAGATCTTGCACATCGGTGAAACCGTCCGTGAAACCCCAGGCGACATACGGGTTATGCCCTGCAACGACCAGGGGCAGACCCGGAAAAGAAACGCCCGTTACATTGAAATTCCCTCCCACAATGTGATTCTCGTACCAGGTGGAAGGCATAGTCATCCCCAAGTGCATGTCATTGGCCAACAAGGGCATGCCGGTATCCGTGCGGCTCCCTGACAGTACCCAGTTATTGCTGCCCAGCCCGTCCTGCGCGGACGGTCCGCTAAAGCGGCGCGCTTCAGCCGCACGCCGCAGCGCCTCACTGCCAATGCAGGAATAATCCACACCCGGCGGGATGACCCTCGGCCAACCTTCGAAGAAGGGCGGTTCCAGTTCAGCGGCTTTCTCCGAACCAAGTTTCGCGATCAGCCTGGCGCGCAGAACTTCGGCCTCCCAGTTGACACACAGGGTCCAGGCCATCATCTTTACCCAGGACAACGAGTCCACCATGGACCACGGTTTAGGAGAAAATCCCAACAGGTCGAATTCGACGGGCAGAGGGCATTTCTCGATGGCTGCGTTGATCCCCGCGACATAATGTTCAAGCAGAGAGAGTGATTCCGGGTCGAGCAAGGATTCCTGCCCCTCGGATGATCGACGAAGACCCAGAATTCTCATCCATCGGTCCAGCGGGAGCGCCACACTTCCCAGAATTTCAGACAGGCGGCCGGCCACCATCCGGCGGTTGAAATCCATCTGCCACAGGCGTTCCTGCGCATGGACGAACCCTTGGGTAAACAGGGCGTTTGCCTCCGATTGTGCATAGATATGGGGCACGTCCCACCGGTCGCGGATGATCTCCACGGGTGCGCTGACCCCTCGCAGCTGCAGACGACCTGCCCTCATCGGTTGAGGAGCACGCAGCAGCCTGCTTTTCGCCAGAACAGCCAGGCCGGAAACCGCCTGTAATGCAGCCTTGATAGAATTCCCCACGTTTTCCATATCCTCCTCCTATCCTGCTGGTAGCGACCCCCCCATTCCATTATAGGCTCTGGAATTGAAAAATCAACCTGGAATGCTTTAAATAAAAAGCATCCATTTGCAGTTCTCACTGAAAGGGATGCTTCGTTTTATTGTAACCAGGCTATTCAAGCCAGTCCGAGTTCTGCCAGTTTGGACGGTGTCGGATAACCCTGTTCGTCCCAGCCGCGCACCTTGTAATAACCGGGCAGCATCCTCTGCAGGTCCACCACACGGCCTTTGGCGGGACCTTCAGGCAATGGTTCATTGAGCATGCGCGGTGAGAGCGTATCATATTCAGGTCCGGAGCCCGCCTTGATCAGGAACAGGCGCTCCAGGTTGTAGACCCGCTCGGCGGCGCGCAGGGCTTCCTCGGGACTGTATCCCGCGCCGGTTGCCAGGTTGAGCAGCGCGGCGAGTTGCACCGGCCAGATCATCATCTCTTTGGTGAAGACGTAACGCACAGCAAAGAAGACGCAGATCCCGCCCGAATCGATGAGGACGAATGCGTCCTGGAAGCGCTTCACCAGTTCCGGTTTGCCGTCGGTGCTCAGTGGGTCGGCTTTGACCGGCACACCGAAGACTTCCTCGTAAGCCACATCGCCTTCCATGTGCGAGGCGCCCTTGTTGGAGGTGGCGTAGAGCAAGCCCATGCCCTGCGAACCGCGCGGGTCATAACCGGGAAATTCCTGCTTGCGCGCGGTCACCGACATTTCGGGGTGGCCATATTTCTCCGCGAGACGGAAGCTGCCATCAGCGAGTTCATCCCCAAAGCCTTCGCGGTAAGCGATCTTCCTGACCATCTCGATGACTGCATCGCCATCGCCAAACCGCAGCGGAAGGCCGGTCTGCGCCTCGGTGAGAATGCCCTTCTCAAACATCTCCATCGCAGCGGAAATCGTCAACCCGGTGGAGATGGTGTCGAGACCGAGTTCGTTGCACAGGTAATTGGCTTTGGTCAGCGCGGCGAGATTATCCACGCCGCAGGAGGAACCCAGCGACGCAATGGTTTCATATTCGGGGCCTTCGCCCTTGCCTGCATATTTTTCGTCATCCACGGCGGTCAGGCGTCCGCATGAGATGGGACAGCGGTAGCACGGTTTGTGGGTGATGAGATATTTCTCCTTCAACGCCACGCCGTCGATATTATTCACGCCTTCGAAGACCCCGCTCTGGAAGTTACGCGTGGGCAGGATTCCGAGCGTATTGGTCACCTGCGGAACGTAGGCTGTGCCATAAATGCGCAGGTTGGAACCCTTCTTGATATCCGCGCCGACTTCTTTGGAGAGTTCCACACTCAACGCGCGCATGCCGGCGTCGTCAAAGATGGCTGGATTCTTGCGTCCCATCGCCACCACCGCCTTGAGATTCTTGCTGCCCATCACTGCACCGACCCCGGAACGGGCTGCGGCGCGATGTTTGTCGTTCATGATGGCAGCCATCAGGGCGCGATTTTCACCTGCTGGACCGATGCACGCGACCTTGGCGTCAGCGTTCGTTTCAGCAAGCAGGAGATCGGTCGTCTGGTGTACATCCTTGCCCCACACGTGCAATGCGGATCGGATCTCGACCTCGTCTTCGTTCACCCATACATACACAGGCTGGTCTGCTTTGCCTTCGAAAATATAAAGGTCGAAGCCCGAGCGCTTCATCCAGGTTGGGAAATCACCGCCGGAGTTGGAATGCGCCAGCGCGCCCGTCAGCGGTGACTTGGTCACCACCATATAACGGTTGCCGGTCGGCGCAGTGGTGGCGGTCAGCGGGCCGGTGGCAAAGATGAGCTTGTTCTCCGCCGAGAACGGGTCAGCAGCGGGGTCCATTTCATTATAGAGATAGCGAATTGCCACCCCTCGCCCGCCGATGTAGTCACGTAAGATCCTGGGGGCGATCGTTTCAATGGATGCCTTGCGGCGGGTCAGGTCAACGCGTAAAAGTCTTCCGTGCCATCCGTACATTTTTCTTCTCCTGATAATTGATTAACCACCTGCGATCGCAGAAAACGCGGCGACCGTATCGCCTTCCGTGAGCGGTGTATCGAGCGGGACGGTGAGCCCGTTGAGCAGGATGACGCTGCTGTCATCGAGAGGCACATTGAAGCGCGCCATCACCTGTGCAACGGTGGTGCCCTGGGCTGCATCAACCTCCGTGATGTTGCTCTGCGTGCCCGGCGGTAGCAATTTTTGATAAGTGGCTATTAGTTTGATATGGACCTGCATGCGCTGATTCTATCATGGGCAGCTTGACTATCACCCAGGCGTGAACGTGATGACGAGCTTCTGACTCGGTGTGAGCGTCACCGGTTCAAGGTTCAGTGTGCGGGTGTTGACATCATATGTACAAGGAAGAGATGCTCGCGCCTTTTCATTCACACCACGCAGGTGGATTCGGTATGTGCGACTGGCAGGGATAACACTCAAGTCACCTTCGGCGGGGTGAAGAGTGAATTGATCGTTTTCAAGCGTGAAGCGCGTGATGGCAAATTTTCCGTGCTGGTAATCGGTCGTTTCGCCGTCATCCTCATAGAGCGCAAACTCATTGTCCGCGCCGGGGAAAATGTAAATGTCGAGTTCGGATGGATTCTCTATGCCGCCCCATGCAACTTTGGGAGCGAGCGGGACGATGGCGCCGGCTTTAGCATAGACAGGGATATCCTCGAGCGTGGCGTGGCTCTCATGCCACTGTCCACCCGTTAACTGCTCGCCGTTAAATAGGTTGAACCAACTTCCAGCCGGGAACCAGGCTTTTCGGAGGGCGATCCCCGTTTTCGGGTTGGCTGGTTTAAGGATGGGCGCGACAAGCAGTTCCGAGCCGAAGAAATACTGGTCTTTTGCCTCGAAAGCCGAGGCGGCCTCCATATTCCCATAATACATCGGTGTGACGAGGGAGAGGCCGGTCCGGTGGGCGCGCCATACCATGCTGTAAAGGTAAGGGATCAGCGCGTGGCGCAACTGCATGGCCTCGCGCGCAGCCTTGAAGATGCGCTCGGGCTTGCCCCATGGGCGGCGGTCGAGAGCAACCTTACTGGTGGAATGCAGGCGGAAGATCGGGCTGAAGACGCCGAACTGCACCCAGCGCAGATAGAGCTCGGGCGTGCCGTCTTTGAACATGTGCCCGCCGATGTCGTGGCTCCACCAGCCGTAACCAACGTTGGCGGCGGTGGCGGTGAAATAGGGCTGGTAGGCGAGCGTACGCCAGCGGACGAAGGTGTCGCCGGAGAAGCCGATGGGATATCGGTGGTTGCCGAGCCCACCCCAGCGTGAAAAGACGAAGGGACGTTTGCGACCGTCGCGCCCCAGATCGTGGAAGTGGAGATGGTTGAGCCACCACAACGGGTCGAGCCCGGGGATGCGGCTCCTGCGTCCCTGTTGCCAGTCCATCCACCAGAAATCTACTCCCTCACCCCCGGTTCCTCTCCCGGTGGGAGAGGGGGCTTCGTAGGGGTGATGCAAAATCTCGAAGTAGCCTTCCATGAAATGCGGGTCGCTGATGTCAAAAGGAATGGGCTCTTGCGTGGCAGGGTCGACTCCCATCCAGCGCGCCATGGCGGGGTATTGCGCCTCGTGCGGATAAATCCCCCTGGCAGGGTGCAGGTTGAGGGCGGTTTTCAGCCCCTGCTCATGCAGCCAATGGATGAAGCCGTCCGGGTCGGGAAAAAGATCGCGGTTCCAGGTGTATCCCGTCCAACCGTCCGAGGCATTGCCGGTCCTGGTGATATGCCAGTCCATGTCCACGATACAGACAGAGAGAGGGATTCCGCGGTCGCGGAATTCCTGCATGAGCAACCAAAGTTCGTCCTGAGTGTAAGTCCAGTAGCGGCTCCACCAGTTGCCAAGGATGTAGCGCGGGATCATGGGGATGGGACCGGCAACCCGGGTGAAGTCTTTCAGGCAGGCGGCGATGTCCTTACCGTAGCCGAAGAAATAATGGTCTTTTTGAGGAGCGGCACGCGGTTCGAACCAGCCTGTGTCGTTGAATACCAGCGACTGGGAGTCATCCACCACAGACCAGCCCTCGCGCGAAAGCAGGCCTTCCTCGAGACGAGTGCTGCCAAAATCGCCATCCAGGGTGCGCGCCGTCCCTTTGAGATTTCCAGCCCGGCGGGGGGAATCCCCATAACGCCATCTGGCACCGCTCTGCTTGAGCATGATGGTCAATGTCCAGCGGGTAAAGCCCAGCGAGGTGAGGCGATATTTTAGAAGCAGGTAATCTGTTTCAATTTCAATCGTCTTGTCCGTGATGGTCTTCTTGAACGACGGCACAGGCTGACTGCGATGCCAGAAGATTTGCGACGGACGATCCTCGAAGTTATTAACCTTGCTGTATTCAAGACGGATCAACCGGTCGGTCAGCACCGTAAAACGGACATTCTTTGCGGTGACCATTGCATCTGGAGATGCCAGCGGAGAAAAGGAAGGTGTAGGTGGCAGGGGCATGGTTTTCTCCTCGAGGGATTTTTTATTTGTCTAGGGGGTTATTTTATCGCCAATCATCCACCGGGTACAACTGAAATTCTGTACAAGGAAAAGAAAACCGCTTAACTGGAAAATTCAGCCAAACGGCAAAAATATTATTCTTATGCGGTTTGAAACCAGATATGTTGAAGGAGGATTTTCATCTAACCTGGTGCGGCAACGATTGAGGCAAGCGCATCGCGCGGACGACCAAATCGGTCAGCGCGGTTACCTCAATGTTCAGCCCGTATGCTTCATTCAGGTCGCCAATTTGCAGGCGGCAGTTCTCGCACGCGGCGACCACCACCTTCGCACCGGTGTTCCTGATCTGGTCGGCTTTGGGCTTCCCGGCGGCGATGCGCCGGTCTGCATATTCGGCGAGCGCGACGATTCCGCCCCCGCCCCCGCAACAGAAAGCCTCAGCTTTGTTGGGCGTCATCTCACGGAAGTCGCTGACCGTCCGGTGCAACACAAAGCGCGGTTCCTCGATAAGTCCGCCGTTGCGCCCCAGGTTGCACGAATCGTGGTAGGTCACCGTCTCGGGGATGGCAGTCGGGTCAACTTTGATCTTGCCATCGGCGATGTATTCCGCCAGTACTTCGATCAGCGAGCGGACCTTGAAGGTGAACGACTCCCCGAACCAGTTGGGAACATCCCAGCGATAAGATGCATAGGCGTGCCCGCACTCGGCGATGACGATTTCCTGTACGCCCAGACGGGTGGCTTCGTCCACGATGCGCCGGGCAACTTCCTTGGCGCGTTTCACGTCCGCCAGGAACACGCCGTAGTTGGCGGATTCGAATATGCTCAGGGTCCAATCCGCTTTGGCGGCGTTGAACACGATCGCAGGCGGCAGGATGGTGTGCGCGCCAGCCAGAGGGACATAGAGGATTCTGGCACCGGCTTTCTCCACCGGGATGGTGGCGTCCGCATCGCCAGTCATTTCCTTCAATTGCGTTTCCATTTCCTTGATTTGTTCAAGGAACATCTCTTTGTAGAATGATGGATCTTTACCCTTTTCGATGGCGACATCCGCCAGCATGACGAGGATCTCCGGTGCAGTCCCGGACGCGGTTGCCATGGCGCGGATGGCGCGCATCATCAAGGGTGTATCCACGCCCAGCGGGCAGTTGACGGTACAGCGGCGGCACAAGGTGCACTGGCTGAAGGCAATTTCGGTCAGGCTGGCGAGGGTCGGTTCGTCAAGTTTCTTTGCCCCCGTCCAGGCCGGGAAGACACGGCTGAGAAAATCATGCTCATAGCGATAAACGGAGCGCAGGCGCTCGGCGCGATAAGCGGGAATATGCTCCAGTTGTGCTTCGGCGCGGTAGTAGTGGCAGGATTCGGCGCACAAACCGCACCGGGCACAGGCTTCAAGCGCAGTTTCCAGCGGCTGGTTCAGTTGCGCTTCGAGTGTTTTCAGGGCAAGGTCAATCGTCTCTGTCACAATACACCTACTTCACAGGCTCGGGATGCGGGAGAACTCCGCGCCGACCGAAGAATTTACCGAAGAAATACCGGCTGAAGAAGAAATACAAACAGTGGCGGATTTTTCCTAAGGGGATGTAGACCAGCGTGACCGCTGAAATAAGATAGAACGGGATCAAGTAGGATGAGTTCCAGACCGCCAGGGCAGCGCAGGCCATAAACAAGGTGACCAGCCAGACCGCAAAGTGGTCATCCGGAACGGACAACCTGCGCAGGTTATGCTCGACGATGCGCATGATCCCGCCGGCTGCACCCAGCAGTGAGCCGATCACCAGCACGGCTGCCAGCAGGGATCGCAGGATGGACGGGAGAAGACCCCAGAACGGGTTGATGATCAGCGCGCCGAGCGCCGCGAAAATACCGATGTGGAACCCAATTCCCCGCAGATAGGCAATCATGTGGAGGCGGGTGCTTTCCTTCGCCCACGGCATCATCCCTGTGGTAAAGGCATACGTGACGCCATGCGATGGCACGCCTTTCAAGGGCGAGCGGTCGGCAGGCAGAGCGCGGCGTTTGGTTTCGCGGTAGCGGAGGTAAATCCCGACTACTGCCACGGCGAGCCCTAGGATTGCCAATATCTGTGCTAACAATAATCCGGTCATTAATCAACTCCAGGAGAAATGATGGGGACCAGCCACCGAACCGTTTCTGATCCCCAGGATTGTTTTACTTGAGGCGCTTGACGACGAAGTGGATCGTTTTATCCTGTTTTTCGAGGGTCACCACTTCGTTACCGCTGGTGCGCGCCCAGGCAGGGATGTCTGCCATCACGCCGGGATCGGTCGCGACAGCTTCTACCAAATCTCCAACCTCGACCTGTTTCATCGCCTGTGCAATCTTGACCACCGGCATCGGGCATAAGAGCCCTTTGAAATCAAGGGAAAGTTTAGGGGTATCAGACATGGAATATTCCTTTCTTATCCATTCCCTTTGCCCTTTTCAAAAACGAAGGGCAGGGGCGATTAATTTGATAGGCTAGATATAGAACATCATGCTCGATTCGTTGGCGTGCTCGAGCATGGTCGCCACACCGACAGCTTCTTCCGCTTCAGGGATAAAATCTTCTTTCTTGTATTCCATTACATCGACGGACATCTGGCACGGCAGCAATTTCACACCGAGGGCAATGGCTGCTTCGCGCAGTTCGGGAAGTTGGGTTACTCCCTTTTCCTTCATCATCTTCTTGAACATCCAGCGTCCCATGCCGCCCATGTTCAGGCGGGAAGGACCGATCGCATTCAAACCGCCTCGGTTCATCACTCCCAGCATTCGACCAAAAAGGCTCTGTCCGGTCAACAAGCCATCTTTCTGGATGGCTTTCAGCCCCCAGAAGGTGAAGAACATAATCACCTCTGTGCCGCTGGCAGCAGCACCTGATGCAATGATGAATGCAGCCATCACCTTGTCCAGGTCCCCGCTCAGAACGATCAACGTCATCTTATTCTTCTTCTCGGTCATGTTTCCCTCCGAAAGTGTATTTATGTTTCGCGCAGTTGCGCGTGGAATCCTATTCGAGCGCCCCCACCAGGGCAGCGCGTCTGGCAAGTATTTCGCGCATGGCCGCGCGCAGCAAATCCAGCGCTTCCACCAGCCGTGTGTCACCGAGGCTGTAAATGATCACCGTCCCACGCCGTTCGGTAGTGACCATGCCACGCTCGCGTAAGACCTTGAGATGGCGTGACACCAGCGGCTGAGGCATTTTCAGCTCTTTGCACAATTCCGTCACATTACGCGAACCATGTGACAACGCGTAAAGTATCAAAATCCGGTTTGGGTCTGCCAGCCCGGCACAAATCTCAGCATGCAGTTGGGTAACTTCAGACTCGAGGGTTGAATTCATCTTTTCTATTCCTTATATTCTTATATGCATATATATTTGTGAAAATAATAACAAACCTTAGAGTCACACCGAAGTGCAAAGTGTCATGGGATTTATATGATAGAAATAACCATTGTGAATAATTTCACTAATTAAAGATTGCACATTGTCACTTATACTTTACAATCCTCCCGAGGTGGGGTGCTTCGACATTCCCCTACTGCAAGGCTTACCAGCAATAAAAAAAATACTGCACTCCTGTAAAAAATCCATTATTGCCTTGCAGGTCTTTTTTATTTTCGCCTATAATGATAGGCAGAATTCATGAATTATCAAAAAAGATGCATGATGCTCAAAAATCTGAATTTTAACCACGAGAACATCCTCCCAGCCGAATCCATGTTGGAGGCGGCAACGATCAGGGCGCTCAATTCAGCCAGGGCGAGGATGGCTTCAGACCACTTATTGAATCCTTCTGAAAGATAGAGTAAACGACATGCACGAAAATGGTGTTATCAGTAACCCGGCATTGCTCGCCAACCGCGAGCTCAGTCTGCTTGAATTTCAACGCCGCGTGCTGGATGAAACCCATGATGAACGTAATCCCCTGCTCGAACGGTTGAAGTTCCTCGCCATCTTTGGCTCCAATATGGACGAGTTTTTTATGGTGCGCGTCTCCGGTATCCTCAAGCAGGTGGAGGCGCATTTTATGGGAGTCTCGCCCGACGGGATGACCCCACCTGATGAACTGGCAGCCATCCGCAAGTCTGCGCTCGAACTCTTCGCCGACGCTCAGCAGTATTTTCTCAAGAAAATCAAGCCAAAGCTTGATAAGGCCGGCATCCATGTGCTCGACTATAGTAAATTGAGCAAAGCACAAAAAGGCAGGGTTGACGATTATTTCAAGGATGTCGTCTTCCCCATCCTTACCCCTCTGGCACTCGACCCGGGTCATCCTTTTCCACATATCTCAAACCTGAGCCTGAATCTCGCCATCGTTATCCGCGATAAAAAGGGGAACGAGAAATTTGCACGGTTGAAAGTCCCAGACACATTGCCGCGCATGGTACCCATCAAACGATCCTCCGGCTATGTCCGCAAGGATGGCACCATTCCTTTTCACCATTATTTCGTCTGGCTGGAGCAGGTGATTGTTGCCAACTTACAATCTCTCTTCCCCGGTATGGAAGTCGTCTCCGCGCATCTCTTCCGCATTCTGCGCGACGCCGACGTGGAAATCCAGGAACTTGAAGCAGATGATCTACTGGAGACGATGCAGCAGAGCATCCGCAGGCGCAAGTTTGGATCTGTGGTGCATGTGGCGATTTATGAGAACATGCCTGCCGAGATTCGGAACTTGCTTATCGAGAACCTCGAAATCAATCCTAACGATCTCTACGTACTCCATAGCCCATTGGATCTGTCGTGTCTGTGGCAACTCTATAACAATGTTGAGCGCCACGACCTGAAGTATCCACATTACTCCCCGTATGTCCCACGAGCTTTTCGAGACACAACCCTCGCCGGAGATTTTTTCGAAATCATCCGGCAGGAGAACATCCTGCTCCACCACCCCTACGACGCTTTCTCTCCGGTCGTAGATTTTCTCTTTGCGGCAGCGCGCGACCCGCACGTCCTCGCCATCAAACAAACCCTGTACCGGGTCGGGCAGAACTCACCCGTGGTTGAAGCGTTGCTCGAGGCTTCTGAACGTGGAAAACAGGTCGCCGTATTGGTCGAATTAAAAGCACGCTTCGATGAAGAGAGCAATATCGGTTGGGCACGCATGCTGGAGCAGGCGGGGGTACATGTTGTTTATGGTCTGGTGGGACTCAAAACACACAGCAAGATCGGGCTGGTCATCCGCAAGGAAGGGGACGGCATCCGCCGTTATGTGCACCTCGCCACAGGAAATTACAATACCGTGACCGCCAAAATCTATGAGGACATCGGGATGTTCACCTGCGATGAAGCCATTGGAGCGGACGCAACGGACCTCTTCAACTACCTGACCGGTTACTCCACGAAGCAGGACTATCACAAACTCCTGGTTGCACCCGCCAACCTGCGTCAGCGGCTGGAAGCACTCATCCACCGTGAGATCGAGCACGCGAAGGCAAAACGCGAAGCCCGACTGATTTTCAAGGTCAATGCCCTGATTGACCCCAGGATAATCCAGCTGCTCTATGAGGCCTCTCAGGCAGGAGTCAAAGTGGACTTGCTGGTACGCGGTATGTGCTCCCTGCGACCCGGTGTGAAAAACGTGAGCGAGAACATCCGGGTCATTTCCATTGTTGGGCGATACCTTGAACACAGCCGCATCTTTTACTTCCTGAATGGCGGCAAGGAAGAGATTTTCCTGGGTTCGGCAGACCTGATGCAGCGTAACCTCAACCACCGGGTGGAAGTGGTCTTCCCATTGGAAAGACCTGAACACGTACGCTATCTCAGTGACGAGGTCCTGCAGGTTTATCTCAAGGACAATGTACGGGCACGCGTCATGCAGGCGGATGGCAGCTACCAGCGGTCGACGCCGGAAAAAGAGAATAAAGCGTTGGACATACAGGATTGGTTAATGAAATACCGCCCTAAATAGAATTGACCTTCGAACAAAACGCTTCTGTCGGGGCGTTTTGTTTTTTTACCATGCAGACTCTGCTGACCTGTTCATACATCAAAAGTAAACAGCATGGCATACCTTCCCATCAGCAGGATGCTGAGAATTGTCCACGACCTGTCAAAGGCTTTATTGCGCCTCAACCAACCGAGAAAATGGACAACTCACGATTGAATGTGCAGGGTTCCTGTGTAATAATGAACTAGCAAACCCATTGAGAGGGAGGCATAATGAATCTCGTCGGCCAATCCTTAGGTCGTTACCACATCCTCGAGCAGCTTGGCGAGGGTGGCATGGCAACTGTGTATAAAGCCTACGACACGCGCCTGGAGCGGGACGTGGCTGTCAAAGTCATCCGCCTGGACCAGTTCTCACCGGCTTCGCTGCAGAGCGTGCTGGCCCGTTTCGAGCGCGAAGCCAAATCCCTGGCGCGCCTGACACATCCTAACATCGTCCACATCAGCGACTACGGAGAGCAGGACAAAGTTCCTTACCTGGTGATGGATTACCTGCCAGGCGGTACGCTCAAAGGCAGGCTGGGCCAGCCCATAAGGTGGCAGGAAGCCTGCAAGCTGCTCCTGCCCATTGCCCAGGCGTTGGATTACGCTCACGAACAGAACCTGATCCACCGGGATGTCAAACCCTCCAATATCCTGATGACCCAAAAAGGCCAGCCCATGCTGACCGACTTTGGCATCGCCAAGATTTTGGATGCCGGCGGGCAGACTCTCACCGCCACCGGCGTCGGAATTGGCACGCCGGAGTACATGGCCCCCGAGCAGTGGACGGGGAAGACCACCTCCCAATCCGATATTTACTCACTGGGCGTGGTCATGTACGAGATGGTCACCGGGCGCACGCCCTACAGCGCCGACACCCCGGCTGCCATCCTGCTCAAGCAGGCCACCGAACCCCTGCCGCGCCCCCTGCAATACATCCCGGATTTGCCCGAAGCGGTGGAAAAAGTGCTGATCAAAGCGATGGCTAAAGAGCCTGCAGACCGCTACCAGACGATGGATGATTTTGCCAGGGCGCTGGAGGGGTTACTCCTGGGCGATGTGACGAGAGAGGTACCAATTCTGCCGACCATTGCAGCAACTTCCGCCACCCTCACCGGCACCGAGACTCTGCCCCCGCCGGAACCTGTGAAGGCAGCCGACCTAAAGACGGTGGCGGTTATGAAAGAGAAAGAGGCAGCACTGGAGACGGTCATCGCTTCACAGCCGTCCGGACACGCGGCAGCGAAGAAGAGTGCTGGAAAGCCAGCGATGCAGGATGCCGGCAAACCGGCCGCAAAAAGCCCGCTGCGCTGGTGGCCCTGGGTGGTCGCAGGCATCGCGGTGATTGGAGGGGTCTGGCTGGCAATATCCTTTATCAAACCGCCCGGGGCGGTTAACGTCAACCCCACTTCAGCGGCGAGCGAGCCTCTGGCTGCCACGCTCGTTAAAAAACCCGCCGTCGTGCAAGTTTCCCCCGAGCAGTGCGCCACCCCCAGCGTTTTTTGTGTTGGCCTGGTCACCGATGTGGGTTCCGTCAATGACAATGGATTTAACCAGGCTGCCTGGAAGGGCGTCCTGTATGCCAAGGAGCAGGGTCTGGCGGACTGGGTTCAATTTATTGAAACCAAAGACGTTGTGGATTATGACAACAACATCCGGATTTTTGCGGAAGGCGGTTATGACGCGATTGTCACAGTCGGCTGGATGTTGGGTGAAGCCACCACGAACGCGGCATTGAGATATCCCGGCGTCCATTTCATCGGCGTGGACCAGTTCCAAGATTTCACCCAGTCCAGGCCTGCCAACCTGATAGGCCTGACCTTCCCCGAAGATCAGGCTGGCTTTCTGGTCGGCGCGCTGGCGGCGAGGATGAGCAAGACCGGCCAGATCGCCGCGGTTTGCGGTCCTGACTACATCCCGCCAGTCTGGCGCTACTGCGAGGGCTACCGCGCCGGCGCGGCTTTCGCCGACCAGCAGACGGGCAGGACCACCATTGTCGATGTGGTCTATTACAACGGTGACCTCAATTTACCCTTTAGCGATCCCGAATGGGGCGCGGCGATTGCAAAAGCCCTGATGGACAAGGGCGCGGATACGATCTTCGGCGCCGCGGGCCAGACCAGCAATGGCGCCATGACTGCTGCGGCGCAGGCCGGCCGCTATGCCATCGGCGTGGACGTCGACCAGTACTATACGCTGCCCGAGGCGGCGCCGCGCCTGCTCTCCAGTGCGACTAAGGTCATCGCCCCGAGCGTCTTCGACCTGATCAAGGCAGCCAAAGAGGACTCCTTCAGCTCCTTCCCGGACGGCAACTACATCGGCGGCGCGGGTTATGCTCCCTACCACGATCTCGAGAATGAGGTACCGGCTGAGGTGAAGGTCTGGATGGATGATTTATTAACCGGCTTGTATACTTGCAAAATCCAAACTAATGTGCCGACATGGAAACCGACCGACGGACAGCCAATGGCGGGAATTCCCTACAGTAGCGGGAGAACTGCATGCCGTCTAGCCGCCTATGAGTGCAAGGACGCGCTTGGCTGCGTCACCATCAAACCGGGTGAACCCGTCCACATCGCTTACGCTCTGGTCGTCGCAGGCCCGAATAAAACCCTGGGCGTCGACTCGCGCAATGGTGTTGAGATCGCCATTGCCGATGCCGGCGGCAAGATCC
>JBGPQJ010000060.1:0-16301 GCA_041488995.1 Anaerolineae bacterium
ATGAATATTATCCAGCTTGGGCTGGTACGCGATGTCCATATCGAAGAAAAAAACGGTCGCCTGAAGATGATACTCACCACCCCCTTCTGCCCTTATGGTCCCGCCATGGTAGATATGACCCGCCAGAAAGCCCAGGAAGGATTGAATATGCCTGTTATAGTCGAGATGGGCATGGACGTCTGGGATTTTTCAATGATGGAGGATCCGACCGCGCTGGATTGGGGGCTATACACTTAATCGATTCATACACCCGATGGCTATTCAACAGATAACTATACATTTCCTGACACCTCATCTTATTATTAAATGGCCGGCACATTGTAATTGCGTGCCGGACATTTAAAATGGATATTCAGCGGGAGACGTAGCGCGCTCGCATCATAGAAATTAGCGCATCTTGAAGAATTGCGTCATCTTCATCGCGAGGTTCAAGTCACCCTGGAGTTTCAACTTGCCCTGCATAAAAGCCTGCATCGGATCCAGTTTTCCAGTGAAGAGCGCGATGTAATCGTCTGAATCCGCAGTGAGGGTCATCTTCGGGCTGGGATTAACACCTTGCTCCACCTTGACTGCGCCTTCTTTGATCACGGCATACCAGTCGCCTGCCTCCCTGCCGGTGAACTTGAATTGAAGGACGGTGTCCAATCCCTGCGCTTTTTCAGGATTGAATGCCTTGGGCATTTTTCCCATCAGTTCTGCAATTGTGAGATCAGCCATTGTTGAGTCTCCTTATCATTGAGTTGTATGGTTTTTGATACACCAGAAAGTAGTTCGAGACAATACTGGACTAAACATAAATTGGCACTAGATCAATTCATCTGCAGATTCTCAAATATGGTTGCCGCGCCCATGCCACCGCCAATACACATGGTCACCATGCCATATCTGGATTTTCGACGAGCCATCTCGTAAATCAGTTGAGTTGTCAGTTTTGCGCCCGTGCAGCCCAATGGATGTCCAAGGGCGATGGCACCACCATTGACATTGACTTTGTCCACGTCAATTCCCAGCTCGCGGACCACGGCCAGCGACTGGGAAGCAAAAGCCTCATTGATCTCAAAAAGGGCGATATCACCGAGTTTCAACCCTGACAGCTTTAATGCCTTGGGAACTGCGGCGACAGGGCCTATTCCCATTAATTCCGCCGGGACACCGCCGGTGGCGAACGAGACAAACTTGACGAGTGGTTTCAGTCCCAACTCGTCTGCTTTCTCGGCGGACATGACGATCACTGCAGCGGCTCCATCCGACATCTGGGATGAATTGCCTGCTGTGACGGTGCCACCTTCTTTGAAAGCCGGGCGCAACTTCGCAAGCGCTTCGAGTGTCGTATCGGAACGAGGTCCCTCATCGCGTTTTACTGTGAATTGACGAATTGCAGGCTTACCATCAACAACCTCAGTCACTTCCACGTCAACGGTCACCAACTCTGGATCAAAGAGACCCGAAGTGACCGCCTTCGATGCAAGCTGATGACTGCGGAGTGAAAAAGCATCCTGGTCTTGACGGCTGATCCCATATTTTTCTGCGACATTTTCAGCAGTCAAACCCATGCTGGTAAACGCGCTGGGATCCTCAGCCGCAAAGGCGGGGTTGGGCGCGAATTTATTTCCGGTCATCGGGATGAGGCTCATGGACTCAGCCCCTCCCGCAATGGCAACCTCCATTTGCCCGGTCATAATCGCAAAAGCGGCATGGGCGATGGCCTGAGAGCCCGAAGAGCAGTACCGGTTAATGGTTTCTCCACTAACGGTGTAAGGCAATCCTGCCCGCAGTGCGACTGTCCTAGCCATGTTGAGACCCTGCTCGCCCTCGGGGAAAGCGCACCCGAGGATCACATCTTCGACTTCGGTCGGATCCAGACCAGGTGCACGTTTGAGCACCTCCCGGACCACCAGCGCGGCCATTTCATCCGGGCGAACAGTAGCCAGCCCCCCTCGCTTGGCTTTACCGATAGGGGTGCGGGCAGCAGCAACAATAACAGCATCATGAGTATTCATTCCTACCTCCTAATTTCGCAACGGCCTGCCAGTTTGGAGTAATGCCCACATCCGGGCTTGAGTCTTTTCCTCCCCACAAAGAGAAATGAAAGCCTCACGCTCCAGATCAAGAATATATTGCTCGCTGACCCATGTAGGCCGGCTCAGGTTTCCACCTGTCATCACGTAAGCAAGTTTGTTGGCAATGACAGCATCGAACTCCGTGATTTGCTTCCCGAGTTTGAACATATGAAGGCCGACCCGCAATGCAGCCAGCGCTTCCCGACCGGCTGCGTAAATCTGCTCAGGTGCAGAAGGACGATATCCCGCCGCAGCCATCGCCAGGACTTCCTGCTTGGCTTCAGTGAGGAGATGCCCCCGATTCATTACAATCCGGTCACTGGAATTTAGTATTCCAAACTGGCGCGCTTCTTCGGCGCTGGTTGCCACTTTTGCCTGGCCAACCTGTTCAACCATGCGCATCAGAAAAGGCAGGGCATCTGTGTTTGCTATACGCATCGGCGGATTAACGAGCCTGCGCAGCATTTCCTTTGTCCCGCCGCCGGCAGGAATGACGCCAGCGCCTAGCTCCACCAGACCAATATATAACTCACCCGCTGCGACGACGCGCGAGCCGTGCATGGTTACTTCACAACCACCGCCCAAGGCGAGCCCTGCCGGGGCAACCACTACAGGTTTGGGGAAGTATCGCATGCGCATGTTCATATCCTGCAACTTCTTGACCGCCGCATCGAGCGTGTCCCACATCCCTTGCTGGGCTGCAACCACTACCATGAACAGATTCGCCCCTGCCGAGAAATTCTCAGCCTCATTGCCCACCACCAGACCATCAAAATCCGACTCGGCGCGGTCAAGCCCCTCACGAATCATCTCGAAGATATCATCGTCGAGTGCGTTCATCTTGGTGTGAAATTCAACGCACGCCACCCCATCTCCGATGTCGAACAGGCTGGCGCCTGCATTCTCACTGATCAACTTCTTCGTCTGCCTGGCCTGGCTCAATGTCACCAAACCTGATGTCTTCTGGATCGGGACATAATCCTTTTTCTTGACATTGTATACCGAGATTTTCGTCCCTGCCTTGTCGTATTTATAGAAGGATTTAAACCCCGCCGCGAGCATCTTTTCCACCCATTTGGCAGGGACGAAACCGGAATCGACCATCGCCTTGACCGTCGACTTGACCCCGAGCATATCCCATACCTCAAACGGTCCGGCATCATGGCCAAAGCCCCAGCGGATGGCGTCATCCAATGGCATTGGCGAATCGGCTACTTCCGGGATGATGTGCGATGCATACTGGAAGCCCTGATAGGTCAGTGCTTGGACTAGCCTAGCTGCCTTGTCACTTTCTCCCAGCAAAACCTTTAGCCGCTCACCTGGATTTTCCACATCTTTCGTTTTACCCATCGAATCAAAGCGGATCTTCTTGGGAGGTTCATGATCAAGAGATTCAAGGTTTAGCGACCAGAATTCTTTCTTGCCATTCTCAGTGCGGACTTCCTTATAGAACCCAACTTTGTTTTTGTTCCCCAACCATCCCTTCTCGATCATGGCATGGATCAACTTATTTGGCTTATCCGATGAGAGATATTGTTGCGCTAACTTGTCATGAGGGATGGCGGGGGCAAGATTCTTGCCGACATGCTCCCACACATCTACTCCAACCAGGTCGATCAGTCGGAAGGTGGCGGTCTTGGGGCGCCCCATCAGCGGACCGGTAATGGCATCCACCTCATCCACGGTGTAGCCATTCCTGATAATGTAATCCAGCGCGAACGCGCCGGTACCAAATCCCAGACGGTTTCCGATGAAATTGGGAGTATCCTTGCACATCACAATACCCTTGCCTAGACGATACTCACCGAAGTGGCTGATAAATGCTGTTACAGCGGGCAGTGTGTCAGCAGTGGGGATGATCTCGAGCAGCTTCAGGTATCGGGGAGGATTGAAAAAATGCGTCCCCAGGAAATGTTGCTTAAACCCCTTCGAACGTCCTTTGGCGATTTCCTTCAAGGGAATACCGGATGTATTCGATGTAACGATAGCTTGCGGTTTGCGGATTTTATCTATGCGGGTCATCAAGTCCTGCTTGATTTTCAGGTTCTCAATGATGGCTTCAATAATCCAATCCGCTTCGGCGATGGTGTCAAAATCGACTTCGAGGTTACCGGTTTTAACAAGCGCAAATCCATCCGAAGAGAAAAAACTGGCAGGCTTGGATTTCTGCGCCCGTTCCAATCCCTGATTGACGATACGGTTTCGGACTACCTTATCTTTAAGAGACAGCCCGGCTTTCTCTTCCTCTGGCGTCAGCTTGTTGGGAATTATATCCAGCAGGGTTGTTGGCACACCGGCATTGGCAAGGTGCGCAGCTAATGCCGCCCCCATCGTACCGGAACCAACCACAACAGCTTTATAGATGTGATAGCTCATACCTCCTCCTTCAACAAAAAAGTAGAAAAGGGTCAGGCAGAAAAGGAAATGCAATTCGTGCGCCTGATCGGGACATTCCAGTTACTTAAGAAACTTGCTCAACACCTCCACAAGCACCTGCGCCATAATAATCTTAAATATCAACGCAACAGGGTATACGGATGCGTAGGCTACGGTGGGCAAATCAGTCTCGGCTTGGGACTGCGCCGCATTCAAACCGGGCGGGTTAGTCATGGTTGCACTTAAAGCGCCCATAGTTGAAAGCAGGGGTAGGCGATAGATCGTCAACATCAGCACCAGAGCGGTTATAGCTGAAACCGCGGCCACCAGTGCGCCAGCACCCACCAGACTCCAACCGTTTTGCTGCACTATCTCCACAATCTGGACTCCCGCATTTGTCCCAGCGCCAGCCAAAAACAGCATTAAACCCAGTTCACGGGTAATATTGCGTGCGGCTGGGGGAACCCATAGCTTCAAACTTCCGACATGCCCAAAGTGGCCGATCAGCAAACCTACGAGAAAAACCCCGCCAGCGTTCCCCAATCTTAAATCCATACCTTTAAGTAGAGGGACCGGGATGTTGCCAAGCAGCACACCCAGGACCAGTCCCAGTAGGAAGGTTACCATTTGGGTCTCGTCAGTCCTGGAGGGCTTACCGGCCACCAGCCGAATGAATTCGTTCACCGAGGTCGATTCCCCAACGACCCGGATGCTGTCACCGATTTCAAGCGTGGCAGTGCCCGTGGGAGTGATCTCAAGCCCCTGCCGGCGGATCCGGGTGATGACTACGGTATAACGCTCCCACAATTTCAACTGAGCCAACCTGCGTCCTGTGAGCGATTCTTCTGACACATAGACGTCGATGCTCTTGACATCGGTGTTGACATCCATCGGCACATCGGTCGGTTCACCGAGCAGTACATCCATCTTGGCGACTTCCGCCTCCTGACCAACGACCATGACCACATCCCAGATTTGCAGGCGGGTGTTCGGGGTCGCAGCAAATACTTTGTCTCCGCGTCTGACCCGCGAGAGGTTGACGGTGCTCAATCGGTGCAAATCGATCTCGCTCACCATCCGGCCATCCACATTCGGATTGGTAATGCGATACGTACGGGCGACGATACCTGGCATCTCACGGGCTTGCTCTTCTTTCCAGCGCGCTTCTTCCGCCTTTAAATCCCGCCGTAGTATTTTAGGCAGGAACTGGACCATTAGGACGACTCCAATCATGCTAAAAGGATAGGCAATTCCATATCCGACCGATACGGCAGCCGAATTGCCTACCATCAACCTGTTGGCGGTGTCAATTGCAGCGGCGAGTGCCGGGGTGCAGGTGAGCGCTCCAGTAAATAATCCCGCCGCGAGATCAAATGGTAATTCAAACCACCTGGCGATCAGTCCGATCGCCAAAGCGCCCATCAAAACCGAGCTAACGCCGATCACAACGAACTGGATGCCCTGGCGCCGGAAACTACGGAAGAAACGCATCCCTGCCTGTAGACCAACAGCATACACGAACAACAATAATCCAAAATCCATCAGCGGCTTGGGGACGGTCAACCCGTAATGCCCAAAAATGAGTCCAACAAATAACACCCCTGCCGCCCCAAGTGATATGCCCCTGATTTTTATTTGCCCGATCCATGAACCGATGGCCAGGACCAGAAAGAGCACCAGCATTTGTTCTGCGAGTACGTTGCTCATACGATCACCGTTGGCGCAAGGTTATCATGCAAGGCCGGTCTCCGTTAGTGCCATTGACCATAAAGCTGGTAAGGTTCTGAATTGACTGATAACTTGTGCAAATCATGCAGTCGGTTCAATTGATACTTCACCCAATTACCGTAATTCGGCACCACTATAACCAAGCAACTGCCGCGCCACGACAAGGCGGTTTATTTGTCCAGTCCCTTCGTAGATATCCGTAATCTTGGCATCGCGGAACCACTTCTCGAGCAGGAACTCACAGCTGTAACCGAGTGGACCCATCAGCTCCACTGCTTTCTGGGTAACTTTGGTCACCGCATCGCCAGCCTTAACCTTGCTCATGGACGACTCAAGCGCATTCGGATGTTTATTATCCGCCATCCAGACCGCCTTTAAAACCATCAACCATGCTGAACGGAGCATGATCTCCATGTCGATGACGTCCTTTTCGATAGCGGTTTGTTTCTGGCGGGGCAGGCCGTAACGAATCACCACACCCTGATCTGATAGCATCTTCTTCACTTCCTCCAGGGCTGCGCGAGCGACGCCGATCCCGGTCGCCGCCACCAAGGGACGGGTGGCATCGAATGTTGCCATGGCACCTTTAAAACCGGTCGTGGTTTTCTCGACAGTCGGGCTGCCAAGAATGTGATCATACGGGACGCGCACATCCACCAAGGAGATGGCTGCCGTGTCCGAGCAGCGGATCCCCATTTTGTGCTCCAGCTTCGTGACTGAAACGCCAAGTGTACCAGCTTCCACCACGAAAGCACGCATGCCGGCACGACCTGCAGTCGGATCGATGGAAGCCCAAACAACGATGAATCCCTTCCCGAACTGCTCCCGCGCCGTGAGCGATTTATCCCCGCCGGTGACGAAAATCTTTTCACCGTTGATGACCCATTCTTTGGAAGCTTCATCGAGCACTGCCCGCGTACGGATGGCAGATGTGTCCGAACCGGCCTGTGCCTCGGTCATGCACATCGCAGCGAAAGTGGGCTTCTCTTCACCGAATCGGGATAGGAATTTCACTTTTTGTTCATCAGAAGCAGCAGCCTGGACCGCAGCCGCACCCAACCCACCACCCGGCGTGACCAGATACATACCTACATCACCCCACGACAGCATTTCCAAAAGGGAAGCCAGCATTTGATACCCAATGGGTGGACGCTTGGGCTTGTTCGGGTCATCTGTTTCTTCCTTTTTCTCGCGGGGCGCAAGCGATCCGGCTCCTGTCGCCCGCATGGCAGTATGCATGAACTCAATATAATCGAAGGGGATCTCATGCTCGTGCTCGTCGAAATAGCGCGAGTGAGGGCGCATCATGTTATCGGCAACAGTCTGCAGCATGTATTGCTGCTGCGCAATCGGCTTGGGAGCTTCAAATTCAATAGTCATTTCCGCCTCCTTCACTACACAATCGCCAGACCGGTAAATGTGGCAAACCCACGCCCGTTCCGCATCCACATCTCGACCGGGTATTCACGAATATACCCATATCCGCCAAGGATCTGGACAGCCCGGTCGGTGATCATCATCACCATATCCGCTGCACCAGTCGCGGCGAGATAAGCCGCGACGCTGGCGTCTTCCTTGCCAGTATCCAGCTTCCATGCCGCTTCCCATGAGAGCAATCGGATGGCTTCAATCTCGGTGGCCATTTCCGCTAACATGAAGGCAATCGCCTGTTTCTGGGCGATCTTCACGCCAAAGGCTTCACGCTCCTTAGCATAGTCTCGAGCATATTCAAACGCTGCGCGTGCCACTCCGACAGCCAGCGCCGCATTGGTGACGCGATTCGCCGCGAGAATAGGGGCAAAATCATGCCCATTCTCACCCCCCAACCGGTTGGATTTAGGAATGTGAACCCCTTCCAGCTTGATCTCATACAACGGGAGAGCATTAACCCCCATCAGTTTCTGCCTCTCACTATTGACACTCAAGCCGGCTGTGGCTTTCCGGACGATGAATCCCTGTGTCTTATCATCCAGACGGGCAAAGATGATCATCGTGTCCGCCACGGCTGCATACGGGACGTATGTTTTTGTCCCATTCAGTGAATATTCCCCTCCATCGACCGTAGCCACCGTTCTTAATTCATTCGGGTCGAAATCAAACGATGGTTCGATCAGCGCGGATGTATAAGCAGTCCAATCACCAGCGATGGCAGGCGGGATGAATTCCTTCTTCTGTTCATCGGTACCGCACATAAGAATGGGCGTCACGAAGAGAGAGGGCGCCATGATGGCGAATGCACCGGCCAAATCACCAAATGCCAGTTCCTCGGCAGCCAATATGCCTGTGACCGCAGAACGATCACCGAATCCGCCATAAGCTTCCGGGACAGATGCCTGCAGTACGCCCAATTCCCAGCCTTTACTGATCAGAACAGGTGGCAGGTTGCGTTCCTCTTCCGCATCGTGAGCCTTCGGCCGCAAGTTACTCTTTGCATACCTGCTGACTGCGTCGACGAGCATCTTTTGTTCATCTGTGGGTGTAAATCCGTACATATCGCACTCCTTTCGCGAACGAACTACTTTCACAATTCAATTGTGAACAAAGTCTTAATTGTTGTCGCGGCTGTTATGCCAGTCCTCACCGGATACGACGTTTCCGCTTCATGCCGTCCAGAAGTAAATTTGCAAATTGGTCAGCGATGGTCTCGACAGATAATTTCCCTTCCGGACGATACCAGGTGATAGTCCAGTTCATCACACCCAGTAAAGCCCAGACGGTTATTGAAACGCTCTCACATTGAAATTTTCCTGCATCCACCCCTTCTCGAACCAAATCCCTCCACATTTTCTCGAACTTGTCACGATTTTGAATGTGCCGGTTATACAGGTCTTTCTCCAGGGAACGGTATTCCAGCAATAATACTGATGCCAGATTGCCCTGTTCACAAAGCATTTTCATATATAAACGCATTGCCAGATGTAGCTTTTCCTCAGGGGAACTATCCCGATTAATTACCTGTGCCATATTATCGGTCACGATAGCCAGGGCGCGATCGAGAAGCTCTGCCAGGATATCCTGTTTGCTGCCAAAATGGTGATACAAGGTTGCTTTTTGCAATCCGACAGCTTCAGCAATATCTGCCATGGAAGCACCGTGATAACCCTTTTGACGAAAGACCTGTGCAGCGGATTCCAGAATTTGATCCCTGTTAATGGACATCGACCATGATCTCCCTACCGACCATTCGGTAGACTTAGAATAGCAGAAGGCAGGTACAAAGTCAAGTCTCTTTCGAAAATTACCAAGAAATCTAATATAATGCCACGTCTTGCCAGGTATGCTATAATACTTTTATGGTCGAACAACCCGAATCCACTCATCAGCCATCGCCACAATCCCCGGAAACTGGCATTTCCCAAGAACCACCTGCCAAGCCACAGGCAGACCCCGAAATAGCCCGCAGGCAGAGAATGGTTGTGACCGCGCTGATGGTGGGCGGCATTATTTTCATTGTCCTGGTCGTGTTGATGATCATCCTCCTGCTTCAGCCGGGAGTACCCACAGAAGCCATTAAGAACGTATTCATCATCTTCTTGGCGATTGAAATGCTGGTCGTGGGCGTTGCCGTAGTTGTGCTCACAGTGCAAGTAGCCACCCTGATAAACCTGATTCAAAACGAAGTACGCCCCATGCTGCAATCCACAAATGAGACCATCAATACTTTGCGTGGTACAACGGAATTCCTCAGCGAAAACCTGATAGAACCCATCATCCAACTCAATGAATATTTCGCAAGCCTGAAACGTATGCTAGAATTAATGGGCTTGAAACGTAAATAGACTTTTCACCTATCCTAGAAAGGAGAATACTATGGCTGATCGTGATGAATTTGGTGCATTCCTTGTTGGCTTCCTAGTCGGTGCTTTGAGCGGTGCGGTAGTCGCATTGCTCTTCGCCCCGCAATCCGGTGAGGAGACCCGCGCGTTGATTGGCGAGCGTTCGATTGAACTGCGCGACCGCGCTGTTGAAACCGGCAGGCAAGCAGCGTCCCAGGCAAGGGATTACGCCGAAGAAGCCGTTGAAACCGGCAGGCATGCAGCGTCCCAGGCAAGGGATTACGCCGAGGATGTCGTTGAATCCGCCAAGAAGACTGTTAGCCGCAAGAAACCCGCTTGAACCTGTGGCGTAATCTCTCGAATGCATAAACAAGGGTTTGACTTTGGCAGTCAAACCCTTGTTTATATTCCTGGCCAATGCGTGCATTCCTTCGCTTTTTATTTTATTTGTTGTATCACCCGCTTGCCTGGTCCTACGATCTGGTTGCCGGAGCCGTCTCGCTTGGACAATGGAATGAGTGGGTCAGGTGTATGATCCCGCTCATCCAAGGGAGTACTATTCTCGAATTAGGTTTCGGTCCCGGTCATTTGCAAATGGAATTGACGCAAAAAGGTTTCCTGGTTTATGGACTTGATGAATCCCGGCAAATGGCGCATCAGGCTTCCCGTCGCCTGCGCAAGAATCGCGTCCCGGGCAATCTAGTCAGGGGCCTATCACAACATCTCCCCTTTCAAACCACTTTCGACACCGTGATCACCACGTTTCCAAGTGAATATATCTTCGATCCATACACAATAAAAGAAATCTACCGAGTACTGGTTCCAGGGGGAAGGTTAATTGTTCTACTCTCAGTGTTGATAGGCAATCCGCACATTCCGGAGAAGGCGATCAGCTGGTTGTCCAGAATAGCAGGTCAGGGGGAAATGACTCGTCGTGAAAACAAAATCAATGAAATCTCCCAACTTTTTATCAGGGATGGATTCATTATGGAAACCAAGTATCTTTCCTTTCGATCAATCACATTATTGGTTTTTTCTGGCGAGAAACCAAGCGGAGTTGGGGAATAAATTATCCGAACAGTCTTGATAACACATAATTTGTTGTAGAATGGGGACATGGAAATCCAAATCGCAGTCGCAAAAATCAATAAATACGCCGTGTCTGAAAGCGGAGACACTCTGGAAGTCGTGGAACGTCCCAACGGCGGGCTGTCCGTCGTGCTGGCAGATGGACAGTCCTCAGGCCGGGGTGCGAAAGCGGTTTCGATGATGGTGGTCCGCAAAGTCATTGGCTTGCTGGCAGAGGGCGTACGGGATGGCGCAGCAGCTCGAGCTGCGTCCGATGCACTATACACCGATAAGGCGGGGAAAGTCTCATCAACGCTGAATATTGCTTCATTAGACATGCACACCAAATCGATTGTGCTGACGCGGAACAACCCTTCACCAGTATTGGTCGCACACGGTGACGAGGTGAAAGAATTGGAGGGCGAAAGCAAACCCATTGGCACCCACCGCAATTCCCGCCCTTTGATCAGCGAAATGCCCATAATATCCGGATTGACCGTGGTTTTCTTTACGGATGGGTTGGTACATGCCGGAGAACGGCGCGGCACGCCCATGGACACGCGTACCCTACTTATTAGCCTGTTGAAAAAAGAAGAACCGTCAGCGCAGTTCCTCGCCGATGCCCTGCTCGCAGAGGCGATCCAATTGGACGATCGTCGTCCAGCCGATGATTGCAGTGTCGTCGTTTTCCGGGTTCTACCCCTCAGCGGAGACGATGCCCGTCGGATGAATGTCCGCCTGCCAATAAATTTGGGGGAAGTGTGAAAAGTAAACGAAGACCACACAGCATTATCCCGCGCGAGTGGAAAGCGACGTTTCGCGATACTCTGCTCCTGCTGAACGAGTTCAAGGAACCGCTGGTCATTTTCGTTCTGGCAATTATCGTATTTGGCGTTGTATATTACCGGCTGGCGCACAATTACAATGTGCCGATGGAGACTTACGCCGAAGCCATTTATCTCATGCTGACCCTGGCATTTCTACAACCTTACGGGGATTTTCCCAACCAACCGCTTCTTCAAATTTTCTACTTCATCATGCCCTTGATCGGGGTCGCAACACTGGCACTGGGACTGACTGAGTTTGGCATCTTACTTTTCAACCGTCGCACACGAAACAAGGAGTGGGAAATGGCAGTCGCTTCTACGTATAACCGGCACACCATTCTGGTCGGGTTAGGACATCTCGGTTATCGCGTTGTCCAAAAATTACACGAGATGGAAGAAAATGTGGTCGTCATTGAGGTCAATCCCAGTGTCGACACCATGGCAGCAGTGCGGAAAATGGGCATCCCGGTCATCGAAGATGACGCGACTCGCCCCTCCGTGCTCGAAACGGCGGGGATAGCGCAGGCAAAAACCATCGTCTTGTGCGCTCAGAATGACGCCATGAATCTCCAAATTGCACTAAAAGCCCGCAGCATCAACCGGACCATCCAGGTGGTCATCCGCATCTTTGACGAGGATTTTGCGAGAAGCCTGCAGGAACAGTTTGGTTTTTCCGCTTTGAGCGCCACTGGGATGGCCGCCCCTGTGTTTGCTGCCGCAGCAGCCGGGGCAGATGTAACCAACCCGATTTCCATCGAAGGCCAGCAATTAAGCCTGGCGCGACTCACTATTTCACCCGCATCCGAGCTGGCCGGAAAGACCGTCGGGTTCATCGAAGACAATTATCACTTGAATATTGTGCTCCTCCGCCACGACCATCAGTCAGAAATGCATCCCACCGACAGCAGGTTGATGAACGCCGGCGACATGATCGCTGCGCTGGGCGGCCCTGAGCAGTTGAGCCATTTATTGCACGACAATGAGTGAATTTACCAATAGATTACAACGCTTCGAGGACGAGTGGAACCGTCACCAAATAATAAACAAAATAAGTTTCTGATTGGTATCGTTGGCGTGTGCACTTCAGGAAAATCCACACTGATCGAGGGACTCGCGACGCAGGGTTACCACGCGCGGCATATTGCGCAGGAGCACTCTTACGTCAAAGACATGTGGAAGCGTATCACCAACCCGGATTTGCTCATTTTCCTGGATGCATCGTTTGCGGTAACTTGCCAGCGTCGTATATTAGACTGGACAGAAAAGGACTACGCCGAACAACAACACCGTCTCGCACATGCACATGAACACGCAGATTTTTACCTGGATACATCAACGCTAAGCCCGGAGGAAGTTTTAGCACGAGCATTGAAATTTCTCGAGAGTCATTCACAATAGGGAGATTCGGGAACTATCCCCAAGCCGAAGAAATTAATCCCAAGTAGTAAATATTCCGCGTGTCTCGTATATTCAACAGCCCTACTCACGCCCTGCCAATGGGAGTATAATCCACCCTTGCGCCAGCCCGCGGCTGGCATTTTCGTGAATGGAGAACATGAATAAATGAACCGACGCCAAAACTGGATGCTCGCCATCATCATTCTGCTTGTGTTGCTGGCAGCAGTGATTGTTTTCAACGGAAACATCACGATTACAAACCCCCTCACCAGCGTGGTAATTTTCACGCGCAACACAACGACCCGATTGGGGCTCGATTTACGCGGTGGGCTGCAGACCCTGCTCGAAGTCCCGCAAGAGTATAGCGTAACAGCAAATGATCTCAACACCACCCGCGATATTCTGGAGCAGCGTTCCAATGCACTCGGGGTCAGCGAAGTCCAAATGCAAACCGCCGGCCAGCGGCGCATCGTGGCCGAGTTCCCCGGCATCAGCAACCCTGACGAAGTTATCGCCTCCCTGCAGCAGACCGGTTTGCTGGAATTTGTGGACATGGGAACGTCCCGCCTCGACCCGGGTACGATCATCGAAACCGATTACGGGAAGGATACCCAGGCGCCCACCCCTGAACCCAACGCTACCCTCGACCCGAAAGCCCTACCCGTCCTGCACACGGTGATGACCGGGACCGCACTTGACACGGTCGGAGTTGGGCAGAACCCCACCACCGGCGTTTTCAGTATTGACTTTACGCTCAAAGCTGATCAGGCAAAATTCTTCAGCGATTACACCAAAAATAATACGGGAAAAATCCTGGGCATTGCCCTGGATAAAAGAGTCATTTCTTCCCCGCAAATCCAGAACCAGATCCCGGATGGAAAAGGCCAGATCACCGGCAATTTCACCCGGGAAAGTGCCAATGCCTTCGCCATCCAGCTGAGGTATGGATCGCTGCCCGTGCCTGTGGTAGTTGTCGAGAGCCGTGCCATCGGGCCGACCCTCGGCGCCGAATCGGTCCGGAAAAGTCTGATCGCAGGTATCATCGGACTTTCTGCCGTGATGATCTTTATGGCGATGTACTACCGCGTACCGGGGGGGGTGGCGGATGTCGCTCTGATCTGCTACGCCCTGTTCACTCTGGCGCTTTTTGACCTGATCCCGGTCGTGCTCACCCTACCGGGTATCGCTGGTTTTATCTTGAGCATAGGCATGGCAGTGGATGCGAACATACTGATCTTTGAGCGTATGAAAGAAGAACTGCGCGCCGGACGCAACTTGCGACAGGCGATCGATCTGGGCTGGTCGCGAGCGTGGCCGTCCATCCGTGACTCGAACATCTCCACCCTGATCACCTGCGCCATCCTGTTCTGGTTCGGCACCGCCTTTGGCGCGAGCCTGGTCAAAGGGTTCGCCCTGACGCTGGCACTGGGTATCATGGTCAGCCTGTTCACCGCCATCGTCGTGACCCGCACCTTCCTGCATGTCGTGCTGGATAACCTAAAACTTGGTGAGCACCCGCGCTGGTTTGGGATTTAGGAGTTCGACCCATGAACATTATTAAATATCGCTACCTATATTTTGGGATTTCTCTGTTGGTGATCATCCCGGGAATCATCGCCCTGGTGTTGTGGGGACTCCCTACAGGGATTGACTTCACCGGCGGCAGTCTCCTCGATATCCGCCTGGTCAACCCCACCACCATGCCCACCCTGCAGGAAGTCAGCGACATTTACGGCGAGTTCTCAACTGCCAGCAGCGCGATTTCCAACCCGCTCGTCCAGCCAGTGGGCACGGATGGGTTTTCGATCCGCTCGATGCAAATGAATGAAACCACGAAGACCGCCATCGTTGAAGCGATCAAATCCCGCTATAGTACAGATGTGGTAATTCTGAATTTTACCAATATCAGCCCGGCTATAGGCCAGGAAGTGACGCTGCGCGCCGCGGGGGCAGTCGCTCTGGCAGCCCTCGGCATCCTGCTTTACATCTCCTTCGCGTTCCGGGGCGTTTCACATTCATTCCGTTATGGTACCGCTGCGATCATCGCCATGGTGCATGATGTACTGGTCGTGCTGGGAATTGAAGCGCTGATCGGGCATTTCCTCGGGTGGCAGGCGGATTCGCTTTTCCTGACTGCGCTGCTCACAGTGATCGGTTTTTCGGTGCATGACACGATCGTGGTCTTCGACCGGATTCGCGAGAACTCAGGCCTCTACCGCAAATTGACTTACGAGACGCTGGTCAACCATTCCATCGTGCAGACGCTCGACCGTTCCATCAACACGCAGTTGACCGTTATGATCACCCTGTTCTCGCTGGTTTTGTTCGGCGGGGACAGCATCCGCCATTTTGTGATCATCCTGCTGGTGGGCGTGTTCAGCGGTACCTATTCTTCGATTTTCAACGCATCCCCCATCCTGGTCGTCTGGGAAAACAAGGAATGGCGTCACTGGTTCCGGGGCGGGAAGAACAAACCCGACGAAGCAGTAGCCTCCGTTTAGATAAATCAGTTGGCATTTCAAAGGCGCACCACAACCGGTGCGCCTTTGAAATATGATGTCTAAAATATGTCAGACCATTTCTTCCTGCAAGGATTGATCATCGGCTTCTCGATCGCTGCGCCGGTCGGACCGATCGGCATCCTGTGCATCCGCCGAACGCTGGCGGAAGGACGGCTGACCGGTTTCATCTCGGGGTTGGGCGCCGCGTCCGCCGATGCGGTGTACGGATCGATTGCCGCGTTCGGCCTGACCGCCATCTCGGCTTTCCTGGTGAACCAGCTCCTGTGGATGCGGCTCATCGGCGGGATCTTTCTGCTCTATCTGGGAATCCAGACGTTCCGGGCAAACCCGGCTTCCCGCGCGGCGGACGCACGACCTGGCGGGTTGCCGTCCGCCTTCCTTTCGACCTTGTTCCTCACCCTGACTAATCCCATGACCATCCTGTCCTTTGCCGCCATCTTCGCCGGGCTGGGGCTGGGACAGACCCGCGGCAACCTGGGTGGCGCGGCGATGCTGGTCGTCGGCGTTTTTCTGGGATCAGCAGCATGGTGGCTGACTCTCAGCGCG
>JBGPQJ010000061.1:0-16126 GCA_041488995.1 Anaerolineae bacterium
TAAATTCAGCAAAGACGGGGGATCGCTTTTTTGTCCTAAATTATATCCCCGCGCCAGCGATACCAGAGCCAGCCCACAAAAAAGCCGGCGACCGCTCCAATCAAACCAGATGCCCAATGAATTGGATGAGGGTATCCATCCAATGCTATTCTGGCAATGACGTAACTAAGAAATCCCAATCCGAAAATTCCAAAATAGACGACCAACGGCCACTCTTTTTTCGCTTTGGTCTTCTGACGTTTATTAGTCATAGCGGCTCACTTTCAGGCGGGGTTCACCGGCGCGCCGCACTGAGCGCAGTGGGACCAGCCAGTTTGAAGTCCGGTTCCGCAATGTAAACAGGCACGGGCTGGAGTCTGCAGCGATAACAGAGAAGCGTTGCTGGGGCGTTTCGTCAATCCCCAGATAAGCGCAACAACCAGTACCACCGGCAGACCAAACACAAGAATCATCATGATGAAACCAACCCCGAACATCATAAGGTAGCCTCCTCAAACAGCATGGCAACATATTTGTGACGACCATCATTTCCGGCCCGAGCGACTGCCTGGAGCAGGAATGGCACGGAAACCAGGCTGGGGCTGTATTCCACGAGAGCAAAGCCTGTCGTATGGTCTACATCTGCTTCCACAACGCCAGTTAGTGCAAGCAGGCTGTTGCGCACGCGGTTGGAGCAATTGGGACAACCCATGCCCCAAACCGCGAGGCCCACAGTCGTTAAATTCTTTCGTTCATCGGGGGTGGGGATTTTTTGAATTGGTTCAACGTGACAATTTGCGTCCATTTTCTTTCTCCTATCGAGTTTGCTATGCAGCAGAAGCCTTGGAGCGAGCCTGAACCATCATTCTGGCAATCAACACTAAAGCAATCACCAGCGACACAAGCGCAACGATTTGGGACTGTGTCAGGCCAAACGCCAGGATTTGGTAGGAGCTCGTAAAAGCCAGAAAAAACCGCTCGAGGCTGTACAGGGTGAGATAAATCAGGAACAGCAAACCATCGGGCAGACTGCGTTTGCGCAGTTGCCAGAGCAAGGCAAATATGCCCAAGTTGACAACCAGTTCATAAACAGGCATAGGCGTGTAGTAAACACCCAATTTGGGCACCATTGCGTTGGGACTGGTATAGGCGAAGCCAAAGGGTCCGGTCGTAGGTTTGCCCATTGCATCACCGGTGATGATACAGGCGATCCGGCCAATAGCTTGCGCCAGTACCAGGCCAGGAGCGCCAGCGTCCAACAGCTTCGGAAAATTCCAGCCACGCTTCCAGGCAAGAATCGCGGCGGCAAGCAATCCGCCTGCTATAGCGCCCCAGATGGCCAGTCCGCCTTCCCAGATGTACAACGCACGAATGAGATTGGCGGCGTATTCGTCTGACCAGTGGTCGAGCACGTGAAACAGTCGCGCGCCCAGGATGCCGGCCAGGATAATCCAAATGGCAATGTCGTAGATTTGTTCTTTCTTAAAACCCTTACGTTCGGCTTCGCGCGCTGTGAGCCAGGTCCCGATGACAATTGCGATCACCAGGATCAGGCTGTACCAGCGGAACATAAAGTGTCCAACGCTAAAGATGATGGGATCAATGCTGATGGTAAACATGTGAAATACCCTTGGGGTAAATTCTTAGGGGCTGTCTTTGCCGACCGCCCCTAAGCGTGGATTAGTGCTGATGGTGAGCGTGTTCATCACCGTGGCTTTCGGTCTTGACATACTTGCCCGGTTCCTTGTCGAAGGCTTTCTTGCAGCCGGGCGAGCAGAAATAGTAGGTCTGGCCTTGATAGTCGGACTTGCCAGCGGCGGTCTTGGGGTCAACATCCATACCACAAACGGGGTCTTTTGCCATAGTTTTCTCTCCTTTTGTTGTAAACCGGATTTGCTTACATCACCAGTTTACGCCCAAGTGACCCAGACAGACAGCGCCATCTGTCGTATTTTGTTGTAAGCAATTATGCCTATCTTGATTTATTCCACAATCAGTTTCCCGCGCAGCATCCCCATCTGGCACTGGAAGCCGTATTCACCGGGTTTTTCGGGGGTGAACTCCAGCATGACCTGTTCGCCTTCGGGGAGCAGGGCGCTCTGGTTGAAATCGGGGAACACCACTTTTTCTGAGCAGACTGAACTTTCCTGTCGAGTGAACGTCAATCGCACGGGGCGTCCTTTCTGTACAACGATCACGTCAGGAGTGTAGCCGCCTTATACTGTGATCGCCACTTCCGTTAAGAAGGTGAGCAATTTCGCCGGACAAATGCAAGTCAAGCAAACGATGAACACCCGTTGTGCATTTTCGGGCTGAAAAGCCTCTTCGATCATGAAGAGCAGCGTCTCAGTAATCAGGCGAGTTTGCATGCAGATCAAAACTGTATTTACAGGTTCCCCTTCCCGGCATACCAGGCGTTTCTGGGCACAACCTGCCTGTGCAAGTCACTGATATCTGCCAGGATGCCCACCAGATATTTGACGAGAGCAGCCTCTCCGCCTCCTACTGGACCGGCCAGGATAGCCATTGGCCTATGCTTGAGCGCGACGTAGAAGTTCGCGACCTCGACTCGTTCAGCCCGGAGCCCGGTTTGCGCGATTGCGGCAGCCAAACGATCGACTAACTCAACCTCGCGGTCGTGGAAAACAACGTTGCCTGTCTTCTCAGGTGCCGAGATAATCGATGCTATTGTCAATTGCGAAAGAGCTTCCAACCGCAAATGCCCCAACAGATGATCATCGCAGCGATGAACAACGCCACAGCAACGATCAGGCCGACCTTCAGGCCAAAGAAAGGAACAACGAGCAGTCCCACCAACGGAAGGGTACACATCCAGATCACGATGGCAAGCGCCATATCATCAAAATGGTTTGCAAATCGTCTCAACATGGACATCTCCTTTCCGTCTGACCTGTTTTCGCGTTCCGTTACTCTGGCTTACGAATCAGCCAGACTCCCAAGCTGGCGCTCAAGAGAGCAAGTACGATGACAGAGCCGATCAACGAAGGAGGCTTGGAACGATCCAGCGTATGTTGCGCAGCACTGGCATCCATGGTCATGGCATTTGCCAGGTCAGTGGAAGAAACAATAGTCAGATCAGCTGCTGTGGTTTCGCCTTCATCAGTCGTGGCGCGCAGAAGATAAAACCCCGCGGTCAGATTATTGGGGATAGAAAAGACAGCTGTGAAGCCTGCCTCCTCTCCGTCTTTTATCGCAATGGCTTCACCTAGTTGGGCAGTGCCCGATCCACTTTCCAATGTAATTTTGAACACCTCGCCATCTTCCATATCAGCCCCGATGATGGTGATTTGCTCTCCCGGGGACACGACAGCCGGTTCTACTATGATGGTCGGTTCACCGTGCGCCAGGGTAATGCTCGCTGGGATAAGGCTCAGGAGCAGGACAATTAAGAGAGTTCTGAAAAAGATCGTTTTCATGGTTCACCTCTGCTACCCGAGATGATCGGTAGTGGGTTGGATGACCGCTACGAGCCCGCCAATGATAAGAATAAGCAGGATGATCCCCGCCACGATCAACACCCATTTTCGCTTTACCGGGTTGAGGTAGGGACTGCGGTCAACGACAGGCACGAGAAGCAGAAGACCGCCAAGAATGGACGGCATGATGATCAATGCTCGCACGCCAAGCGCGGCTTCTGCAGGGAATAGCCAAACGAACATCCACCAGGGCTTGGTCACCTCGGCACCGGGCATACCGTGTTGTCCAATTGGTGCAGGCAGGAGCAGAGCCAACGACATGACCACCGCCAACAGAATTAGGCCGTATCCAATCATTCTTCTCAGGTGAATATCGAAGCGCGATTCGCCCTCTCCTTTTGTCTTACGGGCAGTTGCATCAAGAGTGGCCTTTGGGGAGATACCGTGCTGATTGATTAGATAGATATGAACACCGATCAATGCGGCAAATGCCATTGGCAGAATGGAGACATGTGTTGTGAAGAGACGAGTCAATAGGGAAGCAGTACTGCTGAACTCCGAGGTAAAGAAAGCGCCCAGCGCGCCCATCAATTCACCTGCCTCTTTGCTGTGCTGTAGCGCTTCCAATCCTTCCTGGTCATACTTAAGCACTGAGCCAGTGTAGACTGCCCCCAACGTTACGAACAGCAGACCGAGACCAATGTACCAGTTCAATTCACGCGGCCGCTTGAACGACCCGCTATATAAAATCCGCAACAAATGAAGAACGACGGTTACAGTAACAATCTGTGCCGTCCAGAAGTGAATAGAACGGATTAAATCGCCCAAGGGAACGCCAGTGATAAGGAAAACCGCGCTCTGATGTGCATCGCTTGGCTGAGCATTGTAGAACTGGGCCATGTAAATGCCGGTGGCGAAAAGGATGAGAAATCCCACAAATGAAATGCCGCCAAGCAAATACCATATCTTATTAGCATGGGTAGGTACGGGATAGGTCAGCCCTTTCCAGCCAGTACGTTCGACCAGCCACTCCTTAAACGTTCCTTGCTGGGCTGGCGGTGTTGGAGATATATTGGTTTTCATGGAGCCTCCCGAATATTATTCAAAATCTACATCATTGTATGACATTGGATTAAATAATCTAAGCGCAATTTATCGCATTTCAGGATAGGCTTTTTTGCTTATATAAGACATCAGGCTCTGGATTTCCAGAGCCTGAAAAATTCAAATCATATCCCTGGCCTCCCTAGCTCACGCATCGTTTTGCGGGTGCTTGATCTCTCCAGCCATGAACGGGTCGGGATCCTGTTCGAATACGCGCAGTCAGGCACGGGTGCAGCAATAAACCCACTCGCCGCGATACGAGGCGCTGGGGTAATCGGTCGGGGCTTTGAGTTTGCCTCCGCAGGCGGTTTTATATTCCGACAATGGGACGGCGGCATTTTCAGTCAAATTTCAGTGTTCCTTATAATGTGAATTGCCAATAATGTTCCAAAATCCAAACGCAGGCACAGATACTGCCACCTTATTCAACAATCAATTTTCCGCGCAACATTCCCATCTGGCACTGAAAGCCATATTCGCCAGGTTTTTCGGGGGTGAACTCCAGCATGACCTGTTCGCCTTCGGGGAGCAGGGCGCTCTGGTTGAAATCGGGGAACAACACTTTTTCAGAGCAGGCTGCACTTTCCTGCCGAGTAAACGTCAATCGCACAGGGCGACCTTTCTGTACGACGATGACATCAGGTGTGTAACCGCCTTTGACGGTCACTGCCACTTCCTGTGCACCCGATTCACTCATGGCGGCACGCGTCTGCGCTTTGGGTGCGAACCAGAAATACCAAGCAATGAGGATTGTCAGCACGATCCCCGAAAGAACCACAAAGATTTGAAGATTGGACATGTTATGCTCCTTTGACAGCCCGCCATATGGATAGCGGACCAAGATGGTGACGAAATGCTCCGCCTCATTCACGGACCTGAAGCCCACTTCCGTTATGAAGAGCGGAATCAACCCGTGGATGTTGTCGGCGGTCTCTTCGAGACGACGCATGTAAGTAGTCATAAAGCGGGTGAGCGATGAATGCGACATCCCGAAATCCAGAACGTGCGACTCGCCACGCGGCTTGAGCACGCGGTAGATCTCTATAAACGCGCGGCGCTTGTCGTCGGTGGTAAGGTGATGAATGGCGAGACTTGTGACCACTCTATCGAAAACGGAATCAGGATACGGGAGGGACGAAGCGAGTCCTTCATCCCATTGAATATTCGTGCTGCGGGATTTCTCGCGGGCGATGTCTAGCACTTGTGGGTCGCCATCCATCCCTGTGTCTTCGGCTTCGGGGTGTGCGCGTTTGAGCATGAGAGTCAATGTACCTGTGCCGCAACCGAGATCGAGCACTTTCATCTCTGGTTGGATATTCGCTCGCTGAATCAATTTGCGCTTGAAAGTGTCCTCGCGCATGCCCCATTTGAGCAAAGGATCGTAGAGCGGCGTAAGCCAGCCAAAACTCAAAGCAGGAATGTAGCGGGACGATTTCTTTGACATAATACCTTCTATGCTAGTAGGTAGGTGCTGATGTGCGCTCGGATTTTTTTACGTAGCATAAACGCCGGCAGCCCCAAGCGCTACAAGGCAAGTCCTGCTTTCCTAAACTTAGCTTCGATCTTATGGATGATTTCGGCTAAAGCCTGTTCAATGTACGGGTATGCCAGCCAGACCGAGCCGATCCCGAACAGTATGCCAGTGATCAGTCGCATCCATGAATTGAATGAACCGAGACCATCTCCAGCATAGAACCATGCTGGGAATAAATTGTCTGTCAAGGCTGCCAACCAAACATTGCTATCGCGAAAACCGTTGCCGATTCCGGCCATGTCGCTCAGCATGTGGGTGCTACCGTCAATAAACATGGGCAGCGTGCAGAGAGCGTAAATCCAGATCGGCAGAGGCTTGAGCTGTTTTCGCACAGGCCAATATAGCAATCCGCCAATGAAGATCGCTGTATATAGAGATACCATGCGATCCGACCAAGCCACTTTCCAGCCCATCTGCTGGTTACCGATGAATTGGCGCAAAATGGCAGGGTTGTTCGTGTTCCGCCAGACGGCTTGCACCTCGGCCAGAGAATACATAGACTTCTCGCCAAACAGGAAGTAGGAGCGTTGAGGCAATTGATGGCATTGGGTTGAATAGATCATGTAGATAGCACGGCCCGCATCTGTCCAGCCGATTTTCATAAATATAGGCGCTAACCACGGCAAACCGACATACAGCCCCCAAAATAAAGTGAACATGAGAAGCCAGTGTCGGCTGATGCCCAGCACAACCCGATTAGCGGCCACGGCAAACGATTTTTCGCGGGCAGAGATGGTTATAGACATGAGGTACCTCCATTAGACAGAGGGGCGTCGAGCGGCGTCAGCCATTTGAAACTTAGGGAGGGAATATAGCGAGACACGTTATACCTTTTGGAACTGCTTGATTTGTTCTCTCAGCATTGCAACAGTTGGAAAGCCCCTGATACCTGCTGGTGTGGAATAAACTCGGCAACTCAAAGAGTAACTTTCTCTTTCCTCGTGCCAGAGGTCCCGACCATCAACCCAAAAGGTGGGTGAACCCAGAAATCTCAATCGGGCGGCATCAGCATCGTCCACTACCTTGACAACTTCGATGGGAACGTTAAGGTTTTGTTCTTCCAGAGCGATTTGCAGGTTTTTTAGCCCATCCTTCCACGAAGGGCAACCGTCAAAGTAGAGCAGTTGTATTTTCATCAGGATTACCTCGCGCTGAACTTGGGCTTGAACGCGCGCAGGCGGTTGGCATTACCGACCACGGTCACGCTCGAAAACGCCATAGCCGCACCTGCCAGCAGTGGGCTGAGCAGCAGGCCAAAGAACGGGAACAAGACACCCATCGCCACCGGAACACCCAGCACGTTGTAGAAAAACGCGCCGACCAGGTTTTGGTAAATATTGGTCATCGTGGCGCGGCTGACTTCGATGGCTGTGACGACACCTTTCAGGCTGCCCTTGATGAGCGTGATGTCCGCCGCTTCGATGGCGACATCCGTGCCGGTGCCAATTGCCAGGCCGACATCTGCCTGGACGAGGGCGGGAGCGTCGTTGATGCCGTCGCCAACCATCGCGACTTTTTTACCTTCTGCTTGTAGCAGGTGGACATTGTGTGCCTTGTCTTCGGGTAGGACTTCTGCCAGCACGCGCTTGACGCCCACTTTGCGGGCAATCGCCTCGGCGGTGCGGCGATTGTCGCCGGTGATCATCACCACTTCGATGCCCATCTTTTGCAGGACTGCAATCGCCTCGGCTGAATCCTCCTTGACAGTATCTGCCACCGCAACGATACCGGCAGCCTGCCCATCGACGGCAACGTACATCGGGGTTTTGCCGTCGTCGGCAAGTTGCGCGGCGATTTTTTCCAGATTACCAGCCGGGATGTTCTCCTTTTGCATCATTTTAAGATTGCCCAAAATGACGCGGCGCCCTTCCACCTGCGCGATGACACCGTGTCCGGGGATGGCGTCAAAGTTCTCGGGGGTAACAAGGCTGAACCCTTTGGCTTTTGCGCCTTCCACAATGGCTTCCGCCAACGGGTGTTCGCTTAGGGTCTCGACGGATGCTGCTAACCGCAACAACTCATCACTTTTTACTATTGACTGCTCACTGATGACTACATCCGTCAATTCTGGTTTTCCCTTCGTAATCGTCCCAGTCTTATCTAGCACCACTGTCTGGATGGCGCGCGCAGTTTGCAGGGCTTCGCCGGAGCGGATGAGAATCCCATTCTCCGCACCCTTGCCAATGCCCACCATCAGGCTCATGGGTGTGGCCAGTCCTAATGCGCAGGGGCAAGCGATGATCAGCACGGTCACACTTGTCACGAGGGCATAGACCAGTTGCGGCTGCGGCCCCCAGTTGAACCAGATGACAAAGGTCCAGACGGCCAGAATCATCACCACCGGCACAAAGTAACCGGAAATGGTATCAGCCAAGCGGGCGATGGGCGCTTTGGAGTTTTGCGCATCCTGCACCATCTTGACGATTTGAGCCAGCGCTGTATCCTTGCCGACCTTGGTGGCGCGGAATTTGAATGCGCCGGTCTTATTGAGCGTTGCGCCGATGACTTCGTCGCCCGCTTTCTTGGAGACCGGCAAACTCTCGCCGGTTAGCATGGATTCATCCACCGCTGAACTGCCTTCGACGATGACGCCATCCACCGGCACTTTTTCGCCAGGGCGCACCTGGATTACATCACCCACCAGCACTTCCTCGACCGGCAAATCCATTTCCTGACCATCGCGGATGACACGGGCGGTTTTGGCCTGCAAGCCTAATAGTTTCTTGATGGCCGCGCTCGACTGCCCTTTGGCGCGTAGTTCCAACGCCTGCCCCAGCACCACAAGCGCGATCACCACCGCCACCACATCGTAGAATGGTTCCGATGTTCCTTCAGGGAAAACGGATGGAAACAGGATTGCAAACGTCGAATATAACCATGCTGCACTAGTGCCGAGTGCTATCAATGTGTTCATGTTTGCCGCGCGATGTTTGAACGCCGCCCATGCGCCGGTGAAAAAGTCGCTGCCGGACCAGAACATTACCGTCAGAGTCAGCACAGCGGTCACGCCCCACAGCAGGCGCAGAATGTCCATGCTCAGGCTGTTCAGGAACGGTATGAACTGGTAATACGCTGTCGCCATCACCGGTAGAGAAATCGCCGCTGCAAACCAGAACTTGTCCATCAGCCGGCGGTACTCGCGGGCGTGGGCCTGCTCCTGCTTGTCCACCGGCTCATCGCTGGTGGCGGGGCGTGGTTTGTAGCCCCAGGTCTCAATGGCGGCGTTCAGGTTCGCCAGCGCAGTCTTTTCAGGCAGGTAGTCCACCGTCGCTTCCTGCGTGGCCACGTTGACCGAGGCGTTCAGCACGCCGGGAGTGGCTTTCAACTCATTTTCGATGAACTGTACACAGGAGGCGCAGCGCAGATTTTCGATGCCGATGCGGGTTTGCGCTCCATCAAGACGGAACCCGGCGGATTTGATGGCTTCCGCTATTTTTGGGAGATTCACCCGCTGCGGGTCATATTCTACCCACAGCCTGCCTGCGGTTGAATTAACGTTTGCCTCGCTAACGCCATCCAACGCGCGCAGGGCGGTTTCGAGGGCGGGAGCAGGCTTTTTTAACGGCAAGCCGGATACGGGAAGTTCGATGCGGGCAAGCGGCAGTTCCGGGTTATATCCAGTTGTCGCGGAGGTAGTCATGTAGCGATGCGGGTCAGCATCGAATTGATCCACACAATTTTTTGAGCAGAAATAAAATGTCTGCCCCATGTGTTCACGAGTTGTAAAAGCGGTCTGAGGGTCTATCTCCATACCGCAGACCAAGTCTTTGATCGTCATGTTTCCATCCTTTCGTTGGTGATCATCAGTATAGGCTCATTCTCATCTAGAGGACAGCGGGAATTTGCCCATCTTGGACTAAGCAAAATGGCCTGTATCGTGCGATACAAGCCATTTTGCGAAGGTTCGAATATGATTTTTTACGTAGGTTCCACTACTTTGCCGCTACATGCCCGAAAATCAGCCTATACCACCACGATCCAAGACACCAGAGCGTAGTGGTGAGGATTGTGCCCCCGACGACAACCATTCCTCCCAAGATAAACCCCAACACCGATAGCCCGTAATAAAAGGACAAGGCTGAACCCGCCAGAAAGACAGTGGAAAGAAGGTAGGAAAACCGTCGCGGCTTTGGTGTAGATGGCAGCGGTGGCGCACGGAATAAATGGCGAACACCGAGGTTGTAAACCAGATCAATCAGCATGCCGTTGGGGAATAGCGCCCCACTCAAGGCAACAAGTGCCATAGCCCCAAGCCAAATGGGCGACTGCAAGACCAGTCCGATCACAATCAAGGTGGTGCCTACTCCGGGTGTGAACCGCAGTGGCAACGCGTAGCGGGATTTAGCTTCATCATCAAGTTTTCCAAATCCTTGCTTATTCAGGTTATTCTTCGTAAAAGCATTAAGTCTTGCCATTTTCAAAATCATCTTTCTGTCTGGAAACTCTAGTTGGGTGTGTTTCATGCCTCCAGTGGTACGATGTGCAGAAAATTCCATCTGGATGCAATCATGCTCATCACCAACTGGCCGCTTATCCGGATCAATTAAGGCTTGCAATCACACGCTGCAGTTTGATTCTGGCTTCCACGGCAACCTCATGTGCCACCGGGTCTTCTTTGAGAAAGCCGAGCATTTCCAGCGGGTCTACAGCAGTAACTACTGAACCGTCGCCTTCTTCATACACTATGACATTGCAGGGCAGCAGCAATCCAACATCCAGGTTGGCCGAGAGCGCGCGGTGAGCGAGCGGAGGATTGCACGCGCCCAAAATCACATAGCGGCGAAAGTCAACACCGAGTTTCAGCTTCAGTGTGGCCTGCATGTCAATCTGCGACAGCACTCCAAAGCCTTCTGCCTTGAGTGCGTCGGTGGTTTTCTGGACGGCTTGCTCGTAAGGCAGGTTCAATCTAGTACGCATACCAAGGTCGGTTGTCATCGTTTGATCTCCCATGTCAAGGTAATGTTTTGAGGTACGCGATCAAGTCAGCCAGGTCATCGTCGCCGATGTTCCAGCGCGGCATGTCTGTATTCAACATCGTGCCATTGGGGTCTTGACCTTTTGTAAGCGCCAAGCGGAATTTTTCGGCGTCGAATTCACTTTGCAAGGCTGACCAACGAATGTCTTTGGCAGTCATCACCCGCATCATCCCCATACTGTGTGTGCCGCCGCGTCCATTCGGGCCATGGCACGAGGCGCACGCCAATTGTCCGTTCCCCATCATCCAACCGTTCGATGACGGACCGCTCGTGTAGGTGATTGCCGCGCCGCGCTCGCTCGTACTGGTGAAATAGATGCGTTCACCGTTCGAGCCAAATGCCCCTGTGCCCCACGCGGTTCCACTCGACCCCACCGATGGTGGGCGTGATGCACAGGCTGCAAGTAGCAGAGTGACAATGAAGGCAAACAAGCCTTTAACAATAATTTTGTTTTTCCGGTTCAAGGTTCGTTCTCCTTTTTTAAGTATGTTGTTCACCTGCATCAAATACAAGGGGCGTATTCAGCCCACAAGTATGCTCACCGTCAAAGATGGTTTTAATGGCGGCAGAACCTACTCACAGTGCATAAAAAAGCCGATCGCATCGTCCCGGCCGAGCATGCCCTTTCCACAATTGTGAAAGGACTCTGAGAAGATTATGGCTTGGAGTTGCTGACGTTCCGCACAAACCAGACAACGCCGAAGACTGCAAGAGCAATCAGGCCGACAGCGATCAGCAACATGAAGAGCATCCCAAACCAACCGAAGGGAGAATATCCTCCATTCCCCATCATTCCAATTCCGCCCATCATTCCCCAGCCGCCATAGCCCAAGCCACCCATCATCATGCCTCCTCCAAACAGGAGCAAAACGACGACGATACTTATAATTCCAACGACCAACCAGTTAACTTTTTGCATTTATATATTTCCTTTTAGAGTATCGGTTGAATATACGCGAATCATAAGCCAATAGTACAACAAACACTCCCTGCCCATATCCATCGACCGGGGAGTGTTTGTCTCCACCACTTGGGGGAGGCTGAAATGTGGGTAACGAGTAATACTACTCCTATGAACGGCCATTCGATGAGAATGGAAACGATTTAATGCTGATGAGTGTGTTCGTCGGCTTTGCCAAGATACTTCTCAGGTTCCTGATCGAAAGCCTTCTTGCAACCGAGCGAACAAAAATAGTAAGTCTGTCCCTTGTACTCGGATTTGCCAGCAGATGTTGTGGGATCGATATCCATTCCACAAACGGGATCATGTACTGTAGTTGTCATAGCAGCTCCTTTTGTTGGATTTGATTATCATATTAACCAACATCTTGAATAAGAATTGTATCATTCAAAACCATGTAGGCATTTTTGCTTATGCTTATTTCTCTATTTCGAATCCGGCCTGCTGCCAGGCAGCCATGCCGCCATCCAGGTTCCAGATGTTGGTATAGCCTAACTTCACCAGGGTCTCGGCAGCGATGGCGCTCATACGCCCGCTGCGGCAGTACAAAACGATTTTGGCGTTTTTGTCGGCGGGCAGTTGAGTAAGATTCTGATCAATCTGGTCATAAGGGATGGACAGGTCGGTGTTGGCGATGTTCCCGGCAAAGGGGATGTGGACGTTGATTAAAACAAAATCCTTGTTGGCCAGCATGCTTTTGAGTTCGGACGGCGTGATGTTGAGATAGGAGCCGCCGTCCACCGCAACGGCTGAACCGGTAATAGTGTCGGTTGAACTTTTGGATTGGCAGGCGCTCAAGGCAAACAAAAATGTTAGAGAAAGTATCAGGAATTTTTTCATGTTTTCCTTTATGCATTCCGTAAGGCATGCCCGCTCAAATAGCCCAGGTAAGCCGGGACAAGCGGCAGGACACACGGTGAGAAAAAAGACAGGGTTCCGGCAAGAATGGCGGTCAGGTAGGAGGGGATTCCGGTGCTGATGAAAAACACATCGATGAACAGTTTATTTTGGAACGCCCAGATGGAGATGAGTGACATCCAGTTCGTCAGCAGTAACACGCCGATGGTGATAATCAAAATCCCGCTGATGATTTTGAAGGTGCGGATGTGGCGCGACATCTTGCGCACCCAGCCGGTCGCCTGGTTCAATCCTAACGCCAGGATGAGAAAGGGGATACCGAGTCCCAGTGAGTAACCCGATGAAAGCCACATCGCCTGGCCGACGGTTTCCTGGCTGAATCCGAGCGTGAGAATGGCGCCAAGTGTGGCTCCAATGCAAGGGCTCCAGCCCGCGGCAAAGAACAGCCCCATCAGGGCGGAACTGGCATACGTCCCGGTTTTGCCACTAAATTCAGGGCGGGTATCATAATAGAACCCTGGCAGGCGGATGATATCGAGTGTGGCCAGGCCAAACAAAATCACGACCACACCGCCAATCCGCCCAATAACAGTTTTGTACTGCCCGAATAGTTGTCCCAATACGGTGGCCGCGCCGCCCCAGCCCACTATAAACACCACTGAAAATCCGGCCACAAAGACCAGGGCGTGCAAGAAAACGTGCAAGCGGTTAAAAGTATCATTGGATACTTGGGCGGATGTTTCCATAGATGAAAGCCTCTACGTTTCTGAATTTGGTGTTTTGGTGGGCAGGCAAATGGATAATTGTGTGCCCTTATCAGGCGCTGACTTGATTTCAAGCCTGGCGTCAATCAACTGCGCGCGCTCGTACAGCCCGACCAGTCCAAAATGTCCGTTGGGTACGAATTCTGCCGGGCTTTTGGGCACTTCAAAGCCCACGCCGTTGTCATTGATCCTGATATTGATTGCCTGAGCAGTAAACTCAACCGTGACCGAAGCCTGGGTTGCCTGGGCATGGCGGACTGTGTTGTTGAGCGATTCCTGCACCATGCGGTATAACGCCAGCTCCACATCCGCCGCAAGCCGCCTTTCATCGCCGGAAGCATGGAACTCGACTTTCAGATGAGAATTCTGCCCGGCTTCGTTGATCAACATTTCCAGCGCTGCCACCAACCCCAGGTCTTCGAGGTAGATTGGACGCAGTGCGCGAATAGTGCGGCGCAGGTTTTCGATGGTTTGCTCGGTAAGCGATTCCAATTCAACGAGCGGTTGCAGGGATATGTCTTTGGGAAGCGCCCGGCGGGTTAACTGAGCCCGCTGCTTGAGCGCAATCAAGGCTTGAATGGTGTCGTCATGCAACTCGCGCGCCAGACGGTGACGTTCATCCTCCTGCCCCCGAGTGATTGCGCCAATATAACTGTGCAGGCTTTGCTGTGAAGCCTGCACCCGGCGCGCCATGTGAGACAGTTCAGTCTGCAGATGTCGGATTTCGGCAATGCCTTGAACAGGCTGTTCGATCTCCTTGAAGTCTCCCCATGCCAGTCTGGCTGCCTTCGCTTCCAGTGAGCGTAGCGGTTTCACTATTTGCTCCGCGCCAAACCACAGTGCCAGTACCGCCAGCAATAACGCCGGAACAAGAATCATGGGTGTGATCTGCGAGGTTTGCAGGGTTGGGTTGGCAACCGCTTCCCAAGATTCTTCGATGATGATTGCCCAGCCAACAACAGGGATTGGGCTGTAAGCAAGGACATGTTCGTCGCTACCGGCTTGCACATAGGTCGCGCCGGTTTTCCCATTCAGGGCATCAGTTATGCCAGGATGTTGAGCAAGGTCACCTTCGATCGTTCCCGGACCGCGTTGATACAAGATGCGAAATTCCGGGTCAAAGACATAAACTGCAGCGTTTCCATTTTCTGGAAATTCCTTATCCAATACGTCATGAAGGATATGGGATGCAGAAGAGGCGCCAACGGTCACTATATTTCCATTTGGCGCGGTGGCTGAGACAAGAACGATGGGCTTGCCATCTACGTTTAGAATGTTTATGCCGGAAAGGTTGATCTGGTTGGGAATGGCATCCCAAAAGTTTTTGTTTCCTGAATAGGCCAACAGCGCGCCACTCTGCGAAAAAAAGGCCATGCCGAAATCGAAATCATCCAGCAAGTAACTGGAATCGGCTAAAGCTCGGGTGAGATTATCTTTGGAACCATCCGTGGTGAGCAGCGCAAGGCCGCGGAGGCTGTCCATCCGGTGATTAACCTCGGACTCAATGGCACTCGCTGCTGCCCGGACAGCGCGCTCGTCGCGCTCTCCGACCAAGCTGCGCATGGCGTTTTGATGAATGAAAAAACTGCCAAAACTGATTGCCACCAATAGGAGGGTCAACGGTAAAACAATTGCTGCAATCACCTGAAGCGTGGAACCACGCCACGATGCAAACAACCGCCTGGGAAAGTTATTCAAGGCATCAACCCTTATTCTTTTGGCGCTTCTGCCGCATTCTCAGAAACCCAGCCCAAAGACACCGCACGCATGACGGCTTCGGTGCGGCTGTTGGCCTGAAGCTTGTCAAAGATGTGCGCCAGATGTCCCTGCACGGTGCGGTCGCTGATGTTGAGTTGGGTGGCAATGGCCTTGTTGGTAAAACCTTTGGCCGTCAACTGCAAAACATCCATTTCACGCTCTGTCAATTCCTGATAAGTGGATAAAGCCTGCTGGTCGAACAGATGCGCCATCACTTTCTGTGTGATGGCCGCATCCAACGCGGATTTTCCGGCGTAAACATCGCGCACGGCTTGGATCAGGTCTTCAGGCGAGGCGGTTTTGAGTACATAGCCATTTGCACCTGCCTGGAGTACGCCCATCACGTAAGGAGTGTCGTCGTAGGCGGTCAGAGTCAATAACCCGATGCCTCGCAGGTTGGCGCGCACCCAGCGGGTCACTTCAATTCCGCTGGCTTTGGGCATCTGGATATCCAGCACAGCCACATCTGGCATATGTTCCTGAATGAGTGTTTTGGCCTCCTCTCCGTCGTCCGCCTCGGCAATGACTTCAATATCGCCAGCCTGTTCCAGGATGCCGCGAATACCAGCCCGTACAATTTTATGGTCATCTGCAATTATGACACGAATGGGAGTCATGATTTTTCTCCTAAAAAATTATTTAAGACGGGTGGTCCCTTATCCTGAAAACGAATCGTTCAAGTAAGGAAAAGCAAACCATACAATGCCTAATCCGAACATAATACCGGACATCAGGCGCATGATCGAATTGAACGA
>JBGPQJ010000062.1:0-16109 GCA_041488995.1 Anaerolineae bacterium
CAGCGCCAGCGCAGCATTGCCCAGCGCGCCAACGAACAGGATCGTCATGATGAACCAGTAGCGCGAGGCGTGTGACCAGATCCAGCGCGCCGGTCCGGTGCGGTTGGAGGTCTGTTGTTCCTTGTGGGTGAGGGTAAATTCGGCGGGAGAAGCGACGGTTGCCATGGGGGAGGGATTATTCCATAAAGGATCAATTTACCGGTAAAGACAGCAGGAAACTATTCTACCCCTTTTTACCGAGTACTGCGTAAATATTTGAACCCAAATCGCCGTTTTTCCCTGCTTTTTAACTGCTCCAGTTCAGAAATTTACTGTGTGCTGCGCAGCAGTATGCAAGGAGCAGTAAGAAAATAAACGCTCCTGCAAATAAATTCCATGCAGGAGCGCAGGTGATTTATTTTCTCTCTAACTCTGGACAAGCCACTCAAGCGCCTGATCAAGTGTGCCAAAGGATGTCACGGGTGCCTGCCCGGTAATTTTACTGAACGAATTCAACAAGAAGAACTGCGTTCCGGTCAAACCGACCACGGCTCTGCGATGGACATGGGCATTTGACTTTGGAAGCAATTCCTTGAGGATTTTTGCATTACTGATGGTCGCGGCAGTGTCATGCAGCAATGCCACCACAAGGGTTGAATCGAGTGGCTGCTGTGATAACAATTCGATCGCCGGTTCGATTTCGGCGCGTAATCCATCCGAGTCAGTCCCGAACCCTGAATAATCCGCCAGGAAGATTTTTTTTCCTTTGTGTTCAATCCAGTGAGATTTCATAAGAGAAGGTCATTATAGCACGAAGGAATAACAACTCAAGGTTTGATCGATTTACAAAAAATAATAAACCGGCCGGGTAAAGGGTTTAAAACCAATCCTCGGAGATCCATTCCAGCAATTCTTCCGAAGAAAAGCTGTGACAGGGCAGGTTAGTTCCTCCCGGCAAACCGGAAAAGGTGTTCAAAGTGCAGGGAATACTGTCCGCGACAGGTGACACATGTACCTTGTCCAAACCTCTTTTCCATTGTACACTTTCTTAAATCCCACCGAGCGAGGACATCATGTCAAAGAAACAATCACGTTACCGCTGGGTAGTCATTGCAATCTTTTTCATGTTCATGCTCCTTCATCAAAGCGATAAATTGCTGATCGGTCCGCTCACCCCCGACATCATTGCGGAATTCAAGATCAGCAAAACCCAGATGGGGGCGGTCAACACCGGCGCGCTGATCGTGGGCGCCCTGCTCTACCCGCTCTGGGGTTACCTCTACGACCGGTACGCCCGCGCGAAACTGCTGGCGCTGGCCTCGTTCATCTGGGGAGCCACCACCTGGTTGAGCGCGGTTGCCCGCACGTACCCGGCATTTCTTGCCACCCGCGCCTCCACTGGCATCGACGACTCGTCCTACCCCGGCCTGTTCAGCCTCGTCGCGGATTATTTCGGTCCCAACCTGCGCGGCAAGGTGTACGGCGTCCTGCAGTTATCACAACCGCTCGGTTACCTGATTGGCATGGTGCTGGCACTGATGCTCGCCCCGACCATCGGCTGGCGTTCGGTGTTTTACATCACCGGCTCGCTGGGGCTTGTCCTGGCAGTGGTCATCTTCTTCGGCGTGAAGGAGATGCCGCGCGGCCAGTCGGAACCCGAGCTGGAGGGTATGGAGATCGGGCAGTACAAATTCTCCTGGGAGCAGGCCGCGCAGGTGTTTAAGAAGAAGACGATGTGGTTCATCTTTTTGCAAGGTTTCGCCGGCGTCTTCCCCTGGAACGTTATCACCTACTGGTTCTTCACCTACCTCGAAGAGGAACGCGGCTATGATGCCAACAGCATCCTGTTCACCATGGGTCCGGTCATCCTGATCCTGGCTTCGGGTTATTTTGTCGGCGGGGCATTGGGCGACTGGGCGTTCAAGCGTACTGTGCGGGGACGCATCATTGTTTCGAGCGCGGGTGTGCTGCTGGGGGCAATCTTTCTCTATCTGGCAATGGGCACCCCTATCGACGAGCGCACCCAGTTCTTCGTGCTGATGTCGCTCACCGCCCTGTTCATACCGTTGTCGTCACCTAATGTCACCTCCACCGTTTACGACATCACAGTGCCCGAAGTCCGCTCCACCGCGCAGGCTGTGGAATATTTCGTGGAAAGCAGCGGCGCAGCCCTCGCCCCATTGATGGCGGGCATCATCGCCGATGCCTTCAATCTGCAGATCTCCATCCTGATCATCTGCACCATCGCGTGGTTATTGTGCTTCATCTTCTACCTGGGCGCGATGTTCACCATCAAGCACGACGTCCACACCCTGCGCGCGCAAATGGAAGAACGCGCTACTTTGGAACGCGCCAGGCAAGCCGGATAATTCAACTTCATGGACATCATTCAACTCGATTTCAACAACAAGAAACACAAACGTGAATTCCTGGACCTGCCTTTCCGGATCTATGCGGATTCCCCTCAGTGGGTGCCGCCGCTGGATTCAGACGCGCGGCTCATGCTCAACCCGGGCAAGCATCCGTTTTACAAACATTCCGAGGCTGCTTTTTTCCTCGCCCTCGACCACGGACGCACTGTTGGCCGCCTCGCTGTTCTCGAAAACCGCCGCTACAACGATTACAGCCACACCACCGAAGCCTTTTTCTACCTGTTCGAGTGTGAGAATAACCTCGAGGCGGCGCGCGGACTCTTCGAGGCGGGTGGCCGCTGGGCGCGCGAGCGCGGCCTGACCCTGCTCATCGGCCCGCGCGGCTTCACCGCGCTCGACGGCGGCGGGCTGCTGGTCAAGGGCTTCGAGCATCGCCCCGCCTTCGGCATGCCCTACAACCCGTCCTATTATCCCGAACTGCTCGAGGCGTGCGGATTTGTATCTGCGTATGATTCCGTCTCCGGTTACATCGATGCCAACCTGAATTTTCCCGACCGGATTCAGGAGCTGTCCGAACGCATTCAGCAGCGGCGCGGGTTGCGCATCGCCCGTTACAGAACCCGCCGCGAATTGCGCACGCTCATCCCGCACCTTAAGGATCTGTATAACGGTGCACTCGTCGGGACGGAGGGCGGCGTGCCGCTCACGGACGAGGAAGTGGACGCCATCGCAGACCAGCTCCTGTGGTTCGCCGACCCGAAGCTGGTCAAGATCGTGATGAAGGGCGACCAGCCGGTCGGCTTCATGCTGGCATACCCCGACATCTCGGCCGCACTCCAAAAAACCAAAGGCAGGCTTTTCCCTTTTGGCTGGCTGACCATGCTGCTGGAGCTGCGCCGCACGGATTTTCTCAACATCAACGGCGCCGGCCTGCTCGAGGAATATCGCGGGTCGGGCGGTACCGCCATCCTGTTCACCGAGATGTTCAAATCAGTAAAGGAGGGCGGGCGGTTCCGCCATGCAGAAGCCGTGCAGATCGGCACGGAGAACGACCGCATGCAACGCGAGATGCAGAACTTCGGGATCGATTTCTACAAGATGCACAGGAGTTACAGGAAAGGCCTGTAACCTGAAGTGATCCACCCTGGGAACCCTCACCACGCCATGAACTTCGAAAAGAACACCGGCATTCTGCTCACCGCCATTCATTTCTCCGCTGATCGGCACCGCGACCAGCGCCGGAAGGATGTTCCCCGCTCGCCCTACATAAACCACCCCATCGAGGTGGCCGAACTGCTCTGGCGGATGGGTGAAATCCGTGATGAGGCGGTTATTCTCGCCGCCCTCCTGCACGACACGATCGAGGATACCGAGACGTCACCCGACGAAATCCGCAGCCTGTTCGGCCAGGAAGTGCTGGGCATTGTGCTCGAATGCACCGATGATAAATCGCTGCCCAAAGCTGAACGCAAGCGGCTGCAAATCGAGACCGCCTCCCTTAAATCGGAAAAAGCCCGGCTGGTCAAACTGGCGGATAAAACCTGCAACCTGCGCGACCTCATCCAGTCCCCGCCACGCTTCTGGTCCAGGAAACAGAAACAGGAATATTTGCTGTGGTCCGAACAGGTAGTCGCCGGGTTGCGAGGGACGAACAAAGAGATTGAAGCGCTCTATGACGAGGAACTTGCCAAAGACAAGGAAATCCTGGAAGTAAATTAGATTCATTCATTTATTCCCATTTTTATCAGGAGGCATTCATGGTCAGAATCATCACGGATACAACCGCCGGACTGCCGCGGGAGCTCATCGCGCAACTCGGTATCCCCGTTGTCCCGCAGAATGTCATCTTCGGAGACCGGTCCTATCGCGATGACACGGAACTCGATACGGCGTCATTCCTCAAAATGCTCAAGGAATCGCGACAGCTGCCGAAGACCGCCGCGCCTTCACCCGAACTCTACAAGACCTTCTTCCAGCAGGCTGCGGATAAGGGTGAAGCGGTCATTGTGGTCGCGCCGTCCGAAAAAGTCAGCGGCACGGTCCGCTCCGCCGAAACCGCCCGCGAGGATTTCCCGAATGCCGATATCCGCGTGATCGATACGCTGACCGTTGCTGGAAACCTGGGCACGCTGGCCCTGCTGGCACACCAACTTGCGCAGGAGGGAAAAACCGCCGATGAAATTGAAGCCCGCATTAAAGGCTTGATCCCGCGCGGGCGGACCTTTTTCCTGATCGACACACTCGAATACCTGCAAAAGGGCGGACGCATCGGCGGCGCCAGGGCATTGCTGGGTGAATTATTGCAGGTCAAACCGATCCTGCAGATCAAGGAAGGCCAGGTGGCACCTTTCGAACAGGAAAGGACGAAGAAACGCGCCCTGGGCAAGCTGGTTGAAATCGTATGCGAACTGGCCGGCAGGAGCCCCGAACCGCATCTGTGTGTGATGCATGTGGAAGCGGAGGAGGACGCCCAGGCGCTGGTGAATACGCTGTCATCCAATCTCAATATTCCAAAAATCCCCATCTATGAACTCCCCCCGGCGATCGTGGTGCATGCCGGACCAAAGACGCTCGCCGTGGGATTTTTCGCCTGAGGTACAGAGTACTGCGTAAATATTTGAACCCAAGTCGTCGTTTTTTCCTGCTTATTAGCCGCTTCAGTTCAGAATTATTTACATGGAGCAGTAAAGGACAAAAATATGGAAACACGTCGTTTTGGCAGGACAAGTCACATGAGCACCGTCGCCATCTTCGGCGCGGCGGCATTCTGGGAGATCAGTCAGTCGGAGGCGGACCGCGTCATGGAACGGGTAATCTCCGCCGGGGTCAATCACATTGACGTGGCACCGTCTTACGGGCAGGCCGAGGAGCGCATCGGTCCGTGGATGCCGCGCGAGCGGGATCACTTCTTCCTCGGCTGCAAGACCACCGAACGGACGAAGGACAGCGCCTGGAAGGAACTGCGCGCGTCCCTCAAACGCCTGCAGACCGGGACTTTTGACCTGTACCAGCTCCACGCGGTCAACTCCCTGGAGGATCTGGACGCCGTCACTGCAAAAGGCGGCGCGCTCGAAGCGGCGATCGAAGCCCGCCAGCGGGGGCTGACCCGTTTCATCGGCATCACCGGTCACGGGGTGGACGCTCCGGCGATTTACCTGGAGGCGTTGAGGCGCTTCGATTTCGATTCCGTCCTGTTCCCGCTGAACTTTGTCCAGATGGCGAATCCAAAATACCGCAAGGACGCCGAGACGCTGATCGCCGAATGCCGGAAGAAGGACGTCGGGACGATGGTCATCAAGTCCATCACGAAGGGACCCTGGGGAGATGCTCCCAAAACGGCGACCACCTGGTATGAGCCGTTCAGCGAAACAGACGAGATTCAGCGCGCCGTCAACTTCGCGCTCTCCCACGAGGTGACCGGGCTGTGCACCGCCGGCGATACGCGCCTGCTGCCCAGGGTGCTGGAAGCCTGTGAGCATTTCGTCCCTCTCTCCATGGAAGAACGCGAAAAACTGATAGAATCAGGGAATATCTACCAGCCACTCTTTGCCTGATATAAGGAAAACATATGCCTGATCCACGCCTTGTCAAACTCTCCAACGTGTTGGTGCACTACTCGCTCGAACTCAAACCCGGTGATAAGTTCGTCCTGCGCACCCACCCCATCGCACAGGACCTGACCCTGGCGGTCTACGAAGAAGCCATCAAAGCCGGGGCGTACGTGTTCGTCCAGCAGGCTGTACCCGGAGCCGAGGAGCTTTTCTTCAAGTATGCCTCCGATGACCAGCTGGATTTCGTCGCGCCGGTGCGCCGGATGATCACCGAAACGTTTGATGCCAGCCTGTCCATCTGGGCGGAAGAAAACACCCGCGCCTTGAGCGGCATCGACCCGACTCGCATGGCGCGCTCCCAGAAAGCGAATGCCGAGCTGAGCAAGATTTTCATGCAGCGGTCCGCCAAAGGCGAGCTGCGCTGGTGCCTGACCGCCTATCCGAACAACGCCATGGCGCAGGAAGCGGACATGAGCCTTGCTGACTACACCGAGTTCGTCTACGGCGCGGGCATGCTCAACGAGGAAGATCCGGTTGCGTTCTGGCGCAAGGAGGGCAAACGCCAGAAGAAGCTGGTCAATTGGCTGAAGGGGCGCGAAAAAGTCGTCCTGAAAGGCTCGAGCGTCGACCTGAGGCTGTCCATCAAGGAACGCAAGTTTATCCCCTGCAATGGCAAGGTCAATTTCCCCGACGGCGAGATCTTCACTGGTCCGGTCGAGGACTCGGTCAACGGCTGGATACGCTTCCGCTACCCGGCGATCGAATACGGACAGGAGATCACCGACATCGAGCTGTGGTTCGAGAACGGCAAGGTCGTCAAGGAGAAAGCCAGCAAGAACCAGGAACTGCTCACGGCGCAGCTAAATACGGATACCGGCGCGCGCTTCCTGGGTGAATTCGGCATCGGCACCAACTACGGCATCCAGAAATTCACCAAGAATATGCTGTTCGACGAGAAGATCGGCGGGACCATTCACCTAGCGGTCGGCGCAGGCTACCCGGAAAGCGGCAGCAAGAACGAGTCCGGCGTGCACTGGGATATGCTGTGCGACATGAACGACGCGGAGATCAACGTGGATGGCGAATTGTTCTATAAGAACGGCAAACCGGTAATCTAAATGGACACTCGCGAAGAGTTGTTCGCTGCCATCCAGCAAAGTGACCTGGCGACGGTGGAGCGCCTCGTTAAGGATGATCGGACGCTGGTCAACGCGCAGGACGCGCAGGGGCTGTCCGCCGTGCTGACCGCCGCCTACCACCAGCAACCCGAAATTATTGCACTGCTGGTAAAGCGTCGTCCCAAACTCACCCTTTACGATGCCTGCGCGATCGGGAGACTGGACAGAGTCAAGTCCTACCTGAAAAGGAAGCACAGGCTGCTCAACGAATTCGCCCCCGATGGATTCCAACCCCTGGGTCTGGCTGCCTTTTTCGGGCACACGGAAGTGGTGCGATTCCTGCTCGAATCCGGCGCGGACGTGAACACGCCCTCCCGGAATGGGTTGAAGGTCACCCCGCTCAACTCCGCGGCGGCGGGCAGGCACTATGAGATCGCCATGCTGCTGCTCGAGCGCGGCGCGAATCCCAACATGCGCCAGTCGGGGGATTTCGTCCCCTTGCATGCCGCCGCGCAGAACGGCCAGATCGAAATGGTCAAGATCCTACTCCAGTACGGCGCGGACAAGGAATTGAAAAGTGCGGACGGCAAGACCGCCCGTGATCTTGCGCTCGAAAACGGGCACAAGATCGTGGTGGAAGTGCTGGCATAGGCTAGCCACTCTGGTCATCAGGCCGGGGGCGTGAAGTTCCGCCCCCGGCTTTTTTTATCCCCCTCGCAGGGTTTTCGGACAAACTCAGGTATAATTTTGCGCATGCTGACCCCCGAACAGATCCAGAACAGGCTCGACCGCATCCTCTTAAAGGTAACCAAACCGGGACGTTACGTCGGCGGCGAACTCAACATCACCGTCAAGGATTGGGAACGGGTGCAGACCAGGGTCGCGCTGGTCTTCCCCGATATTTATGATATCGGCATCTCCAACCTCGGGTTGAAGATCCTGTATGACCAGGTCAACCAGCGCGACGATGCGCTCGCCGAGCGCGCTTACGCCCCCTGGACGGACATGGAAGCGAGGATGCGCGAACAGGGCATCCCCCTCTACTCGCTGGAGACCTTCCACCCGCTGGCGGCGTTCGACATCATCGCCTTTTCACTTCCCTACGAGACTCTGTACACCAACACGCTGAACATGCTCGACCTGTCCGGCATCCAGGTGCATGCCAGCCAGCGCACCGCGGAACATCCCCTCATCATCGCCGGCGGGCACTCCGTCATGAACCCCGAGCCGATGCATGCCTTCATCGACGCGTTCGCCATCGGCGAGGGCGAAGAAGTGATCCACGACATCATTGACGCGGTGCAGAAGAGCAAGGCAGCGGGCGCGACCCGCGTCGAAATGCTGCGCGCGCTGGCGAAGATCCCCGGCGTGTACGTCCCCCGGTTCTATGATGTGACCTATCTGGACGATGGCACGGTCAACGCTGTCACACCGACCATCCCTGAAGCCTCACAGGTCATCACCAAGCGCATGGTGGCGAAACTGCCGCCCCCGCCGACCCGCTTCATCGTGCCGAACATCGAGGTCGTGCACAACCGCGCCCCGGTGGAGATCATGCGCGGGTGCACGCGCGGGTGCCGGTTCTGCCAAGCGGGGATGATCGTGCGCCCGGTGCGCGAGCGATCCGTGCAGGAAGTCGTCCAGGCGGCGGCAGAGGCCATCCGCGCGACCGGCTTCGAGGAACTGGCGCTGATGTCCCTGTCCTCCTCGGACTACACCTATATCGTTGAACTGGTCACCGCCATCGGTGAGAAATTCGCGGGAAAGCACCTGTCGGTGTCGCTGCCCTCGCTGCGGATCGAATCGGTCTCGATCGACCTGATGGAAAAACTCAAGGACCGGCGCACCAGCGGGTTCACCCTCGCCCCCGAGGCTGCCACCGAGCGCATGCGCCGCATCATCAACAAGTTCATCCCCGACGAAACCTAGCTAAACACCACGCGCGAGATCTACGCGCGCGGCTGGATGACCATCAAGCTGTACTTCATGATCGGGCACCCCAGCGAAACCCTCGAGGACGTGCAGGCGATTGCCGACCTGTGCAAACGCGTGCTGGCCGAGGGGCGCAAAGCGCTGGGCTGGCGGGCCAGGTTGAACGTGGGCGTGAGTACCTTCGTCCCCAAGCCGCAGACGCCCTTCCAGTGGGTCTCGTGCGATACGCCCGAGCAGATGCGCGTCAAACAGGCTCTGTTGAAGCGCGAGCTGCGCGACAAGAACATCAAGCTGACCTGGACACGCCCCGAGGACACCTTGCTCGAAGCGTGGCTGTCACGCGGCGACCGGCAGGTGAGCGAGGTGATCTACACCGCCTGGAAGAACGGCGCCCGGTTCGACGCGTGGAACGACCAGCACCATTACGAGATATGGCTGAGGGCTTTTGCCGAACACGGGCTCGACCCGGCGTTCTACACCCATCGCCAGCGCCGCACCGACGAGGTCTTCCCGTGGGACCACATCTCGGCTGCTGTGAAGAAGTCCTTCCTGTTCCAGGATTTCCGCATGTCGCTGGAGGGCGAGATCCGCGTGGACTGCCGCCAGCACTGCTTCGCCTGCGGGATCCTGCCGGCCTTCACCGGCGTGCGGCGCGAAAACCCGGGGGATTACTGGAAGTGCCCGGAGGTGAAAACACCCGGCAGGAAAATCACCCTCGACCTCCCGGTGCCGGGAGATTAGCGTGCACCTCAAGCCCACCTTCGCAGACCTCCTGGTCGGGCTCCCGGCCGGACTGCTCATCTTCATGGGCACCGCGTTGTTCAGCACCCTGCTGGGAATGGCAACCGGCTTGGATTTCTCCGGCACATGGGCGGGGCTGATGATCCTTATGCTCACCGCTTTCATCACCGGGCTGATCGCCGGGCTGGCACGCAAGGAGCGCGGACCCGCCACTGCCCTGGTTGCCGGCCTCACCATCGCACTCATCTTCATGGCTTTCTGGCTGGCTGCCCGACCCGAGGACGTCTACAACCCGCTGCTGTTCGGACTGCCCGGGATGCTGCTCGCCATCCTGTGCTGCGTTCCCGGGGGAATGCTGGGGGCGCGCCTGCGGAAAACCTCATGAGAATCCGCATCACCTTTGCCAAAACTGGTACCCTGCGCTACGTCGGCCACCTTGACTTGCACAAGATGTGGGAGCGCATCGCGCGCCGCGCCGGGCTACCGCTGGCTTACAGCCAGGGGTTCCATCCCCAGCCGAAGATCCAGCTCGCCGCCGCCCTGCCGCTGGGTTTCTCCTCCCGCTGCGAACTGGTGGACCTGTGGATCGAGGGCGAGACTGATCTTGCACGACTGCCTGCTGACCTTCAGGGCACGGTCCCGCCCGGCTTGAAAATCCTGGATGTGGCAGGCGTGGATGAGAAGGGACCGCCGCTGCAGACACAGATCCTGTCCGCGGAATACGAAGTGACCCTGCCGGCTGAAACGGAGCGTGACAGGCTTACCAAGCACCTGAGGTCCATCACGGAGGCGGACTCCCTGCCCCGGGAGCGGCGCGGGAAAGCCTACGACATGCGCCCGCTGATCGAAGCATTGGAACTGATCGGACCGGAAGTGAACGGGAATGCCCACCTGGTCATGCGCTTATCTGCCCGCGAGGGAGCGACCGGGCGCCCGGAGGAAGTGCTGGACGCGCTGGGCATCCCACTCGACGGGGCGCAGGTCGAACGTACCCGGCTGATCTTCAAGGAATGACGGTAAAATACTACTCCTTGCAACAATTTCTAACCAGCAACTGCTAAAAAGCAGAGAAAAACGACAACTTGGATTCAAATATTTACACAGTACTCTGTAAGTGACAGCAAGTTCGTCATTAATTTTTTGGAACAACCCGTGCCCCTGCTCGCCTCATTTATTTTCGGCTTCGTGCCGATGTTCTTCTTCGCCTTCTTCATCTACTGGCTTGACCGATATGAGAAGGAACCCAAAGCCCTGCTGACCACCGTCTTCTTCTGGGGCGTTCTTGTCGCTGCGGGCGGCGCTTTCATCATCAACACCGTGCTGGGAGTCGGGGTTTACCTGTTCACAGGTTCGGAGGCCGCCACGGAGTGGACCAGCGGTTCGCTCATCGCGCCGGTCGTGGAGGAATCGCTCAAAGGGCTGGCGGTATTGATCGTCTTCTTCATCTTTCGCCGCGAGTTTGACTCGATCCTGGACGGCATCATTTACGCCGCCATCGCCGCGCTCGGCTTCGCAGCCACGGAAAACACCTATTACATCTACTCATACGGCTACCAGGAAAGCGGCTGGAGCGGGTTTTGGGTGCTGGTCTTCGTGCGCGTCATGCTGGTCGGGCTGCAGCATCCTTTCTATACCGCCTTCATCGGTATCGGCCTGGCAATCGCCCGCCTGAATAAAAAGGTCGTCATCATGCTGCTCGCCCCCTTGCTCGGCTGGTGCCTGGCGGTCTTCACTCACGCCTTCCATAACACCCTGCTGACCGTCGTGCCCGGACTGGGCGGGCTGGCGGTCGGCGCGCTCTTCGACTGGAGCGGCTGGTTGGCGATGGCGGGATTTGCCGCCTGGGCATTATGGCATGAAGGCGATTATCTGAAAAAGCATCTGAGCGAGGAGGTGACGCTGGGGACTATTTCCACTTCCCAGTACCAGACCGCCATCTCCGCGCTGGGCCAGATGCTGGCGGCCACCAATGCGCTCTTAAGCCGGAAGTACGTGGCGACGGTTAAGTTCTACCAGTTGTGCGGCGAGCTGGCTCACAAGAAGGAACAGCAGCTTGTGGTGGGAGATGAAAATGGGAACGGACTCATAATCCAATCATTGCGGAATGAGCTGGTGAAACTCGGCCCGGAAGCGCTGACCTTCATCCCGCGCTTGAAAGAGGAGTGCAACCGAGAGCCGGGTTGATTTTTCACTTGGACTCTGTCTCCAGCGGATTAAGCATCGGCCTCTTAGGTCGAAAGCTGCGATTCGAGGCCATTCAGAGGCGCAAAACTCCTGACATAAATGCAAGAGTTTTTTATTGATCACAGTCGGTGAAATCGATCAAGCTTGGAGAGGAATGTCCCGGCTCCCCGGCGCACGCGCCCTTATTCTTGAGAACTGCCCAGCACGAGGTGATGAAGTGCCCTACTTACGCGTTGCGTCTCTTAATGACCATGACAACCACACCAATCAGTAAGCCGGCGAATAGCAAGGCTAGAAGACAAAGGATGCAACTACCGACAATGAATATCAATCTGCCCTTGTTGCCTGGCGCATGGTCAGCTTCGGCCGAGTTATCAGGGATAACTGACGGCGTTACCTGCACGATTCCCGCCGGGCTTTCGGGGGTAGCTGACGGTGTTGCCGCCACGATAGCAGGCACGCTGAGCTGGACTACGTATGGATAATTCTCATGGGGTACTTCGATCGCATCCAACTGATAACTCCAGTCCCCCGCTTCGGCATTCGGAATTACCATGATCAGCGGCGGCGATCCGTCTTGCTGTGCATAGAGCGAGCCGTCCGGCTTGAACACCGACAGCCCCAGCGTCCCTTCCTGCCAATTCAATCCTACTGCCAGATCGGTGATGGACGGGTTTATAAAAGTATATCGGGTGGATGTATCCCCAGTGTTAATGGAGCCTAGCAGTTCCTGTTGGGTGGCATATCCCGATGCAGTCATGTTTTCTTGCAAGGCTGCAGATAATTCTTCCGTGGTCGTAACAAAAACCAGATAGTTCATTAACCTCGTTCCGTCCTCAGTCGTCTGCCCTTCATTGTGATAGGCAGTATACACGACCCTTCCCTCTCCGTACGCAAAAGAAGCTACCAGGGGTTTTTCATCGGCTATGGTTCCATTAGTTAGCAGGATGTCTGCGGACATATACACTTTGACAGAGTCCTCTACGCTCTCGATCGGGACCCAGGAATCCATATTGAAAAGAATCTCCACGGTTGGGCTGTTGAAGAAATTCGCCAGACCAGAATCGACGATGTCAGCCGTGACAGATTGTGCTCTACCGACAAGGGGATCCTCGGGGTAGTAGTGAATGTAGCCAGGAAAGGCTTTATCTATATATTCAAAAGCCCAGTCGGAGGCATAGAGTGTGCCACCCTCACGAACAAATCGCTCCAGATTGGCAAGTATTGCATCTCTTCCAAACTCCGGAAAATTACTGTAAAGGCCAACATCTTTCGAGCAGTTGATAAAAATGACGTCGAATTGCGCCAGACGGTCGTAATTCGCCAATTCACTGGACATGATCTCTGTGAACTTCCAATCCATGGAATCAAGGATCAACCCCATATCGTCGAACTCCGGGGGTGTGACGGCAATCCTCAATTCATTCGTATTGTCTTGTAGCTGAACATGGGAAACCGATTCAACCGACTTAATCCCGGGGAATCCAGTTGGTCCTGATGGACTCATTACTAATCCAGCCATGGTCGACGCAATGGTTGCCAAATAGAGAATAAATATTTTCATCTTTGCTCTCTCCTACCTGAAATTTCAGCCATCCGTCCGCCCTTGCATTGGTAAAACGAGGTGACGGTCACTTGCTGTGCTATTTCTTCTTCCCAAACTTCGCCATGAGGATGTCTTCAAGCGTCGGCTTTCCGATCCCTTGCATTACATAGTAGGAGGTTTGTTATTTACGGGCTGGCAAAACCCTCTTGCAGAAAACGGGATGGTTCACACCTCCCTTGCACGTGCTTTTATTCTTGAGAATTGTTCAGGTTGATTTGGACATTCGTAACGCCATCGGCTACCGCGATAATGACCGACATCACTTGGTCGCCCTGCGTATAATCCAGTAACACCATGCCATCCGTAATGGCAGGCTCGCCGCTAAGCTCCCAACCCAGATTGGGAATCTGCTCTTGATAGAACGCGGCGGCGTCTTCCAGACTCGAGGCAGTGTCATACATCAGCACGCCAGGCATGTTCACCACGTTGGAGGCATCCGGCAGTTGTGGCGCATCCACCATGCCTGCCGGGCAGTCCGCAGGCAGTTTAATTCTGACCGGCTGGTTGACGTCCGTCAGCTCGTAATCCCAGGTGAGCGTGCCTTCGATCCCTTCGCCAAAGTAGTCCGCGTTCCCGGTTGTCGTCAGCACATACTTTACGACATAGCCGCCGTCGGAGGCGACCCACATCTCACCCGTCGAATTCGCGATATCCAACTGCCCCAACGCCCGCTCATCGAAAGTGTAGTGATTCGTCGCTTCACCGTTGACGGTATCACTGCCCACTTCTTCAGCGCCGAAGACGCCGGTCAGGAATCCGGCCGGTTCCCAAGCCACAGCGAGCGAATTCTCAGGGTCGATCTCGTTCGCACTGCAGGCATTCTCCCCGAGGCGTTCATAAGCCGCCCCACCCGCTTCCGCCATGAACACAGGATCGGGATCAGGATTGTCGCCTGTTTTCTCGATGGTCAACTGGCGGGTAGAAGGTTCCTGAGCGCTGAGCATGACATAGGTCTTCGACCATTGGCTAGGCTGCCCGGCCTCCGTCCCATTAAAAGACAAGTTAAGTGTGGCTTTGTAACTTGAAAGATCAGAGAGACCTGCCGCGGGTTGCGGAAAGTTAAAGGAACCTGGACCGAAAACCACGTCCCCTTGCGCAGAAATCACATCAGAATTTTGGGTGTCTGCCGAAGGACCGCCCAACAGGGTCACGCAGGCTAATGAAGCCAGAACAGGCATGAGCATCATCAGGAGGATCGCCCAGCGTCTTGATAATAAATGTGCCATATGTCGTTTCCATTCTCTTGAATGCACATGCTGGTGCAGCGCTACAAGCATGTCATATGAACCGGCTCCTGGATTGATGTGCTTTGAGGAACAATCCATGTGATGGTCATTTGCCGGTCACCCGCTTCAAATAGATCCGGACACTGCCAGACGGGAACCCTGTGAGCGAGTGATCCATTGGTTCGTATCCCCCCGAGGCGGGAAACCTCTTTGTCAGCGTCCCCGGTTGTCGCTTGGAATCTGATTGAGCAGTTCCCTCTGGTGATCCCGGTAGATTGGGACACGCGATTTTTACTGGTTCAAACCCGACTGGGTCGAAGTCCACATCCAATATGAGGTCGGGACCGTCCGCCCACTCGCCGGTCAGAATTGCCTCACCATTGGGTACAGACACGTCACCAATGGTACAACCAGCTAATTCGATATTGGGTACGATGTACCATTTTACTTGAGCATCACCTGTGTAGTGACCTGGTTTATCCATCGTCATCCCTGCGTCTGTGATCATCGCTACGACGGAGAAGGTTCCACCTTTCTGTACCCAACGAGAGGTGGTACTGACCCGGTACTCACAATTCTCGACCTTCAGAGGCATAGCAGCAGTGACCGTGTTACCACTACTTATCTCCAATCCCAAAAACACCTTCTTGCCAACTTTCCCCTGAAAAACGACAGTGGTCTCGCCGGGCTTTTCAGCTATAAAAGTAAAACGGTTCCTGTTTATATTATCACTAGCCATTGTGGTTGTAGTTTTTGCAGGATTAATTTTGCCAACGCCGCTCCCGTCTAAAAATGCTTCGACTTCCACCCCTGTTAATCGCCCAAGCAAAAAATTCCCCTCAACCCCAATTCTTTTAAACACATTTACAGCAATAATCACCTTGTCTCCAACGCAGATGGTTTGGTCCCCTTTTAGCTTACGAGCAACCAGCCAGGTATCGATACTCGTCACGGTTGGAGCAGCCCGGGCCGGCAAAGGTCCGCCTGCGCTTCCCACGACGATCGCCAGCACCAGCGTCATGAAAACCCAACGCCCACGTGGAGCCAGGTCGAACTCACGCAGCTGCCTCATGGTGTTTACGTGCCAATCTTTTACAAAATCATATATTCTCTTCATGGCCCGCTACTCCAATCCCAAGCATGCAACAGATCAAGACCCCCATCCGATAAATGTGATAATTAACATGAATTTTATCTCTTTATTTTGTGCCGAGTGTATCACATATATCTCCATATCCCTAGAGGTCAATTGCCAGCCTGTAGGGTGTTCTCAAAGTCGCAGGAAAAGGTCGAGGGCTTCGTCGGGATGAGCACTGAAGTAGCGTCTGGCAGTGGGGATGGTGCGGTATTTTTTCTTTGCGAGCAAGATTCCCAGGATCAGATTATTGAGACAAGCCATG
>JBGPQJ010000063.1:0-15859 GCA_041488995.1 Anaerolineae bacterium
ATGGATGCCATGTACAGGCCGGCTTGCATCTTGCTCTGGTTATGGCGCACCCAGTCCACCAGCCCCAGCACCGGCGAGCCGGTGGTCAGCGTGCCCATCATATCGGATATGACAATCATTTTTAATCCTTTGACTTTAAGAATAAGCTCATTTCTGTCATGTCACTATTTGGATTTATCCCACAGCTCACGCGTCAATTGAATCTGCCCCAGATGGGTCGCTGTATGTTTGAGGGCATGCCCCAGCACCCAGCCGACCGTCACTTCGCGCTGGTTGCGGAACATGCGTCTGGCTTCCAGGTCAGCAAGAGTCAGTCCTGCCAGCACCCCGAAGATATATGCGCGGTTGTCGGTAAGTCGCTTCACCAGCGCGCTCATTCCCAGGCCCTGCACCTTGAACTCGGCGTCCCGGTCGCGGTTGGAGTTGTCACCTGCGATCATATCGCCGATCAAAAAGCGTTCCGCGCTGGTGAGATGGAAGACCATCACCCCGATCGAGTTCATGCCTGGCTGTGGGACCCAATCCAGCGCGGCGGGCGTGAGCCCCTCCAATGCTTTTTCGATATCGCTGTGCAGTTCGTACAAGTTATTCAGATAATCTTCATAAAAAGGTTGCATGGTTTGCTCCTCGTGGAAGTAATCGCAATCATTATAGCATCCGGCGAAGTGATACAATCACCGCATGGGCACGCTTTATCTCGTCGCCACTCCCATCGGCAACCTCGAGGATATGAGTCCGAGGGCGCTCCGTGTTTTGTGCGAAGTACATCTCATTGCCGCTGAGGATACCCGCCACACCCGCCAGCTGTTGACGCATTTCGACATCCACACGCCGCTGACCAGTTATTTCGAACATAACAAACTGACCAAGCTCGAGGCAGTCCTGTCCGCATTGGGTCAAGGGGATGTCGCGCTCGTCTCGGACGCCGGCACGCCAGGCATCAATGACCCCGGATACGAGCTCGTCAAAGCGGCTTTGGACGCGGGCTATCCGGTCAGCCCGGTGCCCGGACCCTCGGCACCCATTGCCGCCCTGGCTGCTTCGGGATTACCCACGGATTCTTTTCTATATCTGGGATATCTGCCACGCAAATCAGCGGAACGAAAAGAAGCTCTGCGGCAAGTCTCCAGCCTGCCCTATACCCTGGTTTTCCTGGAGACGCCCCATCGCCTGCTCGACGCGCTTGATGACCTGCTGGCTGTTTTGGGGGACCGCCCCCTGGTTGCAGCGCGCGAGCTTACCAAAGTCTACGAGCAGTTCGTGCGCGGACAGATCAGCGAGGTGCGGGAACATTTTGCCCAACATTCGCCGCGCGGGGAATTCGTGCTGGTGGTGGCGGGTCAAAAGGAAACGGAAAAAGGTCGATGGACCAATGAACAGATCCTCGAGGCGCTTGAACATGAGCTGCAAAGCGGCAGGAAAGCGAAAGAGATTTCCGCTCAACTGGCAGAAAAATCCGGTTGGAGCAAAAAAGAGATTTATGCTCTCGTGAGCAAGAGAAATTAAAAATTTCTATAAGGTAACAGGAACTGAAGATGAACCTTGACGACCATTCCAATATCCAAAAGATCGATCGCCAGAATATGCTCGGTGAAATTGACCACCTGCCCGACCAGCTGGCCAGCGCCTGGGCGTTGGGGCAAACCCTTCCGGATCCCAGCAGAGGGATGAGTTCTGGGCACCTTCGGCAGGTCATCATCGCCGGAATGGGCGGCTCTGCCATCGGCGCGGATCTGCTGGCGGCGTACATTGCTCCCTTATGCAATATTCCTGTCATTGTCCATCGCGATTATGGCTTGCCTGCCTGGGCGAGGGGTGAAGAGACGCTGGTCATTGCATCATCGCACTCCGGCAATACCGAGGAAACGCTCGATTCGTTCAACACCGCCCTGAACAATGGCTGCCGCATGGTGACCGTCTGCACAGGCGGTGAATTGGCGCAGCGCGCCGCACAGCAAGGGATCGTGTACTGGCAATTCCCTCATAAGGGTCAGCCGCGCGCCGCGGTGGGATTCTCCTTTGGCCTGCTGCTGGCAATGTTCTGCCGGCTGGGATTGATCCCCGACCAGGCAGCGGCAGTTGCGTCCGCGGTGGCGGAGATGAAGAAACAGCAGGCCAGCCTGGAGGCGACAGTGCCCGTGGTGCACAATCCCGCCAAACGATATGCCGGTCAGCTCATCGGGCGCTGGGTGAGCGTCTATGGGGCAGGCATCCTGTCGCCGGTTGCGCGCCGCTGGAAGGGGCAGATCAATGAACTGGCGAAGGCCGGCGCGAACTTTGAGTTTTTACCCGAGGCAGACCACAACGCCTTTGCTGCGTTGATCAACCCGCCCGACCTGCTCATGCCGCGCACGATAACGATGTTCCTGCGTTGTGCGTCTGACCATCCGCGCAACCGCCTGCGTTCAGATTTCACACGGCAGGGATTCATGCACGAGGGCTTGAACACCGATGTGTACGAGGCCAAAGGCGACAGCCCGCTGGCCCAGATGTGGACAGCCATTCACTTTGGGGATTACCTGGCATTCTACCTGGCAATTGCCTACCAGGCCGACCCGACCCCGGTGGATGCGCTGCAAAGCCTGAAGGCGGCCTTGAAGGACGCAAAATAGCGAGAAAATGCCATCCTGCCTGACGCTCGGCGTTATAATCTCCACAGAACATCGCAGCAGATGAGGTCACCATGCATATTTTGGTCACAAATGACGATGGGGTATCGGCGCCCGGGCTGCTGGCATTGGCGCATGAAATGCGTGCGCTGGGAAAAGTGACCGTGCTCGCGCCTGACCGCAACTGGTCGGCATCGGGACACGTCAAGACTATGGATCGCCCTTTGCGTGTGCGCGAAACAAACCTGGCAGACGGTTCCCCGGCGCTGACCACCGACGGCGCGCCCTCCGATTGTGTGGCGCTGGCCTTGCTGGGAATTGTGCAGGAGCAGATTGACCTGGTGGTTTCCGGGATCAATCCCAACGCCAATATCGGGCACGACGTTACGTATTCCGGCACGGTCACGGCGGCAATGGAAGCCGTCATCAGCGGGGTGCCGGGCATCGCGGTTTCACTGAACTCTCTGCCCGGTCACGGCGAGCTGGATTATGGACCCGCCGCGGGTGTGGCGAAACAGGTGGCAGAGAAAGTCGCTGCCGAAGGGCTGCCGGAGGGTGTGCTGCTTAATGTCAACATTCCATGCCTGCCTGATGATCAAATGAAAGGGATCGTTTTCACCCGCCAGGGGTTGCGTGTCTATCGCGACGCTCTCGACTCGCGTCGCGACCCGCGCGGGCGTCCGTATTACTGGATCGGGGGCGAATTCCCGACCGGCATCGTTGAAGAAGGCACCGACTTTGGCGCGCTGGCGGAGGGGTATGTCTCCATCACGCCGCTGCAACTGGATCTGACAGCGTACAAGGCATTGGAAGGATTAAAGAAATGGGCGTGGTAAGAATGGATGGTTCTCGGTGATTCCCTCAAGGCGCTGAATCAGCCTGTTATCTATGCTGAAATGAAAACACTGCAAGATTTTTTAATCAGAATTTTGTTCTGGATAAACAAATCTGCGATTGGAACATCTACCGCTTGTAAATTAAAAATTACTCTTTGGAGAATGATATGACCCCCTTTTCTTCTCCTCCCAACCCGCAAGCCTTCAACGCCCTGGTATGGGATATTGTCCGCCAGGTGCCACCGGGACGCGCGACCACTTATGGTCAGATCGTATTCATGTTCCTGCCCAGGACGCACTAATGTTTAAGGTGTCTTGCGTTTTAGCATATTAGGGACCAAGCCCGCGATTCTGAGCGATTATCTGTGATGGCGAAGGATTAATGCCATCCTCGATAATACTGCTAGGAAAGAGCTGGGCGAACCCTTTAAATAGGAACAAGCATTGGATCGAAAAATCCCGAACAGGCATTTCTTTCGACAGAAAATCACCCCTTAAGGATGAGCCAATGGCACAAGGTGACTTGCAAGTCAAAAATCGCAAACAAATAGTTTTTCTCATTTTAGAACGGCTTGTAGCAGGTATCATTTGCGTCATTGCGATTCTTTCCTGGTTAGGAAATCTTGGATTAACCCAAGATTCGACTGGCTATATTACTGCTTCCGAGAACCTCATAAAAACAGGCCAGCTGTCTGTTTTTGTCAACATGACCAATTGGATAGATGATCCTAAAATCCTTCCTTACTTGGAACAGCCTCCAGGGTTTCCGCTATTCCTGGTCCCTTTTATTGTAGTTTTCAGGGATCCGCTGGTTTCAGCAATGATAGCCCAGTGCATCTACCTGGCGCTTTTCTACCTTTTCATTTATATGATTACTTTAAGGTTGCGGTTTTCCCCGTTGCTAAGAATTGTTGCCTTGATCCTTTTTACCTTCATCGGACCTTTTTGGTTAATTCACAAACATTTTTGGACGGAAACCTTGTTCATTGCCCTGTCAATCGCCGCAGGGTATTTCGCCCTCGGGTTGCTAGGCGAACCCGATCGAAAAAGGGATTGGATCATATTGATCGTCCTTCTGACTCTCACTAGCCTGATCAGATACACAGGGGTGGCCAATCTTGCCCTGATCGCACCGTTTCTGTTGAAATGGGATTCGCTGCGGGCGGCGCGGCGCCTGCTTACCCACCAATACACCCTGGCGGGCATTTCTGCCGGGGGTGTCCTGTTGATCATCCTCTCCCTGCTGGCAGACCTCCTGCCCAATGCGAAGCCCGGGATCGGTCCCATGCAATGGCTCGGGATCCTGTTCGGCGCGACCGGGTTGCTCATTGGAATGGCAGGTCTCTTGCTTTTGAGCAAAAGCCGTTCAGAAACGCATGCGCAGCAGCTGTATTCCAATGAATTAGACACCTCCACCTGGGCTGTGTTCGCGGTGTTCTGCGCCGTTGCCCCGGCGCTGGCATGGATTGTCCGAAACTTAATCTTCTACCAAACGGTCTCCCAGGTGAATAAATTGTTTCAGGTAATCCAATTCAATAGATTCGCAGTACCATTTCAGTACATTTGGAATGAGTTGCTTGGCTTTCATTTTATTCCACGCCCTCTCGCCGCACTGCTAGTCGCTGGTTTGCTTTTTCTTCCTTTTTTTCGCCTGCCGATCATCGGAATGAGCAGCTCTCGTAGAGCGGCGCACATTGCACTCCTGGGTGCGGCGGCTGCACATTTCCTGCTGATCTGGTTTTTATCATTTGTAACGGCAATTGGAAATATAGGAACCAGATATTTTTCGCTTGTGCTGGCCTTTCTCTTGCTGGGTATGCTGAACGGACTTCAACAAGCCAGCCAGGCCGTCCGTCCTGGCTTATGGAGACAGTTCCTTCTGGCTGCGCCGTTGTTTTTCCTTGCCGCCAGCAATGCTTTCCCCCCGGCCGATCAATTTCAATCACTGGGCAGGATCAAATATCCCCCGGAAAGGAGACTATGGAGCGAGATCGAGAATATTGAGTGGACCCATTCCTCGTCATTCTTTTACTCTGATGGTGGCTACGCTGCGGGTGGTTACGTCCATCAGATTTTTTCTGGCAAGCCGCAAGCCATATTATGGGACCCAGCCATTTTGAAAGATCCGCAAAAGATAATTGGTCTCTTATCGCGCGGCAAAAATCCTTTTATCCTAGTAACAATCAGAAGTCCGGAATCCCGAACTTTAGATGAAATGATCTCCTCAGGTGTTGTGTCATTAGAGAAAATATCATTCCCTGATACCGGTTTTGTACTTTACCGCCTAAAGAAGTGATACTTATGTCCCCTTTTTCTTCTCCTCCCAACCCGCAAGCCTTCAACGCCCTGGTATGGGATATCGCCCGCCAGGTGCCACCGGGACGCGTGACCACTTATGGTCAGATCGCGTCCATGATCCCGCCACCGGGCACACTGACACTCAAGAATTACGATGCCTTTGGTCCCCGCTGGGTCGGTAGCGCAATGGCGCACTGCCCGGAGGATGTCCCCTGGCAGCGGGTCATCAACGCTCAGGGCAAGATCAGCCCCCGCCCTGGCGCGGAGAAACAGCGCCTGCTCTTGGAACAGGAAGGTATTGAGTTCAAGGAAAGCAGCGGGGTGGATCTCAAGCGTTTCGGCTGGCAGGGGCCTGATCCTGAATGGTGTAAAGCGCATGGCCTCTTCCCACCGAAAAGTCTGGGGACAGGTCAACCGAAACTCTTTTAGCATCAATAAATTTATAACACTATGGAGTAAGCATATGAATTACCAAGCTTCGGACAATCGTTATGCCCACATGCCCTACAAGCGCGTCGGACGCAGCGGGCTCAAGCTTCCCGCCATCTCACTGGGGCTGTGGTACAACTTCGGCGGGCTGGATGCCTTCGAGAATTCCCGCGCCATTGCCCGCCGAGCCTTTGACCTGGGGATCACCCATTTTGACCTCGCGAACAACTATGGTCCGCCGCCTGGTTCGGCCGAGGAAAATTTCGGTAAATTGATGAAACAGGATTTCCATCCTTACCGCGATGAGATGATTATCTCGACCAAGGCCGGTTGGGACATGTGGCCCGGTCCTTACGGTGAATACGGCTCGCGCAAATATCTGCTGGCCAGCCTGGACCAGTCGCTCAAGCGCATGGGCTTGGAATATGTGGATATTTTCTACAGCCACCGCCCTGATTTCGAAACGCCGCTCGAAGAGACGATGGACGCACTCGACTCAGCAGTGCGCCAGGGCAAGGCGCTCTATGTCGGGATTTCATCCTACTCGCCCGAATACACGCGCGAAGCGGCGAGGATATTGCGCGACCTGGGCACACCCTGTCTCATCCACCAACCGTCCTATAACATGTTCGACCGCTGGGTCGAGGATGGCCTGCTCGACGTTCTTTCTGAGGAAGGCATCGGTTGTATCGTTTTTTCACCACTCGCGCAGGGATTGCTGACCGACCGCTACCTGAACGGCATCCCGGCCGGAGCGCGCGCCACCAAGACGGAACGGGTCTGGCTTACGCCCGACGACGTGAATGCCAGCCTTGAGAAGGTCCGCAAGTTGAACGCGATCGCTCAGCAGCGCGGCCAAAAACTGTCACAGATGGCGCTCGCCTGGGTGCTGCGCCAGCCTGCAGTGACATCGGCCCTGGTTGGGGCAAGCAGTATCACACAGTTGGAAGATAATCTCGCTGCGCTAAGCAATCTCAGCTTCAGCAGGCAGGAACTGGATTCGATTGAGGCAGTCTTGCAGAAATAGGCTGGAGGTCGCATGGGTCTCTTTAAAAAGCTGGGCGGTTTCTTTTCATCACCCCCGTCAAACGAGGAAATATCGTACTACATAACAGTGAAATGCAGCCGCTGCGGTGAGGTCATCAGGGCGCGCGTCAATCTCTTCAATGACCTCAGTCTGGAATATGATCCCAACGGCAATATCAGCGGGTATATTTGCCACAAGGTCATCGTCGGCGACCAGCGCTGTTACCAGCCCATCGACATCAGCCTGACCTTTGACTCAAAACGCCGCTTGCAGGAACAAGAAATCACAGGCGGACAATTCGTGGAAGAACCGGCCTTATGAGTGAGCGATCCAATCCTGCTAAATACCATCCCTTGCGGGAGGCTTTCCTCGAAGAACCTATTGAATCCCGTCGCAGACGCGTCCTGGCAGGCGCGCTCTACGGTTTTCTAGGCGGGACGGCATTTGCCCTGCTCTCCGGAACCATCGATGCCCTGGCACACCCCGACCTGCCCATGTATATCAACTGGAACACGATCGTCCTCATGTGGGCTTGGCTTGGATTGGGATTGGCATTCTTTGGTGCATTGGCTGGCTGGTTCACCGAAACACTGTGGGGAATCGCAATCGGCGCGATAACGATGTCAATGACCGTATTGGCTGTAAGCCTGGTCCAATCTTCAGCGCGGGGGGCGATCACTCTCGTTATGTTCGTTGCAATGGCACTCCCCGTTGCGGCGGTGTGCGTGCCCATAGCCTGGGCATTGCGCTGGCTGGCGGAACGGCATATAAATACGCTGGCGGAACCGCATGCAAATCGCGTGCGCGGCATTGTCATACTGGTAGCAATTGCGCTGGCGCTTGGGGGCTTGCCGGTATTATTCTTGCGCATGTCCGCTCGCGCAGAGCGTTCTGTCCGCATCGTAGATGCCTGGTTACAGCAGGCTGCTGCCGGCCAGATGGGTGAGACTCAGGGCTTGCCGTTTAATGGAATGCCGAATTTCAAATCCCACATCGGCATGGGATACCGGTTGAGCCAGCAAAATTCGCGGATTTCGACCCAGGGCTACGACATCGCCATCATCTTTGATGACGGTTATAAAGTCACCTGTGTAATGGTGGCTTACAGCGGTCAGGCGCCTTACCTCCGCGCGTGTGTGGAGGGGGATGTAAAGATTCAGAACCGGTAAGCTGCCTCCAAAAAAGACAAAAAACCCTGTGGATAATCACAGGGCTTTTCTTTATGTCCTTCTTTCCTGTCCGTTATTAATTCTTCTTGGTCAATTCAGCCACAAACATCTCCAGCGCCGTTTCAATCGGCATGACTCCCGTTTTTGCGTCCTCGTCCAGTTTCAGCAGGCGGTGGTGGATGGCTTCCAGCGTTTCCATTTTGAACCCGCGTGCCTGACCGTAAATCTTTTCCGCCACAAAGGGGGCGATACCCAGCTCCCTGGTCACGGTTTGCGCATTACCTTTCGCGTCCATCAGCTCACGGGCCTGCAACAACAACCGGAACTGGCGCACCACCATTCCAAACAACTGGAACGGGTCCTCGCTTTCGAGCAGCCGGTTGAGTGAAGCCAGCGCCTTTTTACCATTGCCGGTTCCCAGCGCATCCACCATCGCAAAGACGTCCCCCTGAGCCGTCACCACGCTCACCGCCTCGACGTCCGCCAGCTCAATGGCATGTTTGTAGTCCACATAGGTCAACAGCTTGGTGATTTCCTGCGCTGCCTGGCGCGTGTCCTCGCCGGTCATCTCTGCCAGCCGCATCGCCGCCTGCTGGTCTATCTTGCCGCCCTGGTGCTGCGCCTCATTGATAATCCAGTCGGGCATCTCGCGCAACCGGGGCGTGTTAAAAGCCCTCACCTCGACTTCCTGCCCCGTGCTTCTGGCCCATTTGATCAGCCAGTGTGATTCTTTCACCGTTCCCGTTTCGATGAGGATAAGGATCGTGCTCCCCGGCACCTGGTTCAAGAATTCAATGAATTTTTTCTGCCCGGTCGTCTGGTTGTAGCGTGCTGAGGGATTGCTGAGCACGACGAGCCGATGAGAGGCCAGGAACGGCATGGCATTGACGGCGTTAACCAGGTCATTCTCGATCAATGCGCGGCCATCCAGCCGCGAGGTGTTCATGGCCGCAGTAGTCGCATCGCCTATTGCCAGGTGGAATTCATTCACGCGGTTGGCGATGGCATATTCGTCGGTACCGTAATACAAATGGACAGGCATGGTTGAGAACCGTTTAAGATTATCCCCGGGTTACGATGCGGTGCACACCCTTGCGGACAGGGTACACATCCACGATCGCCATGTCCCCGGGGTCGCCGGACGTGGTGATACGTTCCTGGATGAGGGGCGCCAGTGGCTGGCTGACCATGAATCCCAGCGCGGAAAGCAGAATCACCAGCGGCAGCCGGTCCAGGCGCTGGCGGCTGCTCTTTGCACCGGTCATGCCCAGCCAGGCAAGGGTCCCGGCCAGCGCGCCGGCGACGATGTAATTCGTCCCGCAGCCGGGATGCACGGCCAGTTTGCGCTCGCCGTTCTGCATGCGCACAAGTGCCTCTGCCACCGCCTCGCGTACGGATTCGGTCGGCACATCGCCCAGGATGAAAAATCCGCCCGGGTTGGAATGTCCCGCCAGGGGTTTGCCGGGATAATGCCCTGCGAGGATGTGAAGCGTGGCATGTTCCAGGCCATGGTTGCGGCGGGTGGCGGAGATCAGGGGAGTGTCCAAAAGGTTGGTCATAATCGGCTTTCAGGAAACAGGTTGAGGGTTGGGAGATCTGAGGAGATTATAGCAAAAAACTATCCCATCGCGGCCGCCGGCGGTGATGAATTCACATCCACAGATCCAGGGAATGTTAAAGAAAACCAGTGCCCTGGAAATTTTAAGCCAATTGGCACGTCAACACCCATCACTGGATGCTATAATCCAGGTAACCCCCATATAAAGCGATATCCAGACCCGCCCATGTCTTTTGTCCATCTCCACGTCCACACGGTGTATTCACTGCTTGACGGTTTCTCCAATGTCAAGAAGCTGATCAAGCGCGCCAAGGAGATGGACATGCCCGCGCTGGCAATTACCGACCACGGCACCATGTTTGGCGTGATCGAGTTCTTTAATGCCGCCACGGAGGCCGGGATCAAACCCATCATCGGCATAGAGGGCTACATGGCGGCGCGCGGGATGAAGGACCGCGACGCGAAGCTCGACAAGAAATCCACCCACCTGCTGCTGCTTGCAGAGAATGAGAAAGGCTATCGCAACCTGCTGCAGATTGCCTCCGCCGCGCAGCTGGAAGGCTTCTATTACTACCCCCGCGTCGACCATGATTTTCTGGCAGCACACGCCGAAGGGTTGATCTGCACCTCGGGCTGTATGTCTGCCGAAATCCCGCGCCTGCTCGTTGAGGAAAACCCGCAGGAAGCCGTCCGCCGCATGGACTGGTACTACGAGGTTTTCGGCTCCGACCGATTCTTCGTGGAACTCCAGCAGCACAACATCCGCGAGCTGGTGGACCTGAACAAACGGCTGTTGGAACTTGGGGGGCGCTATTCCGCGAAATTTGTCGCCACCAATGATGTTCATTACATCGAGCAGGCTGACGCAAAATATCAGGACGTGCTGCTCGCCATCCAGACCGGGACACTGCTCAGCGATCCCAACCGCATGCGCTACGAGGACCCGTCCTATTACCTGCGTTCGCCACAGGAAATGTCCACGCTGTTTGCGGAAATCCCCGAATCCCTTTCAAATACGGTGGCAATCGCCGAGCGCTGCAAAGTTGACCTGAGCTTCAAAGGCTATCACCTGCCAGAGTTTCCCGTGCCAGAAGGTCACACGACCGGTACTTACCTGCGCGCTCTGTGCGAGCAGGGTGCGCGGCATCGCTACGGCGAACGAGCGGCTTCGCCCCACATCCGCGAACGGCTGGATTACGAGCTCAAAGTCATCCACGACATGGGCTTCGACGCCTACTTCCTGATCGTGTGGGACCTGTGCCGCTTTGCACGCGAGCAGGGTATCTGGTATAACGCGCGCGGTTCGGCAAATGGTTCCATCGTGGCTTACACCCTTGAAATCACACTGGTGGACCCCATCCAGCACGGGCTGATCTTCGAACGCTTCCTCAACCCCGGGCGCATCTCCATGCCCGATATCGACCTGGACTTCCGCGACGACCGCCGCGCCGAAATGCTGGCCTATACTGCCCGCAAGTATGGCGACGACAAGGTGGCGCAGATCATCACCTTTGGCACCATGGCAGCCCGCGGCGCACTGCGCGATGTCGCCCGCGTGATGGACATCCCCATCCCTGAAGTGGACCGGGTCGCCAAACTCGTGCCGAACATCCCCGGCAAGCCGATGAACCTGAGCGAGGCGCTCAAGGAAGTCCCCGACCTGCAAGCTGTGTACAACTCCAATGAAACCATGCGGGAGTTGATCGACACCGCCATCCACATGGAGGGGACAGTCCGCAACGCCGGCACCCATGCCGCAGGGGTCGTGATCGCGGACAAGCCGCTCATCGAATACCTGCCGCTGCACCGCCCCACCTCCGGCTCGGAAGAAACCCCCATCAAGATGGTTACCCAGTTCGAGATGGGCATCCTCGACAGCCTGGGCATGCTCAAGGTGGACTTCCTTGGTCTATCCACACTGACTGTCATGGCGCGCGCCTGCAAAATGATCAAGGCGCGGCATGGCGTCGAGTTTAACCTGGATAATATCCCGGTGGATGACCCGGAGAGCTTCAAGCTCTATGGTCGCGGGCAGACCGCCGGGGTCTTCCAAGTGGAAGGTACGGGCATGACCCGCTACCTGATTGAGATGAAACCAGAGACGCAGGATAATATCATCGCCATGGTGGCGCTCTACCGCCCCGGTCCGTTGGAATTCATCCCCAGTTACATCCGGCGCATGCATGGTGAAGAAAAGGTCGAATACCGCCATCCCTCCATGGAGCCTATCTTCAAGGACACATTTGGCATCCCGATCTATCAAGAGCAGATCATGCGGGCGGCGGTTGAACTGGCCGGTTACACCCCCTCCGAATCAGATGACCTGCGCAAGGCGATTGCCAAAAAGCAGCCCGAGAAAATCGTCAAGCACAAGCAGAAATTCATCAAAGGGGCATCTGCCAAAACGATGCCGAAGGAAGTCGCCGAGCAAATCTTCACCGACTGGGAAGAGTTCGCCCGCTACGGCTTCAACAAGAGCCATGCGGCCGATTACGGCGTCATCTCAGTACAGACCGCCTACCTGAAGACCCATTACCCCGCCGAATATATGTCGGCGCTCATGTCGGTCTTTAAGAACGACAGCGACCGGATCGCCCTGTACGTGACCGATACGCGTGCACTGGGCATCGATGTCCTGCCGCCGGATGTAAACCACCCCGCTTACGACTTCACAATAGAAGACGAGCAGGACGCCATTGAAAAACGTCCCGCCATCCGGTTCGGCCTGGGCGCGATCAAAAACGTCGGCGAAGGCCCGGTCACGCTCATCCTTGCCGCCCGCCAGGATGGACCGTTCACTGACCTGAACGATTTTGCGCGCCGCGTTGACTTGCGCACGGCGGGCAAGCGCGCCATCGAAAGCCTCATCAAGGCCGGTGCGCTCGACCGTCTCGGTCCGCGCCCCGCGCTGCTGGCCTCCCTCGACCGCATCCTGGCAGCCAGTGCCAGCCATTTCCGCGCCGCTGAAGCCGGGCAAATGTCCCTGTTCGGAGGCGCAACCGGGGTTCAGGCTGAGACCATTATCCTGCCTGAGAACATCAAAACCGACCGCAAGGAAATGCTCAACTGGGAACGCGAATTGATCGGCCTATATCTCTCCGACCACCCGCTGTCCGGCTATACAGACCTGCTCACCAAAGCCGTCAGCCACAACTCCATCACCCTCAACGACGCTGCCCACGAAGAGCGCGTCCGTGTGGCAGGCATGGTGGTCGCCGCGCGGCCTTACAAGACCAAGACCGACAAGATGATGGGGTTTGTCAGCATCGAGGATTTGCAGGGCACCGTCGAGCTGGTCGTCTTCCCGAAGACCTGGAATAAAGCAAGGACGCTGTGCGAACAGGGCAAAGTCATCGTGATCGATGGCAAAGTGGATTCTTCCAGCCAGCCGCCCAAGATCCTGGTGGATGAAATCAGGACAGATGTGACTTTCTATGAAGCAGCGCCGTCGCCGTTGGAGAACAGGAAGGGAAAAACGGCTGTCCCTGCTTCCCGCTCCCCCCAGCCTGCCACCGCCAGGGGAACCGCTGCAGCCTCCCGATCGGTCAACACTCCGCAGCCGGCAGTCCGCCCGATGGCCAGCACAGCCTCCAATGCCCAGCAGGCCAACGATTACATCCCCGACCCCGACGACGGGCTGGACGGTGCGCCGCCACCTCCGGAATTTCCACCCGACTGGGAACACTACAGCCTCCCAAATCGCCAGTATGCCTTTGGTGTTCCTGCCTCGCCCGAACCGGCGTTCTTCCCGGCGGAAACAGTGGACAAATCCGCAGAGGAATCCCTGCCAACGGTATCGGCTGTCCAAACCCCAACCCTCGAAACGCAGGATGCCAAACCAGCCGATGAAGGGCCCGTCAACACCGATCCACAACCCGCGCCGGTAATCACAGCCTCCGACAAACCTGCTTTTGAACTCGTTGATCTACCGACCGCCCAGCCCGACCGACAGCCTGAAGCCGCGCTTGCCCTCAACACGGAGATTGAATCGCTTGATCTGGATCGTGCGGCTCTGCCCCCGTTTCCTCCGCCACAGGTACTCATTGAACCCGAAGTGGACAATGCGTCCCCGCAGTTGATATCAATCCTCATGCGCCCCTGCGGCAACCCGGAGCGGGACAGGCGCCGGATCAAGCACATCTACGGTATCCTGATCTCCTATCCGGGTTCGGACCGCTTCTCCTTCCGCATCTTCGAGAACGGTCGGGGTTATCTGCTGGACTTCCCCAACGATACCACCCGCGTCTGCCCGGATATGCTGGAGCGTCTGAAGAAGCTGATCGGCGAAGACAGTTGGCGGGTGGAACCGCTGATCTATCAGTAGATGCCACCAATTCAAAACAGAATGCCTCTGGAAAATCCAGAGGCACTTTTACCTTTAAGATGACTCGAAGGATACAGATCATCCCTTCTCAACCAGCATCCTGACGATATTGCAGCGCGCGCAGGAAGGATCGAAGCACAACAACGCTTTGGGGTCCTGATTAATCTTGCTGATGACCATATGGATGAGGGCGGCGAGCGGCACAGCCTGGATGACCGAATTGCCGGCCTGTGCCCGCCGCGTGAAAGGCTGCACATCGCGCGCAATCGCCTGGAATCCCGCCGAGCACCCTGGAAAGCCGGGGCATTCCACCACGCGCTCATTCACCGCAGCGGAGGCAAAATTGCGCCCGGCGATCTTCAGAGACACGGGACGAGTCAGCGTGTCCCTCACCAGCGCCCAGCGGATGAATTGCTGGCGGCCGGCGAGTTTTTCAGCCAGGTGCATGCTGGTATTAACCGTATGGTCCACGCCGGCCAGCACCACCCAGCCATTTTCTTCCGCCAGAGCCTGGATTGGCGCAAGGGGTTCTTTGAGAGTCTGTGTGGCGAGCATTTCATCGGCATTGAACCCGGTGAATGAAAGGATCGGGTGGTCGGAGCGTTTCGCACCGGAACGCTGGCGCAGGGTTTCAGGGATGACACCCATCAGCACATCCGCCGGCATGCGGGGGGTAAAGAACTCCGGGTTCGGATTGAGCGGGTCGGGCACGCCGTAATCCATGGCATTATTGTCGGAACCCGCAAGGGGGACAATCATGGTCTTGTAGGTATGGACCGGCATGAGGACCGCGGCAAATGAATCGATGAACGCTTGAACGACCATCTGCGCGCCGCCTTCAACTTCCCCAAACGATCTTAGAGAGGCATGCACGATGACCGGCACATCCTTCAGATCCAGGCTGTCAAATGCGGTTTTTATTTCGGCGTAAGTCGTCATGGTCAAACCAGTGCGTTCGGGCTACTTCCCTTTCCACTCAGGTTTTCTTTTTTCAAGAAAAGCCTTCATGCCCTCTTTCTGGTCCTCGGTGGCAAAGAGCAGGTAGAAAAGGCGTCGCTCATCGGCGAGCCCCTCAGACAATGAAGACTCGAAGGCCGCATTGACTGCCTGCTTGGCATGGCGGACAGCGACCGGGGCGCGCGAGGCTACTTCTCCAGCCAGGGCAAGGGCTTCATCCAGCACACGTTCCACGGGCACGACACGATTGACCAGTCCAAATTGCTGAGCCTCGGCAGCGGACAGCGTGCGGTTGTTGAGGATGATCTCCATCGCCAATGCCTTGCCGAGAACGTGCGTCAACCGCTGGGTGCCTCCCGCGCCAGGGATCACACCGAGCGTTACTTCCGGCAGCCCGAATTTCGCCGTCTCGGAGGCGACCACCATGTCACAGGAGAGCGCCAGCTCGCAACCGCCGCCGAGCGCGAATCCGGATACCGCCGCGATGACCGGTTTGCTGATGCCGCGGATGCCGTCGAACAATTCGACAAAGCCGCGCGCCATCATATCCATCACCGTGGCATCGGCCATCTCCTTGATGTCGGCGCCGGCGGCGAAAGCCCGTTCACTGCCGGTGATGACCATTGCGCCGATACCATCATCGGTGTCAAAG
>JBGPQJ010000064.1:0-15833 GCA_041488995.1 Anaerolineae bacterium
CGGCATACTGATGCGGGTGGGTCTGGATTTCACAGCATATTCGACCGTCACCAGTTATATGGCGTTGATCAACTCGCGTATCTATCCAAGCTGGGGTATCGATAAACTCCTGATGCGCGCCCTGACCATCGCGATCATTTCAGCATTGGCCGCTGTCATTCCGGCGCTTGAAGCAGCCCGGCGCGAGCCTGCTGAAGCGTTGCATTTTGTATGAGGTATGCCATGATTCAACTATTCAAAATGGCTTTTCGTGATCTTGGCCGCAACCGTCGCCGCTCCTTCTTTTCATCGCTTGCAGTAGGAATGGGGCTGGCGCTGTTGCTGTTGGTGGCAGCCTTTATAAATGGCGAAATGAGTGGGACGATCGAGTCAACCATCCGACTGCAGAGCGGTCACTTGCAGGTGAGGGCAAAGACTTACGACGAGGCGAAGACCAGCCTCAAGTGGGAGGATTTGATCCAAAACCCGGATCAGGTTGCGTCCCAGATCGCTTCGCTTGCTCCGGTCAAAGTTGCCACACCGCGTTTGTACGCCAGCGGATTTGTATCCACTGGCGATGAATCATCTGGAGTGAGAATTTTCGGGATCGAGCCTCAGTCAGCAGCGAACGATCCTTATCGCATCATCAGTGGAAGTTTCCTGACTGCAGATGATCGCGAAGGCTTGTTGATGGGTCAGACGTTGGCCGACAAGTTAGGGTTGAAAGCTGGCGATCAGGTCAATCTCTCGGTCAACACCTCCAATGGCGACGTGGTGGAGCAATTGTTTACCATTCGGGGAGTTTACTCCACGCAAACCGGCGGTTTCGACGGCTTTACTATTTTCCTGCCGCTCGCCAAAGCTCAGGCGATTACACAGACGGAGAATTACGCCAGCACGATTTTTGTTTTGTTGAAGGATAGTGCGCAGACCGATGCTGTGGTGGTCGCTCTGCAATCGCCGGACTACCAGGTGCTGAGCTGGCAGACGATGAACCAAATGATCGTTGAGGTCGAAACCATGGCCAACAGTTACATTTCCTTTATGTATTTGATAGTGCTGGCCATCACCGCGTCTGTCATCATCAATACGCTGATCATGTCGGTCTATGAACGCAAGCGAGAGATTGGCATCCTTTCCGCCATCGGCATGAAAGGTCGCCGCATCATGGCATTGTTTCTGGCTGAGTCATCGCTGCTCGCCGTGGGTGGCGTGATCATGGGGCTGATACTGGGTGGGCTGGCTGTCGCCTACTTTACCAAATATGGTTTCTCCATAGAAAATATGGGGTTCACCGGCATGCTGATCGGCAATACGATCTACGCCCAATTGACGTTGCAGGATACGATCTCATTGACCATCATGGCGTTTGTGGTCACATTGCTAGCCGGGCTTTATCCGGCCGTGATGGCTTCCCGCATGGAGCCTGTTGAAGGTTTGCGCGCTGAGAAATAAGCGCGGATATCTCGTAAGGAGAATTAACATGGAAGTCGTAAAAATTGATAATGCCACTCGTGTCTACAAAATTGGCACAATCGAGACCCAAGCCCTGCGCGGTGTCACTCTATCAATTGATAGTGGAGAATTTACCGCTCTGGTAGGCCCCTCTGGCTCGGGTAAAACCACCCTTTTGCAGCTCATCGGCTGCCTCGACCAGCCCAGCAGCGGACATGTTTATATCAATGGCAAGGATGTTAGCAGCCTCAACCGCAACCAGCGCGCCGACATGCGCCGTGGGACGATCGGCTTTATTTTCCAGTTCTTTGCCCTGATCCCCACGCTGAGCGCCTACGAAAACGTTGAAATGCCGCTCCTGCTTAACGGGCATACCGCCCAGGAGCGACGCGACCGGGTCATGGAACTGCTCGATTCCGTCGGGCTTGCTGATCGCGCCAACAACCGGCCTGACCAGTTGAGTGGCGGTGAGCAGCAGCGCGTGGCTGTGGCGCGCGCCCTGGCCTCCAAGCCAACACTCATCCTTGCCGACGAACCAACCGCCAACCTCGATACACCCAATGGCCAGCAGGTCATGGAAATCATGACCAAACTCAACCAGGAGACCGGCGTCACGTTTGTATTTGCCACGCACGATCCGCGCGTCATCAAATATGCCCGGCGGGTGGTCACCCTGCGCGATGGTCTGGTGGTGGAGAATAACGGTGCAGAAAAGAAAGCCTAGGATCGCATGATGAAGTTCAAGGTCTTACTGATCATCCCGCTTGCTTTGGCGCTCGGCGCTTGCAGTGCGGTGGGATCTCCCACCCTTTTGCCGACGGTGGTACTTGGGAGCAGCAATGGGAGTGTCACAACTCCGGTGGTGAGCGGTAATGGGGTTAATCCTTCCGGCGTAACCGCTTCGGGGATTGTTGTCCCTGCCAGCAATGCGCGTCTTGCATTCGCACAGGCAGGAAGTGTCAAATCGGTGGCTATTGCAGCCGGTGACTCGGTCGAGGCCGGACAGACGCTCATAGAATTGGATGACACTGCCATCCAGTTGGAAATCGCACAGGCTGAACGTAACCTCAGAGAAATGACCTCTCAGGCAGCGATCGCTTCTGTAGAGCAGGCGGTCGCTGCCGCCCAGAAAGCCGTTGAGGACGCTCAGAAGAAGGTGGCAGGTTACGGCCTCAAGCGTGCCAATCAGAATACCGTCGATTATTATGAAGCACAACTCGTGCTTGCCCAAAAAGCGCTTGATCAGGCAAAATCAGCCTACAACAACCTGACCGAACTATCCCCGGCAGACCCAATCCGCGCAACGGCTACAACCAATCTCTATAACGCGCAAAGAGCTTACAATACCGCGCTGGCTAACCTGAACTGGATCAAAGGCAAGCCATCTGAAAATGAGATTGCCACAGCCCAGGCGAACCTGGATGCCGCCAATGCCGCCTACCAGGAAGCCCAATGGTATCTGGCCACCTTGAAGGGGGTCTCTGTTCCCCAGGATGCCACCGGCAGCCAGCTCGCCCAGTTGCAGCAGGCCAGAGACAATTTGAAGGCTGCGCAAAATAGGCTTGCCAATTCCCGACTTCAGGCACCATTCTCCGGGACCATCGTCGCGGTGCACGTGGTTCCGGGTGAGTATGTATTACCGGGGCAGGTCCTGGTGGAGATCAGCGATGTTGCCCATTTACTGGTCGAGACCACCGATCTGAGTGAGCGCGATGTATCCGGTGTGGAGACTGGCCAGCCTGTGTCGATATTCGTCAAGGCATTGAACCAGAAAATGACTGGGACCGTGACAATGATTTCGCCTCTGGCGGATACCCTCGGCGGGGATGTGGTCTACAAAACAACCATCGCATTGGATGATCCTTCACCCGGTTTACGCGCCGGGATGACTGCTGAAGTGCAATTTAATACAAAGTGAGGAAAGACAAGAGCCGGAATGATCTGGCTCTTGATTTATGTGTTTATGGTCGTTGCCTATGTCTGTCAGAAACGCCATTCTCGGATTACTTGCCCAGCACCCGCGACACGGATACGAACTCCGCGCGGCATTTTCCGCCGTCATGGGGGGTGATGAAAACTGGGATGTCAAGCCCGCCCAGATCTACACCACGCTCGATCGCCTCGAAGAGGCCGGGTTGGTAACACGCCAATCCGACTTGGGCGAAGGGGATGAACCCAGCCGCCGCATCTACGTCATTACTCCGGAAGGGGAAGCCGTTCTGCAGGAGTGGTTCAGCAGCGGGGTCGCCCCGGAGCACCAGCGGGATGAATTTTATGTCAAGCTGATGACGGCGCTGGTTTCCGGAGAGGCGGATTTGAGCCAGTTGGTACAGATCCAGCATTTCACACTTAATCAGGAGCTCCACGCGGCTGCCACGCTGCGGGATAGCTATAATCCGCGCACCGAGATGGCGCAGATCCTGCTGCTCGATAAATATTATGCACCTCGAGGCCGACCTGCGCTGGCTTGATGTCGCTGAATTGCGTCTGGAGGATGTCAAGCGCCAGCCACTTCCAGAGCCGGAGGTCCGTCCACGCGGCAGACCTAAAAAAGTTGAAGTGGGATGATCTTATGAGCAGCGAACCTGTTTTTACAGAGTGCTGCGTAAATATCTAAATTAAAATCTCGCTTTCAGCCCATCTCCAGGCAAGTAAAAGTATAGATTTTATTGAAGGAAGCCGTAGAATCCTGGGCTTTTGCTGGGCGGTGTCTTTGTCATCTGTGGGTATTTCAACTTCCAGGCGCGCAAGGCCGGGCAGGCATTGATGCCTGATGATAAGGCGATCGAACGCGAAGGTCGTGGTCTGTTCGCCGTTCGGTTCGCAAGTTTCTTTTTCATGCTGGCCATTCTGGTGATATATGCCCTGGATCCTGCCTGGCTGACAATGTTTTCGATTCCAATCCCGGCATGGCTGCGTTGGGCAGGATTTTTCATTGACCTTATTTATCTGGCATTCCTGGCCTGGACACAAGCGACGCTCGGAAAGAATTACTCGTCCCAGTTGCGATTACAGAAAGAACACCACCTCGTCACCACTGGCCCTTATGCGCGCATCCGTCATCCGCTTTACACGGCTTTGTCTGGATTGGGCATCGCATTTGCCCTGGTCACGGCTAATTGGCTGTTTGTGCTTCTCGCTGTATTTATTATTTTCGGGTTGGTTGCACGCGTTCCGCGTGAGGAGCGGATGATGCTTGCTGAATTCGGCGGCGACTATAAGAATTACATGCTGCGCACCGGGCGTTTCTTTCCGAAATAGGAATATCCCCCATGGTCAACACCTGGTCTTGACCAGGATTTTCACACCAGCGATACAGGTGTCACGGTTCGAGCCATGCTTCATTATCGTCCTAGAAAATACGTCTGAGCCGGGAAAACGACATGGCGACGTTTGTTGGTGGCATACATGGTGGTGCAGTTGGTGCGGTTTATACGGTACAGTTCATTGGAGTCGAACAACTTAATTTGTTTATCAGTGATGCTTTTGATCACTGTGAAGTGATCGTGAATACCAGAGAGGCTCAGAATGACCGCCCGTCGTGGATTCTCCGCCAGAAAAATCTGCATTTCTTTCCAGAACTCATCCAGGTCGGGGTTCGGCCAACCGGCAAAAGGAATGTGCTGGTATGGAATGCGATCGCCGACCACCTTCTCCAGTACAGTCTTAACGTTCTTCAGGTACATTCCATCGATCAGGATGGAACTCAGCACCCTTTTTTTGTTCAAGTAGTAGATGACCTCGTTGAACAGCGCCAGCGACTCTTCATTGCTGGTGTTATTGATGACCCGTTCAGCGTTGACGATGCTGTACAGGCCGCATAGTGAATCGAGACCACCTTGTTCAAAGGGTAGCATTCTTACCTCGTTTATGGCGAAGAGAATAGAAATTGAATGTTGTCTCCGGTTGGCGCCTGTAAAACCACCTCGGCAGGACCGATGAGGGGGAGCGGGTTATCCCTGGGCGGCTGCATACGCAGGGTTACCGGGTACTGGCTGCCTCCGGGGATGGTGACAAATGCCCTGCCTTGCGCATTGGTCGTGGCGCCAAATTCCGCACCGCGCCCGTCTCTTGCGATGAGTGTCGCTCCCTGCAAGGGTGTATCAGCATCATCAACTTTTCCGTTGTTGTTGGCGTCGACGAAGGCCTGACCAGAGAAAAACGAATCCGCCAGCACGTCGGAAGGTGACAGGGTAGCCTTTGCTGCCCGTGGAGCACAGGCGCTTATGGCTAACGCAAGGGATAGTAAGATACAAAAAGTAGATTTCAACCGGGACAATCTCTTTCGCATAGTTATAAAATTGATGAAAATGAACCCTGTCTCTAACGTGCGGAGAATACCAAATATATTCCTACTTCTCTTTCTGCGCAAGACTCAATTTTTGCATACCAGAACGGATTTTCTAATCCCCAATGAAGTAGTATATAAACAAGATAGACTGCCATTCTTGGCAGTCTATCTTGTTTTGTTGATTCGCGGCTCAATGGCACTAAAGGACTCTGGCTCAGACCTGCACGTAATTTTTTCTTCCAGTTCACCGCGTCACAGATTCCTTATTCTTTCGCTCCCTGATTCGGCGCCGGCCCTTAACCATCTGCGATTCGATCCACCCGACAAATGGCTCCGGTGGTAGATATTCCACCAATGGCCAGGGTTCATGTCCATGAGATTTCAGCACAGCGTTGGCGGCCTTGATGCCGGTCGCACAGGCGCGTTCCAGGAAGAATGCTGGTAGAGGGTCGCGCACCCAATCCCCCGCGCAGAACAACCCTTCCCAGGGTGTCTCGATGCCCAGATGCGTGCCACGCGCACCCAGGCAGGGCAGGGTGTGGGTCGCTGGATTACGCTGGAGGTTCTGCACGATGAGATGCCCGCGCAGTTCGGGGTAAGCCTGGTAAAAATCCATAATGGCATGGGTAAGGAGCAGCGCATCAGGTTGTTCAAGTACTTCGGGTGGTCCATAAACGTGCACTTCAATGGCAGTCCCTCCGGTGGCCTTGCTCCACGCGCGGTAGGGTGCGTAGATCCGCTCCAGCCAGAAGAAGTTGTGCAGGATGAAGTCGCCGGTGAAGATGCCCGCTTCGGGTCCGGGTTTTGGCGGGCGGTCGAACCACAGGCGGATGACGGCGTTGGCCATTCCGCGCGGGAAGGTCAGCGACTGCGCCTCAGCCGGGAAACTGTTCTGGATGAGTGTGGCAGCCGACGGGGAGTCAACCGCCAGGATGACGTGATCGGAGATGAATCGAACACACTGTCCATCCTGTTCCGCCTGGACTGTCCAGCCATCATCCTCTTTTTCCAGGCGGATCGCCTTCACCCCCAGCCTGATCTCGCCGCCCAGTGCTTTGATCCGGGCTGACAGGGGCTGGCACATGTCCGTCCCGCCACCGTTGGGCAGGTAGGAGAACACCCACGCATCGCGGCGCAGAATGGTGTAGAAACGCAGGAAGGCCAGGAAGCCTGCCAGAGGGATTTCATCGGCGTGGGTGGAAAGACCGTTGCGCGCCAGCCCGGTAAAGAAGCCGCGTAACGCCGGCGACCATTTTCGGATGGTCTCGCTGAGCATCATGCCTTCCATCGGTTGGTTCTCGCCAAACGGATCAATGCCGACCGCCATGATCAGCACCGACCAGACATGCAGTAGCCGCAGCCAGTCGCGGATGTCAATGGTCAGCAGGAAGCGCGGATTTAGGAAGAGCTGAAGATAGTGCAGAGGCGCCGGGAACCAGCTGTGCCGGATGGCGCTGCCGACCGGTGCGGAGCGAACCACGCCCAGTTCGCGGTAAATCCAAAGTTCCTCCTGAGCGGGGACAAAGACCGGGCGCAGGTTATGGCGGGCAAGCATGGCTTGCAGATTGCGGTAAGGCGACCAGATGCCGTGCACGCCATGCTCCAGAGGAAAACGCCAGCCATTGACCTCGATATCGTCCTTGCCAGCCAGCCTCCCTCCAATGAATTGGGGGTCGGCCTCCAGCACCAACGGCTTGAGGCCGCGCTCGGCGAGATGAAGCGCAGCGGTGAGTCCCGCCACGCCGCCGCCGATGATGATGGGGTCATCCGGGGGCATAGGTGGTTAGCTTTCCCTTTCGGCTGGCAGGGTAACGGAGGTTTTCCCAAAGAAGGGTCAGTGGTTTGGACTGCATCAGCGACGGTTCGGCATAACACTGTTGAAAGCAACTGTGGCAGTTGCGCGGCGGCTGGCCATAAATTGAATAGGCCTCTGCCCAGGCGTCATCCCATTTCTGAGCGTCCAACATATTGACAATCCGTCCGCCCTGTCCATTGTCCCCTTTTTCGAGCGGGCGGCAGGGATAAGCCAGATCCCCATTGGGGTAAATGCGTGGGACGAGCGTGGGGTAGCAATCGTACGGCTCAAAGCGGGAGAGCGTCTTTAGGTAAGCGATACTGCCGAGGATGGGCGCCCCGCGTCGTTTGAGCATGATCAGTTTCTTGATGAAGGCTTGATATTCAGGGGATACCGTCAGATCGTAGCGCGGCCAGTTGTTGACCGATTGAGGGGAGAAAGAGACCAGCAGATCGCGCTGGATGCAGAAATCAAGCACAGCCTGCGCGCCGGGCAAAGTCTCCGGCGAGATGACAGTGTTGACCGCCATTACAAATCTATGTTTCTTTTGGAGGCGGGCAGCCGCCTCGACGTGATTGATGATGGATTCCGCTGATTTTGTGGAGACGCCGATAATCTTTGACCAGATTTCAGGGTCCGTTGAATCGATGCTGATGATCAATCGGTCAAGCACCGGGAGCATGGATTCATGCCCGGGCAGCAGGAGCCCGTTGGTGATGAGCGTCAGCTCCCGGAAACGAAGTTTGCGTTTTGCATATGCCACCAGCGCATCAATCTGCGGGTGGGTTAGTGGTTCACCGCCGGTCAGGAAAAGCGCGTCGGTGCCCGTACGGATGATGCGCAGGATGTGCCTTGCCTGCTCAAGGGGGAGTGGGCGCTCGTTCCCGCCATTTCGGCGCGCGCCGAAATCTTCGCAGTAGGCGCAGTTCAGATTACACTGCCCGGTGACGTAGTAAATCGCCACGTTCGGGCGGAGGTGGCGATCCTGGCGGGCAAGTTTGATCCAATTTACGGCATAAGCAGACGTCATATGAACCTGATTATAGCGGGTAATCAAAAAACGAAGACCCGCGCGAGTCTTCGTTTTTGCAAATTCAATCGGGTTCGGGTTACCACTGGCTGATAAGAGCTGCCACTAGTTTCGCCCTTTCTGAAAGACTTTCGGTGAAAATATATTCTCGTTCGGAGTGATAGCCTTCTCCGACTGTTCCCAACCCATCCAGGACGGGGATTCCCAGTGGGGCAACGAAGTTCGCGTCCGAGCCACCGCCGGAGCCACCGGATTTGAGCGCCATGCCGATGCCCGCCGCGATTTGACAGGCCTTCTCGAATGTCCTTTTCATCGTATCGTCATTAGGCATGGGGGGACGATTTAACCCGCCCGTGACGGTGATGGATGTACCTGGTGTGACCGGCTTGAGGGACATCACCGCTGCGGTGACTCGCTCCGCTTCTTCCGGCGCCAGCACACGGAAATCTACTTCAGCCACGCATTCCGCGGGCACCACATTGGAGGCCGTTCCGCCCTTGATTACACCCACATTGAGAGTCGTACCTTTCCTGTAGTCCGTCATATTTTGAATGGCCAGGATCTGGTGCGCCATCTCCTGGATGGCATTGCGGCCTTCGTCGTGTGCCCCACCGGCATGGGATGCGCGACCCTGGACTTTCACCAGGAATTCACCCACTCCCTTCCGCCAGACTTTCAGCGCGCTGTCCACCAGCCCGGATTCGAGCACCAGCACCAGCGCAGATTCTCGCGCCAGTTTTTCAATCAACGACCGGGATGTTTCGGAGCCGATTTCTTCATCGGAGGTGAACAGGGCAGTAACAGGTCTGGCCGGCATCTGCCCGTTTTCCCGGAGGGCGCGGATGGCTGACAGGCTGACGACGATCCCGCCTTTCATGTCCAGCACGCCGGGACCGAAGGTTTTATCCTCTTTCTGGCGAAAAGGCATCTGTTGGAGCGTCCCGAGTGGAAAGACAGTGTCCATATGGTGGAGCAACAGGATGCCGTCCGTTCCCTCCCCCCAGCGCGCGATGAGGTGGTCGCCGACCTCTGCCTGTTGCACGGTTTCTATTTCAGCGCCCAGGTGCCGGCATTTCTCCACCAGGAATCGGCCGACCTTATCCACAGCAGGTTTTTCGTGAGATGGGGATTCGGTCTCGACCAGTTCGCGGAGCAGGTCTATCATCTCATTCTTTTCAGTTTTCATCGATATCTCCAACCTTTACGTATTCGCAAGGGAAAATTACTCTTCCCGATCCAGCAGGCGGATCGAAATACCCCCCAGTAACATTGGCAACCAGAAAGTGACTGCTCGATACGCCAGTGTCACCACTATCGCTTCCCCCAGTGGAATTCCCAAACCAACCAACGCCAGGGGAAGGATGCCTTCCACAACACCGATGCCGGATGGAGTCGGTGACACAACCAGGAACAGATACGCCAGTGTGTAGCTTGCAACGAGCGAACCAACGCTCCATTCCACGTGGAACTCAACGAAGGTGAGCGCCATGATCGCAATCATCAAAGCTTTACTGATAAGCGCATGAGCTGCAGGTAATAACAACCGCTCATTCCTGTCATGGATGATCGATAACCCCTCCGCCACCTCCATTGCGAACAAACGAGCGCGTTCTTCAAGGAAATAATCTCGTCGAATGAACGGCCACAGCACACGGTTGATTTTCCGTGATAACCATACCAGAATAATGCCCAACTTTTCGCCTGAGCGCGCCCCAATGTATATCAAAGCACCCAACCCGATCACAGACAAGACCATCAGGATCGAGGCGGTGATCTCTCCTGCGTTCAGGCGGTTGCGCCGGATAAGGGCTACGATTCCCAGTCCAAGTAAAACCAGGAAAGCCGCATAATCCAGGAACAGGTAAAGAGCCGTGGCAGCAGCGGCATGTCCTCGCGGATGTCCGCGTTTGCGGGCATTATCAATGAAAACTGCCGTGCCTCCCCACCCGCCGGTAGGTGCGACGACATTTACAAATGTCGCCGCCGATGCCAGCAAGAAGAATTGCTTAAATTTATCATTCAGTCCCAACAACCGGAAAAGCGCGCGGTACTCCAGGGCGTCGTTCAACATCCAGGTCAACTGCACCCCGACTGCGATCCATAAATACCGCAAGTCATGCCTTTTGAGGGTCTCGACGACGCTCTGCAGCTCAGAAAAGCTGATGATTACAACGACAATTCCCAGGAAGAAGACCGCCAGGTAGAAAAACTTGCGCATGGGATGGATTATATAGGATTGGCAGGGCTTGATCTTTGAATAATCGATTGCCCAATCATGAACAGAAGACCTGGGATTTGATCAGGGTTTCGACTGGCTTTTCCTGCGCCGTGAATAGCGGAAGGCAATCGCACCCAACCCCAGCGGTATCCAGAAGGTGACTGCCCGATAGGCCAGTGTGACAATCAATCCCTGCTCAAATGGCACGCGCAAGGAGGTCAGCACAATCGGCAGCCCGCCTTCAACAATGCCGATTCCTGAAGGTGTGGGAGAGACTATGAGGAAAAGATACCCGACTGCATAGCCTGCAACCAGCGTCCCCAGGGTAAAGATGACATCGAAGCTCAGGAAACAAAATGCCAGGATACTCATCTGCACCATTCGGTTAGAAATCAGGAATATCATGGGGCGGATAAGATTCTTATGCTCGGTGCGTAAAACTGCCAGGCCGTCGGCGACTTCCGATGCGAAAAGATATGCCTGCTCCTCTTGCATATAATCGCGATGAAGGATGGGCCGCACCAGAGTATTTATCCCTCTAATAATATTGCCCAACACCTGCCCAAATCTCTGCGGGGAACGTACGCCGGTCAGGATAAGCCATCCGATGACAATCACTGCAATGATCAGTATTACCGCGGCGGATATTTCACCGGCGTTGATGGTGTTGCGCCGCAAAAGAACAATAAATCCCGCTGCAAGTATAAGCAGGAACGAAATGTAATCCAGGAATACGTAAAGCGCCGATGCCGTCACCACGCGTCCGTGTGGATGCCCGCGTTTGTCAGCATCATCAACGAAAACAGCCAAGCCTCCGATGCCCCCGGTCGGCGCGACCACGTTGATGAAGTTGGCACTGATGGCTAAATTTGCGAGATGTCGCAATTGTTCGTCGATCCCCATAATGTGGTATATCGAACGGTAGGCGCCTGCCATACCGTAAAACCAAACGACCTGCAATCCGATGGCTATCATGAAGAATCGTGGATCAGCGTTCTGAAGAGTCTGAACAATGCTCTGGATTTCTGAAAATCGAAACGCAATAAACGATACGGCCAGAACCACGATGACGAGGACGAGGATCTTGCGCATGGAATCGATTATACAGGATAATATTAGCGAAAGAAAAGACGGGTTGGATGCCGTCTTTTCTTTTGGATTTGCCTGTTGTTCCAATTACCAACAGTGTTTTGATTTAAGTAACTGTGCTGGAAGCGATTTTATCCTCTGCGACGACCGCCTATTCCACCCGCTAATCCTGTAAAGTAAAACAACTGCACTATGGCCGTTACAAGAGCAGCTACATACGTCAGCGATGCGGCAGTCAGCACCGCATTCACGCCGCGTTGTTCATCTTCACCAACGATTAAGCCGGTGTCAGCGAGCAGGCGTTTGGCGCGGGAAGTGGCGTCGAACTCGACCGGCAGGGTCGCCACGGCAAAGACCGCACCCGCAGCGAAAGCGAACACCCCCAACCAGGCAAGTCCCGAAATCTTGAAAAACAGACCGAGCATGATCAGGATCCACCCGAGGTTCGAGCCGATATTGACTGCTGGAACGAGGGCTGCGCGAAGTTTGAGAGGAAAATACTCCTCCGCATCCTGCATCGCATGCCCGAGCTCGTGGGCGGCGATCGCCAGTGCGGCAACTGAAGTGCTGTTCCCAACACCGCCCGACAGTCTTAACACCTTGGAACGGGGGTCATAATGGTCGCTCATTTTTCCGGCGATGCCTTCAATTTGAACACCGTATAACCCGCCATTGTTGATTAACCGCTGTGCAGCCTGGGAACCCGTCAACCCGCTGCGGGCGGGAACCCGGCTCCACCGGTTGTACGTGGAACGCACATACATGGATGCCAGCAAGGTAAGGATCAGCGCCGGCAGCATGTAAAACAGGTAGTTGGGATCAAATATAAACATAACCTTTTCTCCGTCTATTTCTTAATACGTTTAATTTCCGGTTTGGTTCTACGTTTTTCGTGTTTTCACCAAGTACATAGTGCTATTGGGACAGTAATTCAATGGCTTTGTCGAGTTGTGGGTCAAGTTTGGCTGCGGCATCCTTATCCGATAACACGACAACCACATCTGGAGTAAGGCCAATCTTTTGGATCGTGCGCCCGTTGGGAGTCAGCCATTTTGCAATCGTCACACGTACCGCACCCTGTTCGTCCTGAAGCGGGATCCAGTTTTGCACTGAGCCCTTCCCGTAGGACGTCTCGCCAACCAGTTGGGCGCGTTTGTAGTCCTGAAGTGCGCCTGCGACAATCTCGGAGGCTGAGGCGGAGCCCTTATTGATCAGCACGACCATGGGGACGTCGAGCGCCAGACCGCCAGGGATGGCATCATAGCCATCTTTTCTTCCATCGCCGTATTGTTCGTAAAGAATGACGCCTTTTGAAATGAATTGCGAAGCGGTCTCCACCGCAGTCTGGAGATAGCCACCGCCGTTGTAGCGCAGGTCAAGGATGAGACCTTTCGGGTTCTGCGCCATCAGGTCTTTCAATTGCTTCTCGAGGTCCTGGCTGGTTGTATCGCCAAATGTGTTGAGCTTGACATAAGCAATGTTGTTTTCCAGCATCTTGGATTCGACACTTGCAATGGTAATCTTGTCACGTGTGATGTCAACATCGAATGGTTCTTGCAATCCTTCGCGCAGAATGGTCAGCTTGACGGTTGTCCCGGCAGGTCCAAGTACTTTGCGGCGGGCAAGTTCCGGGTTCACGCCGGTCATGTCTGCGCCATCGATGGCAATGATCTTATCCCCGGGTTTCAGACCGGCTTTCTCCGCGGGAGAGCCAGGGATTGGGCTGGTGACAGTCAGGAAATCTCCGCCGGTATCGACATAAGCGCCTATGCCCTCATAGGAGCCTTCCAGGGACGAATTGGCATCTTTGAACTCTTGCGGGTCCATGTAGCTGGTATGCGCATCGCCCAGCGATTGGAGCATGCCGCGGATCGCACCACGCATCATCGCAACATCATCCACCGGTTGGTCTACGAACTGGGCGTGGACAATAGCCCACGTCTCCCAGAACGGTTTGAAGAGAGTCTCGAGGTTCCCGGGAGTGGCGGCATTGGTGTCGCCGGTAACAGGGGCGGGAGTCGCGTTGCTTCCTTCAATCAGAGCCGGGCTTCCATTGGTGGAAACCGTCTGATTCCCTAAAGGTAGATAATGCCCGACCAGGAATCCGCCGGAAAATGCGCCCGCCAGTAGGACGACCGCAATGATCGCAATTATTGTATAAAGTAAACCCTTTTTCACTTTGCCTCCAATCAAGCCTGCAAAATTGCTTTAAATCAACAAAAGCATAACAGAGTGGGATTAAAAATACATGAAATCAATGCCCCCCAGCGTAAGAAATATATAAGAACGCTCTAAATGTAATCCCCTATGGTCCGTCTTCTTTTTCTTGGTCTGCACGGATCCTATCGGCATGCCGGGCTAATTCTTTCAGACCATCCTCCTCCTTGGACCACGGCTGGCGGGCATTCCTGCCGAAATTCTTGAACCAGTCGAAGCGCATGCCGCGCGAGCTGCGGACAAGACCATACATCAGCGCGTTGGAGCCGACCAGGATGGCTCCCAGGATGCAAAGGACAAGATAGATGCGTTCAGGGTGTTGCATGATTATTGACTCGTCTCCAGCTTTTCCAGAACTTTCGGCAGATCCAGCCAGTTCGTCAGCGTGGCGTCTGCACTGGGGTGGGGTTGGTCAGTCCCAAACAAGACCGTGCGCATGCCAAAATCATGGGCGCCTGCGGTGTTGCGCAGCATATCGTCGATCAGGGCGCAGCGACCCGGTTCCTTTTCATCAGCGCGGAACATGGCGCGTTGGAAAGACTCGGGCATCGGCTTGCAGAATGGTTCGAGGTCGTTGATATCCACGATGCCATCAAATAAATGGAACACCTCGAGGACGGTCAGCACACGCCGGGCATGAGCGGAATCGGCGTTCGTGAAGATTAGCTTGCGGGTTTGCAGTCTTTCCAGCGCGAATCGCAGGTTCGGGTTCGGTTGGAGGTAATCCTGCAAAGGCAGATCATGCACGTAAGCCAGGTAATCCTCTTGTCGGACGGGATAATTGGCTTCCAACCCTCGTAACGCAGTCCCGTACTCTTCAAAATACTTCCGGCGCAGGTCAGGAATATCCTCCCACGGGATGCCGAGGCATTCGTGCATGTACAGACTGATACGTTCACGGATGGCGTTCCACAGTCCGCTGGTGGCGGGGTAAACGGTATCGTCCAGGTCGAAGAACACGGTTGTGATCGGCACTGCGTGATTATACCTTGTGTCTAAGGTTATAATGATTCCATGCCTATTCGTATCCTGCCGCCTGATGTTGCCTCCCAGATCGCCGCCGGAGAAGTGGTGGAGCGCCCCGCCTCGGTGGTCAAGGAATTGGTGGAAAACGCCCTGGACGCTGGCGCGCACGTTGTATCGGTATCCGTCATGGATGCTGGTCGTCGACTTATCGAAGTGGCGGACGACGGATCGGGCATCCCGGAAGCTGATCTGGCGCTCGCGGTGGAGCGCCACGCCACCTCCAAGCTGGTCTCCGCGGCGGATCTGTTCCGCATCACCACGCTTGGTTTTCGGGGTGAGGCGCTGGCTTCGATCGGCTCCGTTTCTCGGCTGACGCTGACCTCCCGTACCCCGCAGGCAACTGCGGGCGCTCGAATCCGGGTCGAAGGTGGGATGATCGGAAAATTGGAAAAAGTCGGTGCGCCGGTCGGGACAGTGGTGCAGGTGGAGGACCTGTTCTATAACGTCCCGGCGCGCTTGAAGTTCCTGAAACAGGATGCGACCGAACGTCGGGTGATCGATGCTTTGCTGACGCGCTACGCGCTGGCCTACCCCAATGTGCGGTTCAAACTCGTGGACAAGGGCGCGCCGGCTTTTCAGACAGCCGGCGATGGTGACCGTCGCGCCATCCTGGCGGCGCTCTATGGCGTGGATGTTGCCAGGCAAATGCTCGAGGTGTCATCTGAAGAAGAGGGGATTAAACTCTCTGGTTTCATCAGCCCCACTTCGCTGACCCGCTCGAACCGCAAGGAGA
>JBGPQJ010000065.1:0-15609 GCA_041488995.1 Anaerolineae bacterium
GCCAGCAGCATTGGACCCTCGTTCAAGATCATCCCTGATTCCGAACTCATCTATGGACCTTTCAATATGGTGTTCGATCCCACTGCGTTCATCCAGAGCAAAGGGGGGTATCTGGCAAATTATGTGGAGGAAGTAGATGGGCAAGCCTTAACCGGTGCGCAGATCGTGGAGCGTGTTTCGAAGGATTATTCCATCAATCCCAAACTACTGCTAGCGGTGCTGGACCATCGTGCAGGGTGGGTCAGCAATCTAAACCCCGATCCGGCAACATTCCAATACCCGCTCGGTTATGTGGATGGCTGGCACAAGGGATTGTACCGGCAGCTCGCCTGGGCCGCCAATATGCTCAATTACGGATTCTACGGATGGCAAGTCAATGCGATTCCCTCGTGGACTCTGGCAGATGGCACCGTCATCACACCGGACGCGACTATCAACGCCGGGACAGCGGGCGTCCAGCATTTCTTCGCACAGGTGGATGGGTTCGATGCCTGGCAGAATGATGTCAGTTTAAACGGACTTTTCGCCAGGTATTACCTGTTGTTTGGTTACCCCTTTGACCTCACCATCGAACCACTCGTCCCAACCGACCTTACACAACCGAAGATGACTCTGCCTTTCAGTTCTGGAGAAACATGGAACTTCACCGGAGGTCCTCACGGCGGTTGGGATACCGGCTCGGCCTGGGCAGCGCTTGACTTTGCTCCACCTGGCGAAGGCTCCCCGTGTGCCCCCAGCGAATACTGGGTGACCGCTGTCGCCGATGGTCCCATCGTCCGGGCAGAAAATGGCGCGGTGGTTCAGGATCTGGATGGCGATCGTTACGAGGAAACCGGGTGGACCGTGCTCTATATGCACATCGAAAGCCGTGACCGTGTCGCTCCCGGTGCTTTCTTAATGAAAGGCGACCGGATTGGTCATCCCTCCTGCGAAGGAGGAATCTCCACCGCCACCCACATCCACCTGGCGCGGCGGTATAACGGCATGTGGATCGCTGCTGACGGGCGGATTCCATTCAACCTTGATGGGTTCGTTTCCTCCGGCACAGGCGTGGAATTTGACGGTTTTTTGACCAGAGGGGTTCAACAGGTCGAAGCCTGGGATGGTTATAACGCTGTAAATCAGATCTCACGTTAATAATGAGGAGGTTCCGGATAATAAGAAAAAGATGAGCATGGAGCCACCCCATGCTCTCGTTAACGGTATAATTCCATCGATTTTCTTATGCTTTCTTTTCGGAAATTCATCTTTTTTTGCATTGTTGCCTTCCTTACGACCGGCTGTTCCAGCGGTTTATGGGGCGAATATGTCACACCCACACCAGATTTATCCATGTTTTTCACGACTACACCCTTCGAAACAGCGACGCTTATCCCCACACCGGAACCTCCCACAATTACCCCGACGCAGGATCCGCCAACACCAACGTTAGAACCAAGTCCCTCCCCCTTACCTACTTTATCAGGGGTGCCGAAACCCCCGGTTATTTATTATGCTCAGAGCGGTGATTCTCTTTCCGCGGTTGCCACACGATTCGGTGTCGACCCTTCGGAAATCACCTCCACCGACCCCTTGCCCACCACCGGTTTGTTGAATCCCGGTACGTTGATGTTGATCCCCGACCGGATGGAGGTGACAACACCCTCCACATTGATCATGCCAGACAGTGAATTTGTCTACTCCGCGTCCGCTTTGGATTTTGACATTGACCAGTTTACAGCAAACGCGGGAGGGCATTTAAACAGTTATTCAGAATACCTGAGGACAACAAGCAATACTTCCGGGGCGCATGTCGTTCAGCGGCTTGCAGATGAAAATTCTATCAACCCTCGACTTTTGCTTGCCATCCTTGAATACCAGAGTGGTTGGGTATATGGCGAGCCAAAGAACCTGGCACAGGTTGATTATCCATTTGGGTATATTAATTTTCAATCCCGCGGGTTGTTTGCGCAGATGGTGCGGGCGATTAAAGACTTGTCGGTTGGATATTATGACTGGCGCGCGGGCAAGCTGACCGAGTTGACTTTCCAGGATGGTCGGACCATTCGCATGGCGCCCCAGCTGAATGCCGGCACTGCCGCCCTTCAATATTATTTCTCACGGCACTACACCTATGATGATTGGGCAAAATCACTTGACCCCACCTTCGGTGTCCCTGCCCTGTACAAAGAGATGTTCGGTGATCCCTGGCTGCGTGACAGCCAGGTGGCTCCCCTGTTTCCTCCGGGGATCGCGCAGCCTCCCCTCACGCTTCCATTCAACCCGGGTGTGATATGGTCTTTCTCGGGTGGACCACACGCCGCCTGGGAACTTGAAGGCGCCCTGGCAGCGATCGACTTTGCGCCATCCTCCGCCATTGGCGGTTGTGATGTCTCTGACCAGTGGGTGGTGGCGCCTGCCTCGGGTCTGGTAACGCGTGCCGGCAACGGTGTCGTCGTGCTCGATCTCGATGGCGATGGCAAAGAACAGACTGGCTGGGTGCTGCTCTTTCTGCATATCGCAGACGCAGGCCGTGTGAAAGCAGGTAGATTTCTAGACCAGGGTGGCTACATCGGACACCCCTCCTGCGAAGGTGGGGTCGCCACCGGGGCGCATGTTCATTTCGCCCGCCGCTACAACGGCGAATGGGTCCTGGCAGATGGAGCTCTTCCATTTGACATGGATGGCTGGATTGTCCATGCGGGCGCAAAGCCTTACCAGGGCACACTCACGCGAGGCGACGATGTGGTTACCGCCTGCCCATGCGGCTCCTATGAAACGAACATAATCCGCGACCCGCAGCCTTGATAAGGTGGGGCTTGTTCGGCTGCTATTTGCTATGTACCAAGAAACCTACTATGCCTACGCGAAGTCCTCGATTTGAATCGGTTCTTATAATCCGTCACATTACAACAGTATTAATGGTGTTTTCAATTATCCTCGGGGCATGCAGTCCCCTCCCGGCGGTTGCTTCAATCTCCACTCCGACAGCCAGATCCACACCAACGCAAATCCAAATTACCCCTCTGCCCACCCGACCCGCTTACCAACCTGGCGAATTGGTGGACTATGTCGCCCAGACCGGCGATACATTGCCGGCGCTTGCCTCACACTTTAACACCACCGTAAAAGAAATACTCGCCGCCAACTCCGTCATTCCGGAAGATGCTACAACCATGCCCGCGGGTTTCCCGATGAAAATCCCCATCTACTATCAGCCGCTCTGGGGCAGCTCCTACCAGATCATCCCGGATAGCCAGTTCATCAACGGGCCTGCCGCACGCGATTTCAGCACAGCTGAATTTGTGTCAAAATATCCTGGCTGGTTAAATGAATATATGGAATACGCCGCAGATGAGAATCGTTCCGGGGCTGATATAGTTGATTATGTTGCCACCAACTTCAGCGTCAGCCCGCGGTTGCTGCTCGCCCTGCTCGAATACCAGGCTGGAGCATTGAGTAATCCCATAAAACCAGAGACGGATTATGTTCTTGGCTATGTGGATTATGCCCACAAAGGCGTCTACCTTCAGCTTGTTCATGCGGCAAATGTCTTGAATAACGGCTACTATGGCTGGCGTAAGGGATCACTGGCGGAATTCGATCTGCTGGATGGACGACTGGAACGTCCTGACCCCTGGCAAAATGCCGCCACTGTAGGTTTGCGATATTATTTTTCTCAACTCTTCCAACCTGATGTATACCAGATCGCCACCGAAGCACCCGGGCTTGCACAGACCTGGCAGACTCTTTTTGGCGACCCCTGGCTGGATTTCCAACCTCACATCCCGGGTAGCCTGAAACAACCAGAGTTTCTCCTACCGTTTCCAGCGGGGCACACCTGGGCCTATACCGGGGGTCCGCACACGGGCTGGGGGGATGGCGAGCCTTTCGCAGCGATTGATTTTGCCCCCGGCGCAGAAACTACTGGCTGCACTCTGACCAGTGATTTTACAACTGCAGTAGCCGACGGTATCATTGCGCGAGTCGGGGATGGGGTCGCCGTGCTTGACCTCGACGGAGACGGTGACGAACGCACCGGCTGGGTGATCTTCTATCTGCATGTTGCCGCTGACGGGCGGGCACCGCTCTACTCCCGTCTCAAAGCTGGCGACCCCATCGGTCACCCCTCCTGCGAGGGTGGACGGACGACCGGCACGCATGTCCACCTGGCGAGAAAATTCAACGGCGAATGGATCCTGGCCGAAGGTCCGCTGGCTTTCGACCTCGAAGGATGGATCGCGCACAACGGTTCACAAGAGTATCAGGGAACGCTCACTCGCTATTCCGCGACAGTTACCGCCTGCACCTGTGCAGATCAAGCCAGCCAGGTGACGGCTGGAAAATAAAGACCTGCGAGGTCTAACTTTAGCAGATTCTTTTCAATTTAAATCACCCGACTTACTCTTTTGGAGTCCAAATCCCCTTTTTCACCGACTCCTTTAGATCACCTTCATCTTCGAAAATCTCATATTCCATCTTAATCGGAAAAACCTTAGCCAGCATCGCCTGCGCCGGGCAATACCGGGTCGCTGATAGCTCGATCGCCCTGGTCAACGAAGACTCTTCCACGTTGTGGCCGGTGACACGGTAGGTGATCACAGCCTGCGTAAAGACATGGGGGTGATCACTGCGCTGGTCGGCATGGACCAGAACCTCGAAGGCAGTGACGTGCTGTTGTTTCTTTCGCAAAATGGAAATCACATCCATGCCCGTGCACCCTGCCAGGCTGACAGCCATCAGCTCGAGCGGACGGAAGCCGTCATCTGCACCTCCCACGGAAGGGTCCGCGCCAAGTGGGACAATAAAACCGGTATTGGCAGTACCGGTAAAGGTCAGATCGTTTGACCAGATTACTTTAGCGTCCATCGTTACTCTCCTGACAGATTTATTATGATTCCGATTATTCACTCAATAATGGCGTAATGTATTGCTAAAACATCTCACGATTGATTTCGCTATTCTCGGGTGTTTTGGTTTTCCAGTCATGTTTTTCACAACAAGAAAACCCCGGTCTTTTTAATAGGCCGGGGTATTATTACTTTGCGACTGCTCGCATGATTTCAGCCAGTAAATTCTGTTCGGGCACAGCACCCACGACAGTCCCGGTGCCGTCATTAATAGTCGTTTGAGGGACTCCGCTCACACCGTATCTGTCCGACAGCTCGGGAAATTCCATTGCTTCCACACCCTCTGCTCGGATCATGGTGGGATTCTCCATCGCCATCATATGGGCGAGCAACACGGCTCGCGGGCAATAGGGTCAGGTAGGTGTGACAAAGACCTGAAGGTGCAAAAGCTTTTGGAGGTTCTTCAAATACTCACGCGATTGTGGATTCAACCCTGAGTCCCGACCGGAGACGAGGAGAATATCCTGAATTAATGTGCTGAACTCATGCCCAGATGGAATCCCTGAATACTGGATGCCAAGGTCGATGATTTGGTCACCGTTTTTTGCTGCAATTACAATTCCCGGCGTTTTATCGACGTGATAGAGTTTTGCTACTTCATGATCAGTGTCGATATCATACATATTAAGGGTGAGTTTCTCATCAATCGCTACGACTTCATCAAGAAGCTGGCGCGTATCATCACAGTAATCGCAATTCTCGCGCGAGCCGAAGAACAGGATGACCACCGGTTCTTTCAAATTGGTGAAGGCCTCACGGATCTGTCCAATGATCAGGTCGTTTAACAGTTTTTCTGGCATGGTTTCTCCAATATATTGGTCCCTTGTCTTTTACCCACACGGGGCAAGCCTTCCAGGTTATCAGCTACAACCTGCGCCCTCGGTAAGAGAATATCCACAATGATCGCATTCAAGGTCAAGCAATCCGTTGTAATCCAATTTCCCATCGCCACATTGCGGACAGAGCGAACGACGCAGGACCGTTACATGTTCCACCACCGGCTGCAGATCGGTATCTTGTTTCTTATATGAAGGAAATTCAGTCGGGGAGCGCATGTTTCTTGTGATGCTAATGCTATCAAGAAGTTACAGAATCAGGGGAATAAGAATTCCACCGGCTGAGAATCAAGGCGCGTTTTGTTGTTTGAGGTAATCGTCGAGGTTGAGACGCTTGAAGAGTCTCTCACGCACATCTTCAGGGAGGCTCAACTGTGTATCATTGCATGCATGCACGAGGGAAATCGTTTTCCTGGTCGTATCGACTACTACGCGGCAATTCTGGCATTCAGACATATGGTGCTCAATTTCACGGCATACTTCGTCATGTGTATACCCATCCAAGTAATCTGAAAGTAATCCTAAAAGCTGGTCGCAGGTCATATTGGTATGCTTGTGGTTACTCATTGTCGAGCTCCCGTGGGAAATGCTTACCATAATATACCGATAGTTTTTCGCGCAGGTTCAAGCGAGCGCGCAACAGGCGTGTTTTGACATTCGTTTCTGTCAAGTTGAGCGCGTCGGAAGTTTCCTTGATGGACAAACCTTCGATATCGCGCAAAATAAAGACAACCCGCAGAGTTGCCGGTAACTTCTGGATTGCGCGATCAAGAACCTTCTTCGCTTCACCGGTCAGCAGTTTATCCTCCGGCAGGGCACCCCAATCCACGAATTGAGCAGGGGCGAAGTCATCGTCATCCTGGTTACCCTGGTCGTCCAGGTTGACTTCTGGGCGCATGCGGCGGAGCATCATCAGCGCTTCATTGGCAGCAATGCGATAGACCCAGGTCGAGAGGCTGGAGCGTTCTTCAAATCCACTAATGTATTGCAGCACTTTTATGAAAGTGTTCTGAAGAACATCTTCAGCGTCCTGTTCTCTACCCAGCATCCGCAATCCCAACCGATAGATTGGACTGGAGTACATATCGACAAACCGGGCAAATTCGTCTCGATCGCCAGCGCGAAGAGCTTCTACGGATATTTCACGCGTGTCAGGTTCACTCATTAGATGGAGCCTCAGCAAAAAAGTTACAATTAAAGTATACCTGAGATGCGCTACCCGAGAGTTCCATTTTTCCCGGTGGAATTGCTTTCATAGATGCTGTTGTAACGTGTCAAGACAATGTCATATCCATGATGGGACAAATATCCATGCAATCATGATATTTGCCACTGGAAAGCCCATAACCAGTTGATTAATATCCTTATAATGTGCAATGACCTTGCTGAGTTTCGCCTATTTCGTGACCTGAGCCCGGCAGATCTAAAGTTGATCGAGCCGTTCTTTTCATCCGGTGAGTTTCCCACAGGAGAAAAACTTTTTTCTCAGGGCGATTCGGCTGATACACTTTATCTGGTGATCAAAGGCGAGCTGACGTTAAAATATAAACCTTATGATGGCTCTGAAATCACGGTGACCCGGCTGCGAGATGGTGATGTACTGGGTTGGTCAACTGTGCTGGGAAACAGCAATTACACTTCTTCTGCGGTCTGCAAAACGGATGTCTCTGTGCTAAAGGTAAGCGGTGATGATCTGCGGCAACTTGTTGCTGATCACCCACAAACTGGTAAAATGGTAATGGATCGTCTCGCTACCGCAGTTTCACCACGCTGGAAGGATGCTCAAAAACAAGTCAGTACCATGCTGCGAAAAGGGATGGAATTGCCAAATCAATTTAATGGAGGCAATAAAATGGACACGACACTCTCTGATAACAAGACCCGGGAAGCACAGTTGAAAGCACTTCTGGATCAATTAAGCGCTTACATCGAGACTTACCATGGCGGTTCAGTTGAATACGTTGATCTGGAAAAAGATACGCTCAAAGTCCATCTGGGGGGTGCCTGCCTCGGATGTCCCCTATCCCCTGCGACTTTGCACGGTTGGGTGGCAGGAACGGTACGGCAGTTTTTCCCGGAGATCACTCAAGTTGAGGCGGTATAAGATAATCTGGAGAAACCTACCTAACAAGATGAAAAGATCATCTTCCCGGCCAAAGAGGATGTCGTTTACAATCAAAAAAACTCCGCAAGAGGTTTCCCGCCTGCGGAGTTTTTCTATGAATACTAATTCCGACTACGGAAGTAGAGATAGATCAGGTAAATACCCCCAAAGACCAATACAAAAGGCCAGACATAGATCATGACTTGCTGAAGGCGGAAACTGGCAGCGGTCAGTGCAGTCAGGAATAATGCCGCTGATGGGATGAACGCCCATTTCATTCTTCCGTGAGGATTTGGAAGGACAGCCACCAGGAAGAAAGTGAGTGCCAGCCCAAGGAAGAACGCACTGCCCAGCACGACTTCGTCAATCTTGACCCCGGAGATTTTTTCACCGACATGAAATGCCAGGTATGCACAAAATGCCAGCGTCGCCAGCACGCCCCCGGGGATGATCGCCCACCAGTGCTCACGGTTGGACAGGTAAATACCAAAGAAGCTCAAGCCTACTGCACCAAGCACGATCGAGCCACCGAGATACGTGTACTCTCCCGGAAGCAATGGTATGACACCTATACCAACCAGCGTCAAACCCGGGATCAGTGCCCACCAATGCTGACGGTTAAAAGCAAAAACGCTCAGAAAGACCACCCCGGTCGCGATTAGAAGAACAGCCCAAAAAATACTCAGCGCACCGCTGATGATGCCAAACTGCTGGAGCAGCATCAACGCACCCATCAATATCAGCATTCCGCCGATTGCAAGTCGAAAGTCGAGGCGTTTCATAATAAATCTCCTTGTGGTATGAGTGTTTAATGGATATTGAAAGATCCAGCTCCGGCACTGAGCGTGATCTCGGCGTGGTTCTCCGCAGTGTCATAGTCAGCCGACTGGTAATAGCCGGCAGAGGTGACCGGGAAGCGCTTCTCATCCACTCGAAGTGAAGAAGCCCCCTGCATAATTCGAATGCGTGCAGCAACACCCTCAGGCACGCGAATGTCGAAGGAAGCAGCCCCGCCCTCGACTTCCATGATCGTGGTACCAGCATGCGCAGGCAACACTACTTTATAAGAACTGGCACCTGTTTCCACTCTCAGATAACTGACTTTCAAATCCGACAAATCCAATTCGACGGAACTGGCTCCCGATTCCATGGTGACAGTCGTCGGTAATTCGTTATTCAACCGGAATCGCCATGACCCGCCATCAGGTCCCAGGAATGGTATGAAAGAAGGTCCCGCGTTTATCTTTACTGCGACTTTGTCATTGAAATATTGGGAAGTTAAATCGAGTGTCGTGCCGGATGTTCCTTCCAGGACCATGTCCGGCGACGCACCGCCATTTACGATCAAGGACGCGGCGCCAAATGCAAATGAAATCTCAGCCTTTTGCGCGTCCTTGCGGGCAACTGTTAATTGCTGCCCCTCTTTGAATTTAGGTCGGTAATAGATGCTTGAGATCACCCAGATGCCCAGGAAGATCAGAAAGACCGCCCAGAAATATCCCCAGACCGACCCCGAGATAACGCCAGCAGCTTGAAGCCCCAGCATGCCCCCTAGCAGAATGAGCACGATTCCCCAGAATAACGCTGTTCTTGACATATATCCTCCGCTATTCCTATACTTGTTTTTTACGCGCAACCAGGGTTCCGCGTATGAGCACATAAATGCCCAAAGTAATCATCAAAATCGCCGGTCCATAGGATCCCAGAAGGGTGATACCGTCAAAGAATGAGGCAAAGATCAGGTAAAGCACACCACTGATCAAAATCAAATCCAGCCCGGACCAAACGGGACCCAGCCTGACTTCCAAGAGTGCAGTAAGGATAATCCCCACACCGACAAATCCGGGAATCAACGCCCACATATAAGCCCAAGATTTCCAATCGCCGGTTTGATTCTGGTAATAGAGGATGCCACCGATGCCTGCGACGATGGCAGCCGGGATGGACATGCCCGGCGCGCCCAGAATCAAACCCAGTAAGAAAAGTAGACCTCCAAGCGCGACGATATTCAAAGGCCACGCCATTACTTCATTAGCCCAGGTTTGCAAGTCAGGATTATTGCGTGCGAGGAACAGCCATATGCCTGCCAGGATCAGCAAAACACCAAACACCAGAAATGTACGGTTGCTTCGTTGCATACCAATCTCCTTTTAATTAAGTTACTATAACATCATACGTTAAAATTGTATTAAAGTTGTTACAGGTTTTTCTCCATTTATAGAATCTCTTTTGCAAGGGCAGATAACCCTTCCAGATCCTCAACATCGAGCCATTGCAGCATGACTCGCTGGATCCCGGCAGACTCAACTTCGACCAACTGCTCCCGGATTTGTTCCCCCGTACCCACCGCAGCCCCATGCTGGCGTAATGATTCGAAAGTCTGATTTCTGGCGGATAGTTTTTCCTGCACCTGCGCAGAAGTCTGCCCGTAGACACAGCCCAGCATTGCCGAACGGCGCACCGATTCGCGCGAACGCCCGGCTTCTTCCAATAACCTGTCCAGTCTTTCATTCAGCGATTTAATCCGCTCCGCGGGGATATAAACAGCATTCCATTCCCCGGCGTAACGGGCGACATAAGGCAGCGTCCGCTTCTGACCATTGCCGCCTATGGCAATTCGCGGCCCGCCCGGACGCGCTGGGTGCGGCAGCAGGGTAGCACCCCGCAATTGGAAATAACGTCCTTCGAAAGTCACTGATTCCTCGCTGTTGAACAGGCGGGTGATGACTTGCAACCCTTCCTCGAAGCGGTCAAAACGCGCTTTGGGGTCTAGCAGGTCAAAACCGAACAGCTCATGTTCGCGTTCCTGCCAGCCTGCGCCCAACCCAAGGACCAGCCGTCCTCCGGATAGATCGTCCACCGCAGAGGCCATACGCGCGGTAAATGCCGGGTGCCGGAAGGAAACAGGAGAAACGAGCGGACCAAACTCGATGCGTTGGGTATGGCTGGCCAGCCAAGTCAGCGAAACCCACAATTCGAGCGAGTCTCTATCCGGTGGTCTGGCATTGGTGAAATGGTCGGATCGAAACAGACCGGAAAAACCGAGCTCCTCCACAGCATGCGCAATGGTTTGCCAGCGAGGCCAGGTGAGCCCATTCTGACCTTCAACCATGATCGCGATATCCATGATTACTCCTTTCCTACCAACTTTGGTAATGCCAGCCAATCCTCCGCTTTTGAAGGGTGACTTGCACGAACGACCAACCGGCTCTCCTCCAGCGAGTGGATTGTCCGCAAGGTTAAGTCAGGCGACCAGCCGAACAAGCGGCTGAGATCGCGTGATTGCGCCGCCCCTACCGAACAAATGTAAAGAATAGCCAGTTTCTTACGCGCTTCGGCTTCGCCGATGGAACGGGCGCGTTTTACCAGATCCGGCATATGATGGGCGACGAGGTCATAAATAAAGGCATATCGCCAAGCCCCCGCCTCAGCCACACCGATAGGCATGATCTTGAAATCAGCCTGCAGAACTTCGAGCGCGCGGTTGAATTCAGCATCACTCGATTTGCTGGTCAGACGGGCGGCGCGGCGCAGGTCAATCGTATTTAATGCGCCTTCTTTGAGAAGAGCTTCAAAGACCAGTTTCGCCGCAAGTGTCAGCCGTCCCTCATGGTAAGCGACAAGGTAATCTTCCTCAGGTGAGCCAAAATTTTCGGACAACGCATAAAAATAAGGCGCGACCGCGAGTGAGATGATCGTCGCCTTGCGGCGCAACACTTTGGCGTAATACCAGATTTTCTTACCAAGTGCCTGGTCTTTCCAGCTCCAGGTGATGTGAGCAGGGTCGTCGTGCTCATCAGGAACCGGGCGGTCACCCGCCACAGTCACCCACAGGCTGGGTAAATCCACACCTTTGATTGGCCAGAAGTAGATAAAACCGCGTTCATTGACGAACTCCAGTGCCTGCTCCGGAGAGGTTACTCTGGGTTCAGGCGGCAGGTGAAACGTACGGGCGCGATAAGACTGAAGCTTTTTTGGGGAGAGCGAGCGCATAGATTTATTATAGCCGTATCCCAGCCAGCCCATGTGCATTACGATGTTGATACTCTATCAGCCTATACACGCTTTGTTGATTTGTTCTATAATTCGGATTGGAGGAATTCATGCCTAAAAAACTTCTGCTCCTGCCCACCCCCCGTCAATTGAAAACCCGCCCGGGTAAATTCCCGATCACCGATGGGCGTTTAATTCTTCTCGATGGACCCGATCCGCATGCACTGTTGTTCACTGCAAAACGCGTCCAGTCAGCGCTCCGGAAAAACCTGGGTGTCTTTTGGGAGATCGTCGCCAGCCGTGCCATCCCACAGGAAATGATCGGGCTAACCATCTGCCCGGGGGATACCTCCATAACCCACGAGCAGGGATACAACCTGGATATCGCTCCTGACAAAATCACCCTGACCGCCAGAACGGATTCCGGAATCTTTTACGGTGCGGCCACACTTATCCAGATCATTAACCAGTACTCTGCGGAAACCAGCTCGCTCACCTGCCTGACAGTTGTCGACCGCCCGGATTTTGCCGTACGCGGCGTGATGCTGGATGTTTCCCGTGATAAAGTTCCCACACTGGAGACGGTGCTCGATCTGGTTGATCGGCTGGCAGGCTGGAAGATCAACCAGTTCCAGCTTTATATTGAGCATACCTTTGCCTATCACCAGCATCCTGAAGTGTGGGCGAAAGCCTCACCATTCACTGGCCAAGAGATGATGGAACTGGATGCTTTTTGCCGAGAGCGTTTCATTGAGCTGGTGCCCAACCAGAACACTTTCGGACACATGGATCACTGGCTGGAGATAAAACGCTACGCGTCGCTGGCAGAGACTGACCATGGCTGGGACGCCTGGGGCACCCATTTCGACACACCCTTCAGTCTGAATCCCACCGACCCGGCCAGCTTCGAGTTAGTCAAGAGCCTCCTGGACGAATACCTACCGTATTTCAGCAGCAGTCAGGTCAACGTCGGGTGCGACGAGACTTTGGACGTCGGCCAGGGTAAAAACAAGGAACTGGTCAAAAGGGTCGGGCGTGGACGTGTTTACCTGGATTTCGTTAGGAAAATTTATCAGGATGTCACAGCCCGAGGAAAGAAGATGCAGTTCTGGGGCGATATCATCATTGAACACCCCGAACTGATCCTTGAACTTCCGGACGACGTCATCGCGCTCGAGTGGGGGTACGAAGCCTCGCACTCGTTTGACGAACACGGAGCGCAGTTTGAAAAGGCAGGAATTAAATTCTACGTCTGCCCGGGAACTTCCTCGTGGAACTCGATTGCCGGGCGCACGGATAACGCACTGGCAAACCTGCTCAACGCTGCGGAAAACGGATTGAAACATGGCGCGGCTGGTTACCTGAACACGGACTGGGGTGATAATGGACACTGGCAAACCCTGCCGGTGAGCTATCTTGGATTCGCGATGGGTGCCGCTTATTCATGGGCTTTGAAAGCAAACAGCAAACTGGACGTCGCTCATGCGGTGAGCCTGCATGCCTTCGAAGACCCGACTGGCAGCCTGGGACGCGTCGCCTATGAGATGGGCAACATTTACCTCACTCCTGGGATCATACCGCCCAACTCCTCCTGGTTGTTCTGGATTCTTCAGTGGCCGTTGGACGAGGTGCGGATGGTCATGAACGGGTTGAATGTTGACATGCTTGATAAAATTTGGAAAGCAATCGATGATGCCGTTGCCCCGCTCGAAAAAGCCCGTTCGGCTCGTGCAGATTCAGACCTGATCCATCAGGAGTTCCGCCTGGCTGAGCGCATGCTGCGGCATGCTGTAATGCGCGCCAGATTTGCGTCCGGCAGGGAAGATATCAAGCCTGCTGCGTTGTATGTGGACATGAAAGCTATCATTGATGAATATAAGAGCATCTGGTTGGAGCGTAACCGCCCTGGAGGCATGAGAGATAGTGTCGCCCGGCTGGAAAAGGCGCGCAGCGATTATGCGTAAGAAAAATTCACTGACAGACAGGTGACAATCTCCGAGGAAACCTAATCATCAGAATACAGCGATATTAGCCAGCCCACATATCAAAACTATACAACATGACGGACATGCCCATTAATAGTATGCTGGTAAGCGTCCACACGCGATCAAAGACCTTGTTTCGCCCCAGCATCGCGAGCACGATATACATCGCCGGGACGATGATCATGTAGCGCGCCTGACTCTGCGCCGCGCCGGCACCACTGAACACCGACAGGACCACCACCGCCAGGCTGAAAGCCGCCACTTCGGGAAATTTCCGCAACAGCACTAGCCCCGAGACGAAAGCCAGCAGGATGGCGCAAAATTCGAGGCTGTAATATATCCCGGATTGCTTTACACCAGCGGCGTATTCCAGCGAATATATCCAGGACCCGATTGATTCCAGGATCTGTAAAAACCCTCGTCCGAAGTAACCGGGCTGGATGGCTGCCCAGCCCTCGCCCAGAGGCGAGTTGCGCCAGACAAGATATGCTCCCAAAGGCATAAGTACAGTCAGCCCCAGTGCTGCCCATTTCCAGGAAAATTGTTCACGGAAGGGTTTCTTCCAGTCGATCATGGTCAACCAGGCGATCAGCATTGGCAGCGCCAGTGCCGCCCCGTGCGCTCGTGTCCACGAAGCGAGTACTGATAGAATACCCGCCCAGACCAGTTCCTTACGTTTCATCAACGCCAACGCCCAGAACGCCAGCCCGATGAACAATCCCTCCGTATAAATCTGTGCCAGGAAAAAACCGGTTGGGAAAATCAACATGTAGAACACTGTCCGGATTACCCCGTCATCGTCGAAGAAATCACGAGTCAGGTCATATAAAGCGAGCATGCCAGCCAGCGTCCCCAGCAGCGATACTATAGACCCAGCCAGGGTGGCTGTTGCGATTGCATTCATGCCGAGCAAGCCCAGGGGGAGCATGAAGGCGCGCATCACATACGAGTAGAAGGGGAAGAACGCATAATTCTTGATATGGTATTCACCATCCGCCGTCTGGGCCTTTCCCGCGGCAGGGTCGTCGTAGCCGCCCACTGCGATCCCCAGGTAGTATTCCGAATCCCATGCAACCTGCTGATTCATGAAAGGTTCCAACAGGTAAATCTTCCCCTTGTTGCTGAACTTCTTTGTCTCAGATGATGTCCAGGGCACTGCATAATCCGGGCGTCCAATATCCAAACGTGAGGTGACCAGCCATTGAAACCCATAAAGGGCGATCCACCAGCCAAGCCAGATAAGCACCAAAAGGGTGAGCGTTGATTTCTTGAGCATGAAATACCTCACTACTTTATGATGAAGAGCGATATGGACTGGGGCGGCAGCGTGAGCATGTCGCCATTACTGAAGGGTTGGTCGGGCATCTGTTCAGCCTTGTGCTCGGGATTGAATAACCAGATGCTTGCGGAGGCAGGCGAGGAGAGTCCATCCACCGTGAGCGGAATCTGTTTCGCCTCCAATATCATGTTGATCACCATGAGGGTTATTGCAACCTCCCTGCGAAATATGTAACCGGTTACATCGTATTATAGTCCCAAATTTTTACGGTTGCATGTGAAGGATGGCACTTTCTTTCTTGCAATCCCCCTAATAACTCACGGCGAGTCATAAGACTCACCGTGAGATTACGTCATTTCTTCTTTTTTCGCAGCGTGCTTGCCTTCTTGACCGCATTTGTTGCTTTTGAGACAGTCACGCTGCTGATTTTGGCCGTAACAGCCTTCGCTGGTCTGCCCCGTTTCCTGGCTGCAGGTTTTACAGCTCCCTTGCCCAATTGAATGGTGAAATACTCCGATTGGCC
>JBGPQJ010000066.1:0-15186 GCA_041488995.1 Anaerolineae bacterium
AATGCCAGCATGGTCAATAGAACAAATACGGTACGTTTCACGTTTCTCCTCCTATAGAGATGTGGATTTTTGGGGTGGTGTGACTAGGTAGACAGATCGGTCTGCTACCGCTCACATCCTCCCGCATGGGTTGGCAACCCGATGCATTGTTGATTATACAGCAAATCAAGTGGGATTTAATACATGAACTTAATACACCGACATGGGCATTCCCAATCCATTAAGGCGGACCTTTTTGGGATCGCTGTGCCACAGCCCGGGGATGGTTGCACCGCAATGGGAGCAGGTGCCCTGCGCAGTGATGTGATACTCGTGGATCACATATCCCGTACGCCGGATCAGCACCCGGTTGCATTTGGGGCAACTGGTAGCTTCGTATTCGTCCACCCGCCCCGGGATATTGCCTGCGTAGACGAAATTCAAGCCCGCCTCGCGCCCGATCTCAGCGGCGCGCAGCAATGTCCGCGCGGGGGTATTGTCAGGTTCATTCATTTTATAGTCTTTGTGGAAAGCGGTCACGTGCCAGGGAATGTCCGCTGAAATACCTGCCAGAAAGCGGGCCGTATCCCATAATTCCTCGTTGGAGTCATTGAAGCCGGGAACGACCAACGTCACGATTTCCACCCACAGCCCGATGTCGTGCGCCTTTTGGATGGTATCCAGCACATTCTTCAACACACCGCCCAGCTGACGGTAATTTTTATCCTGCATGGATTTCAAGTCTATTTTGTAGGCGCTCAGGTACGGGCGCAAGTAGTCCAGCACTTCGGGGGTGGCGTTACCATTTGAAACGTAAGCACACTTCAAACCGGCTTTCTGTGCTTCCTTGAAAATCCCGACCGCCCATTCAGACGTGATCAGAGGCTCATTGTACGAAGACACGATGACCTCTGCGTGATTCCGTTGAGCGATTCCCGCGACCTGGTCCGGTTGAATCTGGCGCACCAGGTTCAGCGCAACATCCGAGGCGGGGTTACGCAGGGCCTGCGAGGTCAACCAGTTCTGGCAGTAATCGCAGTGGAAATCGCAGCCGAGCATCCCAAATGTCAGCGCATTGGCACCCGGCAGTACGTGGAAAAACGGCTTCTTCTCGATCGGGTCGCTTTGTAATGCCGCCACATACCCCCAGGGCACGCGCAGTTCACCCCGGGCGTTGAAGCGCACTTGGCAGATGCCGCGTTTCCCATCTCTGATCAGGCAGCGATGCGCGCAGGCGAGACAGCGCACATCCCCGCCCTCCAGTTTTTCGTAAAGCTCTCCATTGACGGTCAATTGATCTAAAAAACTTGATACCGATACCATACCAACCTCCGCTGTCAATCACTGGTCTATCGTCTATAATTCTCCCATGCTCACTCTCGCCATCCAGTCTGGCGGGCAATCGTCCCGCATGGGGCAGGACAAAGGCCTGCTTGATTTTCTTGGCAAACCGCTCATCGCGCAGGTGATGGGACGCCTCGCTTCGATTGCCGACGAGATCATCGTCATCACAAATCGCCCGCAGGCATACCTTTTCCTAGGCGTTCCGCTCCATCCGGACCTGAAGCCCGGGCGCGGTGCCCTCGGTGGACTCTACACTGCGCTGGCCTCTGCCAGCCATCCGCTGGTTGCGGTGGTCGCCTGCGATATGCCCTTCGCCAGTGCTGCGCTGCTGACCCATGCCCGCGACCTCCTGCTCAACGGGGAAGAGGATGTTGTGATCCCTGAGTCAGGCGACGGGGCGTATGAGCCGTTCCATGCTGTCTATCGCCGCGAAACCTGTCTGCCCGCCGTCTCGCAAGCCATTGCCTCCGATCAGTGGAAATTGATCTCCTGGTTCCAGCAGGTCAAGGTGAGAAAACTCGCACCAGCAGAGGTAACACGCATCGACCCGCTTGGGCTGGCGTTCTGGAACGTGAACACGCCTGAAGAACTTTCGCAGGCCGAACAGCGCGCCCGCGAAATCGGATATTGAGTACAATCCTAGTATACATAAAACAGCCCGATTTTTGTCAAGGAGATTTTCATGACCCTCGCCCCCACCCGCATCCGCGCGCAATTCCCATCGCTTGACCGGCCTGCCATCTTTTTTGACAACCCCGGTGGAACGCAGATCGCCCTCCAATCTGCCGAGCGCATTCAAAGGTACCTGATGGAATGCAACGCCAACCACGACGGGGCATTTAAGACCAGCCGGGATTCGGATGCCATGCTGGATCAAGCGCATCAGGCGATGGCGGATATGCTCAACGCTGCCAGTAAGGATGAAATCGTCTTTGGGGCCAATATGACCACGCTCACCCTGAACCTGTCCCGCGCCCTGGCCCGAACCTTTAATCCTGGGGATGAGATTGTTGTCACCCGTCTTGACCACGATGCCAACATATCCCCCTGGCTGCTGGTGGCTGAAGACCGCGGCTGCAAGATCACCTGGGTCGACTTTGATGTTGAAGATTGCACGCTGCAACCCGATGATTTCACCCGTGCGCTGGAGCGCAAACCGAAACTGGTCGCCTTCGGGTATGCCTCCAATGCGGTCGGTACGATCAACCCTGTCCATCGTTTCACCCGCATGGCACAGGACGCAGGGGCTCTGGTCTACGTGGACGCTGTCCAGTATGCGCCGCATGGCCCGATCGATGTGCAGGATATTGGCTGTGATTTTCTGGTCTGTTCGGCGTACAAATTCTTCGGCCCGCATGTGGGTGTGCTGTATGGGCGTTACGACTTGCTGGATGGGTTGACAGCCTATAAAGTCCGTCCGGCGCCAGCCAGACCACCTGGCAAGTTTGAGACTGGCACGCAGAATCATGAAGGCATAGCCGGGGTGCTGGGCGCGACGGAATACCTTGCCTGGGTGGGTGATACCTTCGGGGGTGAGGGGGAAGCCTGGCGCGAAGCAGGGTTTGCCGGACAGAAATTAGCCGTTCATAAAGGTCTTGCGGCAATCCGTTCTTATGAGTTTGAACTCAGCCGGGCGCTGATCGAGGCCATCGAGTCCGTGCCGGGGACGCGCATCTACGGCATCACCGATCTGAAGCGGCTGGATCAACGTGTGCCGACCGTCTCCTTCAGGTTGGAAGGGAAACATCCCCGAGCAATTGCTGAAGCCCTGGACAAGGAAGGTATTTATGTCTGGGATGGAAATTATTATGCGCTGGCTGTGACCGACCGGCTGGGTATCGAGGCTTCAGGCGGCATGGTGCGGGTAGGCGCAGCACACTATAACACTCTGGACGAAGTGGCGCGGTTGGGCGATGCTCTCAGAAAAATTGCCGCCGTGTAATATCAAAACCCCCGTTATGAAAAAACAGGGACAGTTTTGTGTCCCTGTTTTTTCAATTAAAGTGACAAACGCCTGAGTGAGGGGGGCACCCAGACGCTTGTCAGCTTAAATATTACTATAACCATGCCAAGATTACAAGAGGAAAAAATAAAAGATTCATTAAAAATTCATTATAGTTTCGTTATTATCGGGGATATGGGAACGAGAATGCCCCGGGCGGGAATTGAACCCACAACCTTAGCCTTAGGAGTGCTCTGCTCTATCCAATTGAGCTACCGGGGCGCGTTGAGGATTATACAGAATAATTAATATTACGCCAAGTGCTTGCGTAATGTTTTTATGGTGGTTATACTTGAACATATGATGCCAGAAAAAATCGGAATATATGAAATCAAAGCAGAACTGGGCCGCGGCGGTATGGCGACGGTTTATCTTGCCTACGATCCGCGCTTCGAACGCGAAGTGGCGCTCAAGGTGCTGCCGCGCGAAATGCTGCACGATCCGCAGTTCCGCATCCGTTTTGAACGCGAAGCCAAGACCATTGCCAAGCTCGAACACTCTGCGATTGTACCGGTGTACGATGTTGGCGAGGAAGACGGGCAACCCTATTTTGTGATGCGCCATATGACAGGCGGGACGCTCTCTGACCGCCTGGCCATGGGGCCGCTCTCGCTTCAGGATGCCGCGCATATCATCGACCGTATTGCCTCCGCTCTCGATGAAGCCCATGCCAAAGGGTTCATTCACCGCGACCTAAAGCCGGGGAATATCCTGTTTGACCGCGCGGGTGAGCCGTATATCTCCGATTTTGGGATTGCCAAATTCACCCAGTCTCAGACCAATGTGACCGGCAGCGCGATCATAGGCACGCCCGCTTACCTCAGCCCGGAACAGGCTCAGGGAGATGGAAATATTGACGGGCGGAGCGACATCTATGCCGTTGGTGTGATCCTGTTCGAGATGCTCAGCGGCAAGCAGCCCTACGAAGCCGATACTCCGATGGGCGTGGTGGTCAAGCAAATCACCGATCCAATACCGCATATCCTGGATGTCAACCCGAATCTTCCCCCGGGGCTTGAGGAGGTCATCGAGAAGGCAATGGCAAAGAACCGCAATGAGCGTTTCTCCACCACTCGCGAAATGTCTAATGCGCTCAATGCGGTTGTAAAGGGTGAGACCCTCGAATTGGGAAAGACGATAATTGCCGCCGCCGGTGCGACCCGCATCAAACCGGCTAAAACACAGATTGGTGCAAAGCCGGGTGCCCCTGCCGTAAGAACCGAAGAAAAGGGCAAGAGGAGTGGGTTTACCTGGATCATCGTCGGTGTGGTTGCCCTGTGCATGATCGTGAGCGGCGGTATAGCAGGCGGTATTTACTTGACCCGCGGCAATCCGTTCGAGCCCCTTGCCTCTCTCGAGCCAACCAATACCGAACGGTCGTCAGTTCCTTCACCAACTTTACCCCTCATAAAGCAACCCAGCCCGACCACTCAGGGTTCAGACCTGACGCCTACCCCTGAAGCCACGCTTGCGCCCAGTCCAACCCCCGTGCCTACCCTCCCTGCGGTCCTCACCAGCGGGGGGGCGGATAAAATTGCCTTCCTGCGCAATAACGATATCTGGGTGATGAACATCGATGGGACGGACTTATCACAGCTCACAACGGATGCCTCTGTAAAAAGTGATCTCCAATGGCTGCCGGACGGTGAAACCATCCTGTATATCATGGGCAAGGCCATCAAGACGGTGAATGCCAAGACCACGACTGAGAATATCATTACCAGCTTCAACAATGCTGAATTTTTGGACGCTTTCCAGGTCTCACGGGATGGCAAAATGGTGGCGATCAGTGTCAACCGTGAACTTTACGTTGTACCGTTTGATCCAGAGAGGCTTGGAGTCGTTACCAAAAAGAGCGATCTCCTGAATCTGGTTAAGGAAAAGGGATGTCTGGCGTATACCGATTTTTCCGTCAAAGATGTGCGCTGGTCAGATGACGGGCAGAAAATCGCCTTTGTATTTATCGGGAATGCTGGCGGTGTGCGTAAGGATACCATCCGTGTGCTGGATATTTCCAGGTGCAGCAGTTCGGCTCCCGACCGGCTGGATGATTTCCCGGGGGCGCGTTTCGATTTTCCCAATGAAATTACAAATTTCGACTGGGATGGCGACAAACTCTTCTTCCTGAATTCCAATATCCGCAATGGCGGTTTTGGAAACCTGATCGGCTATAACATGGAGACACATAAATACGAGAATCTCACCCCGCTGACCGGATGCTGTTACCGGGACGCCGCCTGGGGTCCGGATGGCTCTTATGTGGTATTCGCTTTTCAGGATATGGGATTGGGTACCAACAGCCCGATAGAACTCTTTTATATCCCCTATGCTTCCTTGACGACGGGCGGCAATCTCAAACCGATTGGGGGCGATCTCCCTCCAGGTTTTTTCACCAACCTGCGCGAGAAGCCCTGGCCGGCTCTCCGTCCAGCAAAACCTTAAATCAAAACCTGCGAAGGTTCAAGACCTTCGCAGGTTTTTTATTGTAGCTCGAACCAGCTCAGGGCCAGCATAGACCAGTCCGGTATAGACCTGGACCAGCGCTGCGCCCAGATCCAACTTCCTGGCGGCATCATCGGGATTCATGATCCCGCCCACGGCAATGACCGGCACCCGGCCGCCCACCCGTGCCACGACCTTTTTCAACACCGAATCGGACAGACCCGTCAGCGGTCTGCCGCTTAATCCTCCGGATTCTGATTTGAGGGAAGACCTTACCCCCTCGCGTGCGAGAGTTGTATTCGTCGCGATAATGCCGTCCATGGGGGCGTCCAGGGTCACGCCGATGGCGTCGTCGAGCTCCTCTTCCGTAAGATCGGGGGCAATCTTGACCAGGATGGGTTTGTAGTAGGAGAGTTTTTTCCTCTGGCCGGAAATCTGCCCGAGCAGTTTTTCCAGCATTTCCCTGCCCTGTAGTCGCCGCAAGCCGACGGTGTTTGGGGAACTGATGTTGATCGCGAGGTAGTCTGCAAGCGGGGAAAATGTCGTGAGCAAAGAGACATAATCATCCCCCGCTTCATCCAGAGGGGTATCCTTGTTCTTGCCCAGGTTGACACCCACGATCAACCCCTTCGGTCGTTTGCCGTTTAATTGGCGGACAACGAAATCAGCGCCTTTCCCCGGAAACCCCATCCGGTTTATCACCGCCTCATCTTGAACCAGCCGAAAAACTCTCGGCTTTGGGTTCCCCGGCTGCGGGCGAGGAGTCACGGTCCCGATTTCGAGATGCCCAAACCCGAGCGCCGCCAGACCCCGGATGGCGATCCCGTCCTTGTCGTAACCGGCTGCCAGCCCGACGGGATTCTTGAACATGAGCCCGAAGGCCTCCACCGGTTTGTCTGGCGCGGCATACATGGCACGAAGGATGGTGTAGAACGGCTGATATTCCACCAGCCGCATCAGCTGCAGAGTGAGTTGGTGCGCGGATTCAGGATCGAGCTTGAAGAGCGCCGGGCGGAGAAACCGGTACATCTTATTTTTTAGTTTTATGGATTTTGGCGTAGCGCTCGCAAGCCAACGCGTACTTCTTGGCGCGCTCCTGCAGTTTGGGCAGTATCGAAAAATCGCCATTCAGCAGACTGGTGCCGTACTGCAATAACTGCTGGCACTTGGTTTGCAGCACCGCTTCCAGTTCGCTCTCATGCATTTTGGTGGGATGGAAAGCCTGCTCCGGTGTGGGTGAGTCCTCAACCCCCATTTCCACCAACAACCACTCCAGGGTTGACTTGTTTTGGTCAGGTTGTTGGATGTCCGCAATCTCCAGCCAGGGCAGGCTGGTGATATCGTAATTTAGGATGACCAGGGTCGTCGCATTCTGGAAGCGGACATTGCATCCGTGTTTGTGAAATTTGGTTTCGGTCCTTTTTAATCCATGCCTGGTTTCGAGCTCCCAGAAGGCCTTGTCCACAAGACGTTCGAATTCTGACTTTTTCATGTTTACCTCTCAAGAGTTTATTCTCGGCAGTGAGGCCGCCAGCGTAAGGTCTTGAGCGGTTTCGGAGTCGAGTTTGAACAAGCGAATGGGTAATGGAAACTCAATATTCCTTTTAACCCTTTTTTAACAGCTCAACCGTTTTGATGACGCGTGCCTGTCGTGTTTCTTGCTTCCTCGCGTCATTGATCCATGTCACATCTTCTTTTTGATGTGTATACGACAGCTTCTCGAAAAAGGCTTTTGCTTTTTTCTCGGTTTTAAACGCCCGCTTCAGTTCATCAGGGATTCCAACGACGCGCGGCGCGGTGTCTGCCTTAACTATTAAGTGTACTTCATCTCCAAATGTTTTGCCGGTCTGTTCGCGGATGGATTTGAGGATCAAGAGCATATGGCGCTCGCTGCCCATCCGCACCCCGTTCGGGCCGCGAGACCCGGCCTGTCGGGGCGAGACGGCCAGCGTGCCGCGATAAGGGATTCCGTCAATGATGGCTTTGATTTTGGGACGCTTCGAGCCGAATGCTTTTTCCACATCGAAGGGGACTTCCACGAACGCACCGCCTCCACCCGCGTTTTGGATGGCGGCTGTGAAGGTGTGTTTTTTGGACATGGGTTCACCTCATACTTTCCATTATTCTAACATGCACCGATGAGTGTATAATTTAATCATGGTCACAGAAAATCGGGACGCTGTCGTCAAAATTTTGAAATCAAAGCGGACTGTGTACAAGAAGTATGGAGTTAAATCTTTGGCTTTGTTTGGAGCAGCGGCAAGAAACCGTCTCCGTAAGCGCAGTGATGTGGATATTCTCGTGCAATTCAATCAACCAACATGGGCAAACTATATTGGCTTGAAATTCTATCTGGAGGATTTGCTCGGTCGGGAAGTGGATTTGGTCACCCCCAAAGGTCTGAAACCTGCTGTGCGTCCATCAGTGGAGAAAGATTTGCTCTACGTCATCTCGTAGCCCAAAGTTATACGTGGATGACATTTTGCAAGCCTGTAAGGATATTCTCGATTTCACAGGTGAGATGCGGAATGCGGCAGAACTTGGGAAAGATCGTCGTACGTTTCTGGCAGTTGTCCGCAGTTTGGAAGTGATTGGTGAAGCGGTGCGACATAATACCGCGCAGCTTCAAGTCGGATCATCCTGAAATTCCCTGGCGTGAAATTGCCAGCTTGCGTAATGTTATTGCACATGAATATTTTGGGTTGGATAACGACATTATTTGGGATGTCATCAAAACTCAAATTCCCACTCTGAGAGAAAAATTCCAAAACTTGAATGTAATGTGAAACGAAAACTTCCGAAACCTAAAATTTTGGAGGTTTTGTTTTTCACGAACGCGCCGCCTCCGCCTGCGTTTTGGAGGGTGGCTGTGAAGGTGTGTTTGTTGGTTATAGCAACTCAAAAGCGTTTGGAAATTCTCCCCATTGATTTAACTTTTCTTTCATCATATCAGCATAATTTTGTATTGACTCATGTCTCGTATTCCATGCAAAATTCAGGTGATGATATATATGCTGCATAGCAATTTGAAATTCTACTTCATCTTGCATATTACCTGATGCAATCTGTTTATCTAACTTCTGCAATTCTTCTAGTGCATCTTCAAGGTTATAGACAATATTTTCCCAAGTCAATTCAGACATATGTAACACCTATTCTTTCAAGAACTTCCTCGTCGCCTCGATCTGATTCTTCTCCACCTTGCCTGTGGACTCCCAATAATCCAGCAAAGTGGATATGGTCAGCACGGCGTGGAGATGGAATCCCGCTTGTTCCAGTGACTCTTTCGCACCTGATTGACGGTCAATCAGCACGATAACATCCTTTACGACAAGACCCGCGCCGGTCAGTTTTTCGATAGCTTCGAATTTGCTTCCGCCTGTCGTGGCGAGATCGTCAATGATGACAGCGGTCTCGCCTGCGTGGTACTCGCCTTCGATCTCGGCTTTCGTGCCGTAGGCTTTGGCTTCCTTGCGCGGATAAATCATCGGGTAATTTCCCGCGAGGCTGATGGCAGTTGCAATCGGGATAGCGGCATAGGGCAAACCGGCGAGACGGTCGAATTTCAGGTTTTCCAAAATGGGTAAATAGGCTTGTCCGATTTGCTCAAGCAATTTGGGATAGGTAATGATCTGTCGCAAGTCAATGTAGATGGGAGATTTGAGTCCCGACTTGAGGGTGAAGTCACCGAATTTGATGCAGCCCGCGGCGAGAAGTTCATCAGCGAGAGTGGTTTTTAATTTATCCATGAGGAAGTCCTTTGTGGAGGATTTTCACCGCAGAAGACGCATGTGTGCCTGTGCACTGCGTCTTCGCGCAGCGAACGGCAGTGCAGGTAGAAAACGCAGGTTTTTTTTATTTTCTCTGCGAACTCAGCGTCTCCGCGGTTTATAAATCAGTGTTTTAGCGAATACTGAATATTGATAATCTGGTCACGCAACTCTGCCGCAGTCTGGGCAGGATTGGCTGCCCGCGCCACGCCGCGCGAGACGTTGATGAGCATGCCTTTGCCATCCTTGCGTAGACCGGCTCTCAGCGCCGTCTCCAAATCGCCGCCCTGCGCGCCGATGCCGGGAGCGAGGAACCACAGATCTGGCGCAGTTGCGCGGACGCGGACTAATGCCTCGGGCTGGGTTGCGCCGATGACGAGTCCGATGTTATTTTTTGTATTCCATTGTTGAGCCAGTTTGGCGACATGCTCGTACAGGTAGACGGCCCTCACTCCTTGCCTCTCTCCCGGCGGGAGAGGGCTTGGGGTGAGGGTTAAATCCTGCAAATCACTTGCGCCGGGATTCGATGTCTTGCACAGGAGGAATACGCCTTTCTCTTGATTTTGTATGAAAGGCTCGATTGAATCTTTGCCGAGATATGGGTTGAGCGTGATGGCATTTGCGCCCAGTTTCTTGAATGCCGACTCGGCGTAGGCTTCGGCAGTGGATGCAATATCGCCGCGCTTTGCATCGAGGATGACGGGAATCATCGAACCGAAGCGGTCTGATTCGTTTTGAACAGCGGCGATGACCTGCTTGAGAACAGTCCATCCCTCCGCGCCGAAGACCTCGAAGAACGCGGCGTTGGGTTTGAAAGCCGCAGCGTAGGGCGCAGTCTGTTTAACGAGAGACAGGCAAAAGTCCAGGGCAGCAGCGGGAGTCGGCTCGGGCAGGTCGCTCACGTGCGGGTCAAGTCCAATACACAGGAGGGATGAGCAGTCATCCACTCTTTTTTCCAGAAATGAGAAAAAGCTTTCCATGAGAGTCCTTAAGAGCATTCACCATGGAGGCATTAAGTTCACGGAGTTTTTAAAAAGGATTTCTCCGTGTACTCCGCGTCTCCGCGGTTAAAAATTTTAGGCCTTGCCCAACACCATCGCCAGCAGCGCCATGCGCACGTACAGGCCGTATTCCATCTGACGGAAGTACGCGGCCCTTGGGTCATCGTCGAAGTCGGGTGAAATTTCGCCGACACGGGGCAGCGGGTGCATCACAATCATATCCTGCTTCGCGGCTTTCATGATGGCGGGGTCGATCACGTACGCGCCCTTAACCTTCTCGTAATCGGCGGGGTCTTCAAAGCGTTCTTTCTGGACGCGTGTCACATACAGCACGTCGGTTTCGGGCAGTACTTTTTCGAGCGACGAATATTCAGCCTGCGGCACTTTTTTCTCCGCGACTTCGTCCATCACTTCTTTGGGCATCTTCAAAATATCAGGGGAGACGTAATTCAACTTGATGTTGCTGAAACTCGAAAGCAGGCGCGCCAGCGAATGGACCGTGCGGCCGTATTTCAAATCGCCGAGCATGGTCACGGTCAGGTTATCAAGCCGCTCCAACTCTTCCATGATGGTGAACGTATCGAGCAAAGCCTGCGTCGGATGTTCGCCCACACCGTCGCCTGCGTTGATGACAGGTTTCTTTGCGGCCTTGGCCGCAATCGCAGCCGAGCCGGTCTCGGGGTGACGCAACACGATCACATCCGCATAACATTCGAGCGTGCGGATGGTATCGGGCAGGCTCTCGCCCTTCGACACCGACGAATACTTCACCTCATTGATCGGGATGACCGACCCGCCGAGTCGTTCCATCGCCGCCGTGAACGACGATGATGTGCGCGTGGACGGCTCATAAAAAAGATTGGCAAGAATTTTACCCTTGAGCAGATCGAACGTCCCGATGCGTTCGACCATGCCGCGCATCTCGTGTGCCACGCCGAACACATACTCCAAATCGTCGCGGCTGAACTGCTTGACGGACAGAATGTCCTTGCCATACCACTCGGCATTCTTATTCTCGCCGAACGGCAGGTGGGGGGATTGGGATTGGGTAGGCATACGTTATCTCTCCTAATGAATTTTGCTTTTTTGAGAATCGGGATTGGGCTGCTGGCTGCAAGCGCATCCCGTTTACTGCTTCTTGCTGATAAAAAACTCTGAACATACAAAATAACAGGTTTATTTCACAATTTTGGTTGACATTACTGCGCAGTACACGTAATCACATGGTTCACACTTTAGCCGAGTCCACTCGACTCTCGCGACGGGTGAGGCTGGTCGTCATTTATTCGGGACACACAAACGAGGCACCAGGAAAATGAACCGTTAAATTTTGGCTTTGTTGAACATATGTCTTCTTTTCTGAAATAGGTGTCAAGGTCAAGTAAAAATTCACATCTGATGATTTGAAATCCGCATAATCGAAATCCATATATGCAATTCGCGTTTTCAGTTTGCATGAAGCAGATGGACAGTAGTCTATAATGCATGGTTGAGAATATTCAATTGTTCCCTCGCAGTAAAAATCCATTTGTCCTTTGAAATATTTATCGACAACATTTATGGGTAAATTTACGTTATAGTCACGCTAGAAAATCACATATTCAGAATCTCCACATCTGTACCTGTCATATTCAGAAAATCCTGGAATAAGCTGAAGAGGCATAGGATCAAAATATGGCTCAAATAAGCCCAACGTTGCTGACAGAAATGAACATAATCCACAAATAAATGGAATTAATGCAAGGAAAGTAACAGGCCTTTTATGTTTGATCATTTATTTGCCTTACATTTCTCCCATACCCCACCTCGACGAGGATCTTCCCATCGCGGTAGGCTTCGCGTCCGCGCAATACAACCTTGCGCACGCGTCCCTTCACCTTCCAGCCCTCGAAGGGAGTCCAGCCACAGCGGGTGAATTGCTCGCTCGCTTTGATCTCGTATTCGGCGTCTTCGTCCACTTCAATCCATGTATCGGGTTGTTCGGGGAGGTTGAATATCATGCGCGGATTAATCACAGACTTTTGAATGATATCGTCAATGGACAATCGATTATCTTTCACAGCAGTGAGCAACAATGGCAATAAAGTTTCCAACCCGGGGAAACCAGGCGGAGGATTTTCGCCATCCTTTTCAGCGAGGGTGTGCGGCGCGTGGTCGGTGGCGAAACAGTCAATCACATCCATATTTTCCCAGAGCGCATCCACATCTTTTTGAGTTGCGAGACGAGGACGGACTTCCATTCTACCCCCTCCTTGGCCCTCCCCCAAATCCCCAGAATTTGGGGGAGGGTTGGGTGGGGGTGTCGTGAGAAACAAATGATGTGGGCACACTTCACATGTCACCTTGATTCCGCGCTCTTTGGCGGCTTTGATGAGCAGGACTTCCTCTCGCAACGAAATGTGCGCGATGTGGATGGGCTTGTCGAACATCTGCGCCATCCAGATGGCGGCGGCCATGCTGCGGCTCTCGGAATGGGTGACGATGGGTGTCTCGCCTGGCCACAGGCGGAAATGCTCCATCCACAGGATCATATCGTCGAGGCGCAGTTGGCCAAAGGTGGAGTCGAGGTACATTTTCAACGCGGCAGCCCTGGGGGCAAGTCTTGCCACTTCGGCGGCATTATCGGGTCCCGCGCCGACGAATTGGGCGTAGTCACAGCGCGCTTTTCCTTTGGCGGCATCCAGCGCAAGGTTCAGCGTGGACTCGTCAAAAATCGGCGGTTTGGTGTTGGGCATGGCCAGCACCATCGTGACTCCACCCGCTAATGCCGCGCAGGTTCCAGAGTCGTAATCTTCTTTGTGAGTCGCGCCAGGTTCGCGCAGGTGGACATGGGGGTCAATCAGGCCGGGGAGTTTGAGCATGGTTCAGGTTCCTGGGATCTGGTGGCGCACGAAAAAAGATAAGGGCGGGATGATGACGAGATAACGTGAACAGTTTGCGGGCAAGGTGCTCCGGCCGGAAGAAGAAGCCAGGCGAGTGTTCGGGCGCAGAAAGGGGATCGGGAACGGAGGCCGCTCCCAATCCCCACTTATATCACTAGCCCTGCCTGGCGCGTGGTTAATCTCCGCGAACTTCGGGTGCCTTGAAGATCAGGAAGATCGAGTTGACGAAGATGCCCAGGATGGCGGCGAAGACGATGGCGGGGATGCCGTTGGGGAACAGGAACGGCACCTGGAAGGGGAACAGGCCGTTGGGCAGGGCAAGGTTGCCGCCAATGCCGCAAATCAGGATGATCGCGCCGACTGCAAGTTGTTTCGGGTCGAACAGGTTGACCTTTTCGGATTGGATGAGCGCTACACCCTGCATGCCGATGACGCCAAACAGGTAGATGCTCAATCCGCCGACGACAGCCGCTGGCATGGTATTTACCAACGACACCAGTTTGCCGAAGAAGCCGAACACGATGGCCATGGTGCCCGCGGTCATGAGGACTGCGGTGGAGTAGTTGCGCGTGATGGCCATCAGCGAGTTGTTTTCGCCATAGTTTGTACCGGCGCAGCCGCCGAGGAAACCGACGATGAGATCGTCGGAACCATCAGCGACGAGGTTGAGACCGATGAGTTCCTTGATGTTGTAGGACTTGCGGCCGAGTTCGGCGGCGAGTTTGTCAATGTAGAGGCTCATCTGGTACAGGTGCGCGGTGCTTTCGGGCACGGTGGCGATGAAAATTAGTGCCACGCTCAATGCCATGCCCCAGGCATTGGGATTGGTGAACGCGGGGAAGGTGAACTTGGGCAGTTCGAACCAGGCCGCTTGTCCAACCGTGGCGAAATTTACCAGACCGAATGGGATGGCAACGATGTAGCCAAAGATCGCGCCAAGCAAGATCGGCAGCATACCGATCAAGCCCTTGCCCTGCAGGTAAACCGAGAACAGGATCGTGGCGGTCAAGGTGATGAAGGCCACTGTCCAGGTTTTTGCTGCTACTTCAGGCGTCGCCCAATTACCGGCGTTCCCCAGCGCGGCACCAGCCAGCGCAACGCCGATCACCATCGCCATCGAGCCGGTCACGATGGGAGGCAGGACACGATCCAGCGCGGCTTTGCCAACACGCATGATCAACAAGCCGATAAGAATTTCGAACACGGCTGTCAGGATGATGCCGACCTGAACGATCTTCACACCTTCTGGGCAGTAGACTGCTGTGGAGTTGTAGCAGTCCGGTGCAAATTTGCTCATGACCGTGATAACAACAGCAATGTACGAGAACGATGAGCCATAGTACATCGGAATCTTGCGTTTGGCAACCAGCAGGGCAACGATCGTGCCGATACCGGAAGCCAGCAGGGTGATGCCCACGTCGAACTTGGTCAGGATGGCGACCAGGACGGTGGCGGGGAACATTGTCAGGAACTGCTGGAAGCCGAGGCTGAGCATGGCCCCGACTGGTGGAGTGTCATCGGGCAGGTAGCCGAAGACTTTGGACTTGGTTTCTGTTGTCATAAATTCTCCTCTCTCTGGGTGGGTGGGCTTGCCCGCGTCGGGGCAAAAAAAAGAGAGCCGCTAGAAGCGACTCTCTTGTTTCAAAAAAGGGAAACACTCATTCCGAAGAAGTGCGGCCGTAAGATTACTCGCGGGTTAAATTGTCTGGACATTGCCGCTAATTTTATCCATCTGCGCAGATTTGTCAAGAGGCCGCAGACGGGTG
>JBGPQJ010000067.1:0-15077 GCA_041488995.1 Anaerolineae bacterium
GACATCCATGTTTATCTTAGAGAGAGCGATTTTTTCCCCGTAGAAAAAATCAAGGTTGCTGACGGTGAAGATGTTCGATTCTGCCATGTATGAATTTTATCATTGGTTGCGTACAAGAGATGCCTGATTGCGACTATAATTCAGGCGATGAAACGGTTATGGCTCTTCTCTTTCATGATGATGATACTCCTGTCGCTGGGTGTTACCTCGTGCAGTTTCGGTGTTGCGCGCGACTCCAAGCCTGCCAAGGAGACCATTGAAAACAAGGGTTCCGATACGATGGTCAATCTCGCCCTGGCATGGGCGGAGCAATACCAGAAAGAGCACCCAGCTGTCGAGATCGCAGTCACGGGGGGCGGTTCAGGGACGGGGATCGCTGCGCTAATAAACAATAGCGTGGATATTGCCAATGCTTCACGTGAAATAAAGAAGGAAGAAATCGCGGATGCAGAAAAGAAAGGCGTAACCCCGGTGGAGTTTATCGTGGCACGGGATGCGATCGGGATCATCGTCCATCCAAGCAACCCGGTTTCCCGGCTTACCCGCCAGCAACTTTCGGATATTTATAGCGGTAAAATCAAAAACTGGAAGGAATTGGGTGGGGAAGACCGCCCGATCGTGCGCCTGTCCCGCGAGTCCAACTCCGGGACGCACGTTTACTTCCTCGAACAGATAGTCCGTCTGGGAGATAAAAACAACAAGACCCTGTTTTCAGCGGATACCCTGCTTTTACCGTCCTCGGAGGGGATCATCAGCGAGGTCCGTCAAAACCCCAATGCCATCGGCTATGACGGGCTCGGATATATCCCGAAGGATTTGAAGATCATCGCAGTCGCCAAGAATCCCGGTGATCCGTACGTCCTGCCTTCGATTGCAACCGTCAACGACAAGTCATATCCTATCGCGCGCGACCTTTACATGTACACCCCCAAACAACCGTCTGGTGCAATAAAAGATTACCTTGATTGGATCCTGGCTGACGAAGCGCAGGCGATCGTTGCTCAACAGGGATTCGTCCCGATAAAGCCTGGTCCGTAGGCAGGCCATCTCCCTTAAAGTCTCGGAGCAATCATGGAAAACAACACAGGCTGGCGTGAATTCACCATCACACGTGTCATCAAAGTGGCGGGTTATTCCGCCATAGGTTTTGTGCTTTTGATTTTCTTCTTCCTCCTGCGTGAAGGATTACCGGCACTGACCGAAGTCTCAGTCATTGATTTACTCACCACCCGTTGGTATCCCACCGAAGGGTATTTTGGAATCCTGCCGCTCATTACCGGGTCGCTCATTGTGACCTTGGGAGCTGCCATGGTGGCGGTCCCCTTTGGAATCGGGACGGCGATTTTTATCTCGGAAATTTCCCCGCGTTGGATGAGGGAGTTTCTCAAGCCGCTGGTGGAGTTACTAGGCGGGCTGCCCTCCGTCATGCTTGGCTTCCTCGGCATTTTGATTTTCGCGCCTTATCTGCGAGTCATCCTTTCACTACCGACCGGGCTGTCCGCCCTGACCGGTTCGCTGCTGCTGGGTGCAATTGCCATCCCGACTGTTGTCTCAGTGTCCGAAGATGCGCTGGATGCCATCCCTCGCGCCTATCGCGAAGGAGCCTGGGCGCTGGGCGCAACCCGCTGGCAGACCATCTGGCGTGTGACGCTCCCTGCTGCCCGCTCCGGTGTACTGACCGCTGTGATGCTGGGTGTTGGCCGCGCCATCGGAGAGACGATGACAGTGATGATGGTCACGGGGAACGCACCGGTGATGGCGGTGTATCTCGGCGCGTTATTCTCCCCCGTCCGCACCATGACCGCCACCATCGCTGCCGAAATGGGTGAAGTTGCCACTGGCAGCGTTCACTATCACGTCCTGTTCTTCATCGGGATCGTGCTCTTCGTGGTTTCACTGGTGGTCAATATCACGGCGTCTGCCCTCATCTTCCGGCAGCGCAAACGTTCAGAACGGATTTTGTCATGAAAGGTGATGCATGAAGCGCCGAAAAAATTACCGCAATCTCACCCAACGCCTTGGTTTTGCGCTATTGACATTGATTGCGTTATTAACTGTCATTCCGATCGTGGCTGTCGTGGTTTATATTTTTTTCAAAGGTTTGCCTGCCATCTCTTGGGAGTTCCTTACCCAGTTTCCTACTAACGGGATGCGTTCGGGCGGGATCATGCCTGCCATCATTGGCACGGTCTATCTGACCCTCGGCACCACGATCCTGTGCGTCCCGCTGGGCATCGCCGCTGCCATTTATCTCGCAGAGTACGCCACTGAGAACAGGTTCACACGTTTGATTCGTCTGGCGCTGATCACCCTGGCCGGGATCCCATCGGTGGTCTATGGTCTGTTCGGATTGGGGATGTTTGTCCTCTTCTTTAAACTGGGGACAAGCATCCTGGCGGCCTCGCTAACGCTTTCCATCATGACCCTGCCGGTGGTGATTACCACCGCCGAGGAGGCCATGCGCTCGGTACCGCAGGCATTTCGCACCGTCAGCATTTCATTGGGCGCCACCAGCTGGAAAACCATCCGCCGCATCATCCTCCCTGAGGCACTTCCCGGAATCCTGACCGGCGTCATCCTCGGATTGGAACGCGCGGCGGGCGAAACTGCGCCCATCCTTTTCACCGGTGCGGTCTTCTCCCTGCCGACTCTCCCATCCTCGCCCCTCAGCCCGACCATGGCGTTGCCTTATCACCTGTACGTCATCGCTACTCAGGTGCCTGAGATGCCGCTTGAGATCCAGTATGGGACTGCGCTCGTCCTGCTGGTGCTCGTGGTGGGATTAAACCTGATTGCCACGATCATCCGCTCTCGGGCCCGGGCAAAGAGACAGTGGTGACAAGGCACATGGATAAAATCGTTATTGATAACCTGAGCTTGCAATATTCTGATGGCACTGAATCCCTGCGGAATGTGACCATGGGGATTCGTGAGAATGCCATTACAGTGCTGTTTGGGCCTGCTGGAGGTGGAAAATCATCCCTGCTCCGTTGCTTGAATCGACTGAATGATCTTACCGAAGTAAAGGCTGTCAGCGGGCGGATTCTGCTGGATGGCGAGAATATCCTCGACCCGAAGACCGATGTCATCGCCCTGCGCCGGAAGGTCGGGATGGTTTTTGCCCGCCCGGTGGTCCTGCCCGGCACCATTCGCAGCAACCTGGTCTATGGTTTGGAGGTGATGGGCGAGAAGCGCAAATCCAGGCTGGACGAAGCAGTGGAGCGTTCGCTTAAACAGGCTGCCTTGTGGGATGAAGTCAAATCTCGTCTCGATGATCCGGTCATCACTCTCTCCGGAGGGCAGCAGCAGCGTTTGTGCCTCGCCCGTTCGCTGGCATTGGAGCCGGAGGTGATCCTGCTTGATGAGCCGACTTCCGGCCTCGATCCACTTTCAACGGGGAAAGTGGAAGCCAGTTTGCAGGAACTCAAACGGGATTACACAGTGGTCCTGGTGCCTCATTCCATTCAGCAGGCTGCCCGTATCGCTGACCATGCCGCTTTCTTCCTGCAGGGTGAACTGGTCGAGTTTGAAGAAGGTAAGGAAATCTTTACTTCACCTAAGGAAAAACGAACGGAAGATTACATTACGGGTCGGTTTGGCTGATCCATGACAGGCTTCGGCATTTCGTACGAGTGAAAATGGCTGAAAAAATTCTCGTCGTTGAAGATGAACCTGCATTACAGGAAACCCTTGCCTATAACCTTGAAAAGCAGGGGTATTCAGTTGAGGCAGTCGGAGATGGAAGGCTGGCGGTCGATGCGGCTCGTAAATTAAAACCTGACCTGATCCTGCTTGACATCATGCTGCCGGGGATGGATGGTTTCGAGGTCTGCAAAATCCTGCGGCGTGAGATGAATGCCCCCATCATCATGCTGACCGCCCGGGATGACGAGATTGACCGCGTGGTCGGGTTGGAAGTCGGCGCGGATGATTATCTCTCGAAGCCATTTTCAATGCGTGAGTTGATGGCGAGAGTAAAAGCCCAGTTGCGTCGCACACAGTTATTACGTGATGAACTGGGAAAAATGAAGACAGCCGAGACTACCCCGGAAATCCTGACTTTCAAAAACCTGAGCATCAATCTCACACGCCGCGAAGCCACTTTGAGTGACGAACCGTTGCCACTCAAACCGCAGGAATATGACCTGCTGGTTTTCTTTGCCGAGCATCGCGGTCAAATGCTTTCACGTGAGTTTATCCTCGAGCGTGTATGGGGTTGGGAATACATCGGCAACAGCCGGACGGTGGATGTACACGTACGCTGGCTGCGGCAGAAAATTGAAAGTGATCCCGCCAACCCGACCCGCATCGTGACCGTGCGCGGCGGAGGATATAGATTCGAAGGTTGATCACCTTGATATGAATTCCTTCCTTCTGGTAGTCCTAGTTGTAGTAGTAATTGCCCTCGGCTGGGTCGTTTATCACCTTGCCAGGCTTCGGCGAGGGATGCGTGATTACACGGCTTCCTTGCGCCAGGCGGCAGAAGGCGGATTGCCGCCTTCGACATTACCTCTCGATGTTCCTGGATTTGAAGATCTCTCCAATGCTGTCCATGTCTTGGTGTCCACGTTAAACCTGCAAGTTTCATCCCTTGATGATGAGCGCGCGCGCCTCTCAGCAGTGCTTGAACAGATGACTGACGGTGTGATGATCGCTGATTCGCAGGGCTTTATCCAGTTTTCCAACCCGGCAGTCGAAAGACTGTTTGAGATAACCACGGTCGTTGGGCATACCGTCGCTGAAGTCGTTCGCCATCATCAGCTGGTTGAAGCCTGGCGGCGCTGTCAGCAAACCGGGGGGACTCAGACTGAATCTGCTGAGATACCTTCCCGCCGCCAATTCCTGCAGCTCATTGTTATTCCCGACCAGCATGCAGGAGGCAGCCTTTTACTCGTTCAGGATTTGACCCGCGTGCGCCGCCTCGAAACCGTGCGCCGGGATTTCATATCCAATGTCTCCCATGAGTTGCGGACTCCGCTAGCTTCCCTCCGCGCGTTGACAGAAACCCTGCAGGACGGCGCGCTAGACGACCCGCAAGCTTCTGTTCGTTTCCTTGGCAGGATCCAAACTGAAGTGGATGCCCTCTCCCAAATGGCGACTGAACTGCTTGAGCTGACCCGCATCGAGTCAGGGCAGGTACCGCTCGAATTCACAACTGCTGCCCCCGAATCTTTGCTCGGGTCTGTCGCGGACCGGATGCGCGCGCAGGCGGAGCGCGCCGGCGTAACATTGCAGGTCAAGTGCCCACCTGGGCTACCCGATGTCCGCGCCGATGTCCCGCGACTTGAGCAGGTACTGGTCAACCTGATCCATAACTCGGTTAAGTTTACTTCACCGGGAGGTATGGTGATTCTACTCGCAGTTACTGAAGATAATTATGTCCGTTTTGCAGTACGGGATACCGGTGTTGGCATCCCGGCGGACGAATTATTGCGCATCTTTGAACGTTTCTACCGTGTCGATCGATCGCGTTCCGGGGGTGGGACGGGGTTGGGACTGTCGATTGCCCGGCACATCGTTGAAGCACATGGCGGACGAATCTGGGCCGAAAGCGACGAAGGGCGCGGCAGCACCTTCTATTTCACCATCCCGATACTCTAAAATCAAACTCTTTACCCAATGTTAACGCCCCGTTTCAGGGGCGTTAATCGTTTAAAGATAAACTCGGGGTGACAAAAAAGGAGAAAAAAATGGGACTCGCTGATTTACACATGCACACTATCTTCAGCTATGACGGCACGGCCACTGTCCCCGCCGTGCTCAAACGCGCCAAACAGGTCGGGCTGGACGTAATCGCCATCACCGACCACGACGAGATCCGCGGCGCGTTACTGGCGGAGCAGCTCGCTCCCCAATTCGGCATCCAGGTCATCCCGGGCGTGGAAATCACCACGAAGGAAGGCGATTTGCTGGCACTGGGCATCCGCAGGCTGGTTCCCGCCGGGCTTTCGCTGATTGAAACACTTTTGCAGGTTGGGCAATTTGGCGGTTTTTGTATTGTTCCGCATCCCATGGCGGGCGGGATGGGCATGAAAAGCTTGAATTTCTTTTCCGTCCCCAAGGCGATGCGCTACTCTGTGGCTGGGCATATTCTGGTAGGGATCGAAACACACAACGCAACCGCACTGGACCGCGATAGCTGCTTATATGCAGAAGAACTTGCCTTCCACACCGGCCTGACCCGCACCGGCAGCAGTGATGCCCATGTCCTGGATGCGGTCGGCCTGGGCGCCACCGAATTCCCCGGCCGGACGATTGCAGACCTGGTGCGTGCTCTGCGGGAAGGAAGCACGGTCGTCAGAAGGAACGCATCCTGGAGTCCTGCGCGCATCGTGGGTGGCTGGGCATGGAACTATCTGCTGAGCGCCCCGTCGCGCGTCCTGCCTGCGTTCACAAAATAATTCTACAAAGGAGAATACGATGGGATTTGTTAGCGGTCTCACGATAACAGTATCTCGTCACGTAAACAAAAATGAGCGACATTATACATATCTTGGTCACGAACGATGATGGGGTTTCTGCCCTCGGGCTGCTGGCTCTGGTCAAGGAGATGCGCCAGCTAGGAAAAGTAAGCGTGCTGGCGCCGGACCACAACTGGTCGGCTGGCGGGCACGTCAAGACGCTTGAGCGTGCCTTGCGAGTGCGCGAGGTGCGTCTGACGGATGGGAGCCAAGCCTTCGCCAGCGACGGCGCCCCATCCGATTGTGTCGCGCTGGGGACGCTGGGTTATTTTAAAGAACCGGTCGACCTGGTCGTCTCCGGCATCAACAACGGGGCGAATTTCGGCCATGACGTAACTTATTCGGGGACGGTCACGGCAGCGATGGAGGCTGTCATTGCCGGTGTCCCCGGCATTGCTGTTTCCCTCGACATCCCCTATGGACATATCGATGTTATCAACTATGGTCCGGCGGCGAGGGCTGCCCGCCAGATCGTGCAGCGAGTTGTCGAAAATGGCCTGCCGTCGGAAATCCTGCTTAACGTCAACGTACCGTTTTTAAAGGATGACGAAATCCAGGGCTTTCGTCTCACACGCCAGGGTCAGCGGGTTTACCACAGCCGGCTTGACGAGCGCACGGACCCGCGCGGCCGGCCGTATTACTGGATCGGCGGGGATGCCCCGACCGGCGTGCCCGAACGCGGCAGTGACATCGGTGCGCTGGTTGAAGGGTTTATTTCGATCACCCCCCTCCAACTGGATCTGACTGCCTATCATGTGTTGACCGATTTGAATTCCTGGCAGTTGCCCGAGCAGGTGCACAAGCACGCCTTGCAACTGCCGGCCTTCCTGTTGCCGAAGGCATGATTACCTTCTCCTTCTTGCACTATCACCTATATTTCCATGAAACTGCCGGTCGGATTTTTCGGCGGGCAGTTTCATGGATGTAAATATGGGATTCGAATCTTTAACCAAACGTTAATCAGGTGTTTTCGGTGCCTTAAACATGGCTTGATAAGATTAGCCTGTCAAAAATAAAAGGAGAAAAGAAAATGCGTAAAAATTTGTTTGTTTCACTTTTTGTTCTGTTGGCTGCCAGCCTGCTGATGAGCGCCTGCGGAAGCCCTGTTACACCTGCACCCGTAGTACAGGTTCAGACCCAGTTGGTGGAAATCACCTCCACTCCCGGTTCTGTCGCTGCTACCTCTCTCCCGGTCGGTTCGGTCCAGATTACCGGTGCGGGGGCGACTTTCCCGTACCCGCTCTATAGTAGGTGGTTCTATGACTATGCCTTCGTGGATACGTCGGCGAAGTTCAATTACCAGTCGATCGGTTCCGGCGGTGGCATCAAGCAGATCACCGAAAAGACGGTCGATTTCGGAGCCTCGGACGCCATCCTCAACGCTGACCAGTTCACGGCAGCCCCCGGTATTCAAATGTTCCCCACCGTTGCCGGAGCGGAAGCGATTGTCGTCAACCTGAAGGATGCGGATGGAAACGCCATCACGGCTCCAATCAAATTTCCCTACACCGCCGTGGCTGACATTTTCCTGGGCAAGATCACCAAGTGGAACGACCCTGTCCTGACCGACGCCAACCCCGACATCAAGCTCCCGGCGAAGGACATCATCGTCGTCCACCGCTCTGACGGCTCCGGGACCACCTATATCTTTACCGATTATCTTTCCAAGGTGAGCCCGGAATGGAAGGAAAAAGTCGGTAATGCCACCTCGGTGCAGTGGCCAGTCGGCTTGGGTGGCAAGGGCAACGAAGGCGTTTACGGGACAGTGTCACAAAACGATGGCTCAATCGGATACGTCGAGCTAGCTTATGCCATCCAGAACAAGGCAGTCATCAACCTGCTTCAGAACCAAGTTGGCGAATATGTTGCCCCTTCCGCTGATTCGACACAGTCTGCCATCAACGACTTCGGCACCCAACTCGGCGACAAGCTGGCTCTCTCGATTGTGAACGGCCCGAGCAAGGGTACTTACCCGATTGCCGGTTACACCTACCTGCTACTCTATATGGATCAGCAGGACTGCGTGAAGGCGCAAAAGATCATCGAGTTCATCATGTGGGCCTACGGAGCGGACGGGACTAAGGACGCGACCGACCTGTCCTACGTCCCCCTGCCGGATGCAGTCAAACAGCAGGTGCTGACCAAGCTGGACCAGATTACCTGCCAGGGCAAGCCCCTCAAATAGTTTTGCATATCCCCTCTTCGGTCCCCTGGAGGGCTTCCTGAGATTGGGAGGCCCTCCAAGCACCGGAGCCTGCAGGAGAAGGGAATTCCCCCAATATGAATGGGACCTCACCTTGAAGGAAATGGCTTCTAGACTGTGGGGTGGAAAATTGCATGTCTGATAAGAAGTGGGTCCTGTTCGTCTGCATCGAGAACTCCTGCCGCAGCCAGATGGCTGAGGCATTTGCACGTTTAGGGGCGGACGACTGGATCGAGGCGTACAGCGCCGGGTCAAGGCCTTCAGGAAAGGTTAACTCCAAAGCCGTCGCGTCGATGGCGGAGTTGGGTTACGACCTGAGCGAGCACCGTTCCAAATCCTTGGGCGAAATCCCCCCGGTCAAATATGACTACGTCATCACCATGGGCTGTGGAGACGAATGCCCCTTCACCCCGGCTGAGCACCACGAAGACTGGAACATCCCCGATCCCAAAGCACTGCCGCCCGATGAGTTCCGCAAGGTACGCGACCTGATCGGATTGCGCGTCAACGAACTGGAGGCCCGCATCCGTCGGGAGGCAACATGATCAGAGTTAAAATCCTTTCTCCAAATTATTCTTTCAACCGCCTGCGGCGTGCTTTTCAACACGGCGACCGGCTCTATCGGATCCTGCTGGTAATAGCAGTGTTTTCTATCATTGCGCTGGTTCTTGGAATCGGTTATGGACTCTGGCAGAATTCATCCTTAGCCCGCCAGGCTTTTGGCTGGAAGTTCCTCGTCACGACCGAGTGGGATCCGGCGTTGACGGACACCTTTGGTGCCTTGCCCTTCATCCTGGGCACATTGGTGACTTCCGCCATTGCCCTGCTGGTCGCAGTTCCACTAAGCCTGGGTACGGCTATATTCCTAGCAGAACTATCTCCCGACTGGCTGAGCCAACCGCTCGGTTTTCTGGTTGAACTGCTGGCCGCTGTCCCAAGCGTCATCTACGGTCTGTGGGGATTGTTCGTCTTCATCCCCGTCCTAGTACACCCGGTGTCTGGTCTGCTCAACCAAGCGTTTGGTTTTTTGCCCCTGTTCCAGGGCCCGGTGTTCGGTCCCAGCCGTCTGGCAGCAGGACTGCTCCTGGCGATTATGGTTTTTCCGACCATCACGGCGGTCAGCCGTGATGTCTTGCAGGCCATTCCCAATCATCAACATGAGGCCGCTATGGCACTGGGTGCTACCCGTTGGGAGATGATTGCCCAGGTGCTGATCCCTTATGGTGCATCCGGCTTGATGGGGGCCATTATTTTAGGCCTCGGCCGTGCTCTGGGCGAGACGATTGCTGTAACCATGGTCATCGGCAACAATCTCGATCTTACCGCCTCCCTCTTGCATCCCGGTTATACCATGGCATCCGTCATTGCCAATGAGTTCACAGAAGCTACCTTCGACCTTTATATGCACGCCTTGATTGAAATCGGCTTGATCCTGTTCATCATCACTTTGTTGATCAACCTGGTGGCGCGCTTGTTGATCTGGCGTGTTTCGAAGCGGGTTAAAGGGGAGATGCGATCATGAGCAACATTTCATTCCACCAGCGAACCAGACGAAAAGCTGTCAATGTCATCATGCTGAGTCTGACAGGTATCGCCACCATTTTGGTAGTGGCTCCTTTGCTTTGGATACTCGGTTACGTCATGCGTGAGGGATTGCAAGCTATCAACCTGCGTTTCTTCACCGATCTGCCCACTCCAGTCGGCGTGCCGGGCGGGGGCATCTTGAATGCCCTAGTCGGTTCCTTAATGACGGTCGGGCTGGGGGTGTTGATTGCTGCGCCGTTGGGTATGCTGGCCGGTTTCTACGCGGCGACTCACCCGGACGCTCCATTAGGCGTGCTGCTGCGTTTCGGGACGGACGTCCTTTCAGGCGTCCCTTCGATCGTGATGGGGATTTTCGCCTACACATTAATCGTCCTGCCGCAGAAACATTTTTCAGCTTTTTCGGGTGGAGTCGTGTTGGCCTTCATCATGCTACCGATCATCATACGCACCACCGAAGAGATGCTGCGCTTGGTGCCAGGTTCCTTGCGGGAAGCCTCCTTAGCGCTGGGCGCGGCAGAGTGGAAAACCTCATTTTCGGTCATGCTGCCCGCTGCCCTCAGCGGGGTGATTACAGGCATCTTGCTGGCGGTTGCCCGGGCTGCAGGTGAGGCGGCTCCCCTATTGTTCACAGCCTTCGGAAACCCTTTCATGAATGTGGATTTTCGCCAACCGGTGGCAACTTTACCGCATATGATTTTCATCTATGCCATTTCTCCTTATGCTGACTGGCATGCCAAGGCCTGGGCTACTGCGCTCGTCTTGATCGCCCTTATCCTCCTGCTCAACATTGCTGCCCGCGTTTGGATCCAGGTGCGCGCCCGCCGCCTGAAAGGATAGAAGCTGATATCGCTGCAAACAGAAACCCTCGAAGAAACTGGAAAGGCACCTTCACTTATGACCATGCGAGTAATGACCCAAATTAAACATGAGACCAACGACAATGCGCCGATCAAGGTGGATGTAAAAAATCTTGAGGTTTATTACGGAAAATTCCGTGCCTTAGCGGGGATCAATCTGGCCGTGCGCGAGAAGCAAATCACAGCCATCATAGGACCCTCGGGCTGCGGAAAATCCACTCTGTTGCGCTCCTTCAATCGCATGAACGACCTGACGCCGCACAGCCGGGTGAACGGGGAGGTCATCCTGGACGAGCAAAACGTCTATGCCCCCGGTGTGGACGTGGTGGACATCCGGCGCCGGGTGGGGATGGTCTTCCAGCGCCCCAACCCGTTTCCCAAGTCCATTTATGACAACGTCGCCTACGGTCCGCGCCTATACGGCATACGCCGGCGCGCCGACCTGGACGAGATTATCGAGCGCAGCCTGAAGGCCGCCGCGCTGTGGGACGAGGTCAAGGACAAGCTGGGACAGTCCGGTATGTCGCTCTCGGGCGGTCAGCAGCAACGCCTATGCATCGCCCGGGCTCTGGCTGTCGAACCGGAGGTGATCCTGATGGACGAACCGGCTTCGGCGCTCGACCCGATCTCCACCCTGCGCATCGAGGATTTGATGCATGACCTGACGAAGGAGTACACCATTATCATCGTCACGCACAATATGCAGCAGGCGGCGCGCGTCTCGGATTTCACCGCCATGATGATGATCGACGAGCAGCGCGCCGGCCAAATGGTCGAATATGACCGGACCACAACCATCTTCACCCACCCGAAAAACAAACAGACAGAGGATTATGTGACGGGTCGGTTCGGATAATGTGTGTTTATTTCAAAAGGGGATACAATTAGCATTATGGTTGAATCTGATTCTGAACGTATCGCGGTGACCGTACCCGAGCTATCTCTTCCGGTATCATTATCGCCCGCCGCCTGTCTCTTGCGCGATGGATTGGTACAGCGCTGGGATAAATACACCCTTCGTCTGCGCCGCTGTCAGTCAGAGTTCACCGAGGAAAACGTCCACGATCTGCGAGTATCCATGCGCCGCTTGATGGCGATCCTAGTCATGTGCCGGGCAGTCCTCCCGGGGTTGAAAATGAAAAACTTGAGGCGGGATCTTAAATTCCACCTCGACAGCCTGGATGGGTTGCGTGACGCTCAAGTGATGCTTCTTTTCTTAAAGAAATATCTCCGTGGAAATGTTGCTGCTGCCCCGCTGATTGCTTTCCTCAACATGCAGGAGACGCACTTAATCCGGCAGGTTGGCTATGATATCAAGTTGATTGATTCTGAACAGATGACTGAAAAGGTAAATACGCTCAGGGCTTTCATGGAGGGGTCGCTCACCGGGACAGGCGTGAAAGGACAAATCCTGGCGGCGGTGGACGAATCCTTTGCGGAAGTCCAATGGCGGCGAATCAATATTAATCCCGATGACCTGTCCACTGTCCATGCGATGCGGATCGCCTATAAAAGATTCCGCTATATGGTCGAAGTCGCTGAGCCGCTGATACCTGCGATGCCTGCCACCCGTCAGCGCACATTGCAGCGTTATCAGGCCATGATGGGTGATATTCAGGATATGGTAGTGTTTCTTCGGTTCATTGACCAATTTGCAATTGAAAATCCCCAATTCGCTATTGCCCCGGTCCGCGATTTTATTACTATAAAATGTAACGAGCGGATGGAATACTTCCTCGCCCGCATCGATCGCCTTAACCGGTTCTGGCGCAAAACACCGGCAGCGCGTTTCCCGTGGAGATCCAGCACCCCCGCGAAATCTCCTCTTCAGACAATGGAAACGGAGAGCGTATGAATCTTTACATTCTGAGACATGCCATTGCGGTCGACTCCGGCACCCCCGGTATCGAGAACGACTCCCAGCGTCCGCTTACCCAGGAGGGAGCTGTCAAAATGCGGAGCATCGCACTCGGCATGCGAAAAATGGATATGCAATTGGACCTCATCCTTTCCAGCCCTTATGTCCGCGCCCGGCAGACGGCGGAAATCGTCGCGAACGAATTCAAGCTGAAGGGTGAATTCCATGTGAACAGCGCTCTGGTTCCGGGTGCTCCAGAAGGAAAGATCGTCGCTGAGATCACCAAGCGTTACCCGCTTAAGAACAATATTTTACTAGTAGGGCATGAGCCATCGCTCAGTGCATTGATCGCCAAACTGTTATCGGGCGACGCCACCCTTTCCATCACCATGAAAAAAGGCGGGCTTTGCCACCTGAACGTTGACTCCCTCGCCTACGACCGCTGCGCTACACTGGAATGGTTGTTATATCCCTTCCAGCTGGTGGAACTGGGTAAATAGGGATATATATCCATTCAGCTTATAATATGACCATTACCGATTGAGGTGTTCTATGCTCAGAAAAACCTTTGAACAGGAAATCCAGCAACTCAAGGATGACATCCTTATCCTGGGCAGCATGGTGGAGCAATCTCTGCTTGAATCTGTCGACGCATTGAAAAAACGTGACCTGGACTCGGCAAAGAAAATTGTCAACCGGGATAAAGAGATTAACCAGAAGCGTTTTGCTATTGAGAATCAGGTGATGATTGTCATTGCGACGCAACAACCCATGGCACACGACCTGCGTCTGCTGGCCTCCATTCTGGAAGTGGCCAGTGAAATTGAACGGATGGGCGATTACGCCAAGGGTATCGCTGTTATAAATATTCGCATGGGGAATGAACCTTTGCTCAAGCCCTTGGTGGATGTACCGCGCATGGCTCAGATCTGTGCGGATACGCTCCACCGCGCCCTGACTGCTTTTGTTAATGAAGATGCTGAAACAGCGCGGGAGATCCCCAAAGAAGACGACCTTGTGGACGACCTCTATAATCAGGTCTATCGCGAATTGATCACTTACATCATTCAGGATCCGAAAAACATCGAGCGTGCCAACTGGCTGCTCTGGGTGGCTCACAATCTCGAGCGGTTCTCTGATCGCGTCGCCAACATCTGTGAACGGACCATCTTCATCGCCACCGGCGAATTGGGCGAAATTTCATCATCCACCGACGAGTTAGACTTACATGATGGTTGATGAATTGGCTTCTTATCAACTTGCCGCATCGACAACAAACCCCCACTCAACGACGGGGGTTTGATTTTGCTGGCAAATCCTTGAAAGCGGGCAGGCTACAATAATCTGTCGCCGGTCTCGACGGCATCCGTGCGATAGTGGCAGCCCCGGCTCTGGCGGTTGTGACGTGCCGCCTGGGCAATGACCAGTGCCACTTCCACGGCATTACGCAACCCGATCAGCCCATCACTTAGTTTGGTGACTCGGTAAAATGTCTCGATCTCGTTCTGCATATGGCGCAGTTCGCGGATGGCACGCGAGAGCCGTTCACCGGAACGGATCAATCCCACGTAGTGCCACATGATATTCTGGATGGTCTGCATGTCGCCCTGGATCAATGCTGGGTCAGAGTCCTGTGTCAGGCCTGATTCATCCCAGGCGGAAATGCTTTCCATGGCAGGGACGTCGGGCGGGTTCGAGCTCAGGGTTTCCTCGATATGGCGGGCGGCACGGTCACCCCACACCAGCCCCTCCAGCAGGGAAGTGGACGCCAGCCGGTTCGCGCCGTGCAGGCCGGTGCAGGAGACTTCCCCGACGGCATACAGATTGGCGATGCTGGAGTGCCCCCATTCGTCCACGGCGACGCCGCCGCAGAAATAATGTGCCGCCGGGACGACCGGAATTGGTTCGCGGGTGATGTCGAGCCCGACACGCCGGCACTCGGCATGGATGTTCGGGAAGCGGTTCCTGAGAACTTCAGCGGGCATGTGTGAAGCGATGTCCAGAAGGACATAGGAATAATTGTGGGCTTCCATTTCCAGGTGGATGGCGCGGGCGACCACGTCGCGCGGGGCGAGGTCTTTCCATTCAGGGGCGTACTTATCCATGAAGGGTTTGCCGTCCGGTGTGAGCAGTTTTCCGCCCTCGCCGCGCAC
>JBGPQJ010000068.1:0-14841 GCA_041488995.1 Anaerolineae bacterium
GAAGGTCGTGCAACTCGTCAGGTGCAGGGCATCCATCGTGACGGCTTCCATCGCGTTGAGGATTACCAGGTCTTCGAAAGACACGCTCGCGCCCTCCGCCATCCCCATGATCTCATCCACATATTGCGGGTAGCGCTCCTGTGCAAACGGCAGATACTTGCGCGCCTGAATCTGTGCGCCATCCCAGGTCAACTCCAGATTCTCGTAAGCATCGGCCAGTAATTTACGCCCATTCTCAATGCTGTGACGGATCTGGCGCGGCACAGCCTGCCCGATCTGCCGGCCAATGTCTCGGTGCGAGCCTGAGACCTTGATCAACGGCGGCGGGTTGGGATGCAGCGGGATTTTTTGTGCAGGAGTCTTGGGCATGATCATTCTCCGGTGTCAATCCACCCCCAACCTGCGAGGCAGACCATTAGATTATATCAAACCTGACAAAACCCCCCCTCCTTTTCGGGAGAGGGGGTTGAAATGGAGAGATCTTACCTTCAGCCTTAACTGGCTGGCGGGAGGGGTTCATCCGGTGGATTGACCGGGGCAACCGGCGGGACGGGACCGGATACCGGGACCATCGGGGGCAGCGCTATGCGAGTTCCAAAGCGGGTCATGATCACACCACCCACCGAGAGCAGCGCCAGCAGGATCGGCGCCCACCAGCCAAAGCACCACAACAGACTGCCTACCGCACTGGCAACCAACACGGTCAGGAACGTACCCATGGCAGCGCTTAACGGCAGCGGCCATTCAGCATGGAAGGATTTTACCAGACGCTGACCAACCTCGAGTCCGATGGCGATCTCGCCAAAGATCAAGGCAACCGCCAGCAGGATGGCGCCAATCCCAATCAGGGAAATCGTCAAAGGCGCAAGGATCACGGTCAAAGTGAGCAAGCCGAGGAAAACCAGCGCCACCGGTGCAACAATCACAGTCAGACAACCCAAACCACCGGCAACCAGTGGTTGAGTTGCAACTGCCTGCGCCACGCGTTGAGTCGGCATGGGGATGAATGCCACGATCAGCGCCGCCAGCAACGCCATCAGGAATGCCTGCCCAAAAATACGCATGGCAGCCCACAGCGGATTGAAATTGATATCGATGCGCGGAGGCTCGGGGGCGAACGGTTTGTCAAACAATGGCGGGATCGAGGCGCCGTTGCCAATATTAATCATTGGCGCCGAAGTGTTGATGATTTCACCTTTAATTTGCGCGCCTTCCATACGTTGCAGGGATCCGCCAACAGTGACTGCATTTCCTTCGACAACAGCACTCGGACCCAATGACACCGTGCCGCCGATCATCACCATGTCGCCTTCCACTTTACCATCCACTTGCATGCTGCCACCCATGACAACAATATTGCCTTCGACGGTGGCGTCTGTCTGGATTTCAACCGCTCCGCCGATGACCACCAGGTCGCCGGAAAGCGTCTCACCACTTTGCAGCGTATAACTATCACCAAAGACCACCTTGCCGTCTTCGAGGCCCTTGGCGAGGACAGAACCGGTCGGCATTACGAGGAATGCCATCAATACCAGCAGGGTCAGGAATTTATAAGTCGTTTTCATCTTCATGCTCCTTCAGTCAGATTTGCGAACTTGCGAATTGAAGCGACCCACAGCAAGCCAAACAGACCGGTTAGGGCAAAAACCGCCACCCAGATGTACGCCGGGATGAAATCTGACGCCACACGAAGGATCACTGAGCCAGCCTTGCCGTACGCCAGGAGCGACGTGAAGATAAAGCTGAGGGTGGTGATCCAGGTGATGAACACTTCCATGGGTGATTGGAAAGCCCAGAACAAATACGGAAGGGTCAGCCAGAGCAGCAATCCCACTGCGCTTGCCACTAAAATAAAGATGCCCCAGAAATTGCGACGCCGCTGCGCAGACCGGCGTGCCGCCAGCCTTGACTGGAATCGCGTGTTGAACCCCGGCGTGGGGGCGACCGGTTTTGTCACCCGCAGCGCCACATTGACCTCCGCCAGCGCCATGCAGGACGGACATGTCCTGAGGTGGGCTTGCAGGTCAGCTTTCTGTTCAGAAGTGAGGGGTTCTTCGGCGAGCAACCAATCTTCAAAAGGCCGGTGATTCATGAGGGCTCCTTTCCAGGTGCGTGCGAGGCTGTTCTTCCTGCCAACGTTTTGCCAGTTCGCGCCGCGCGCGATGCAGGCGGCTTTTGACCGCACTGACCGTCAGCGACAGGCTCTCGGCAATTTCAACCTCCGAAAAATCGTACCAGTAACGCAGTACAATCGCAGCCCGATCGGTGGCATCCAGGGAGCGGAGGACTTTATGCAATTGCTCCTGCTCCTCACGGCGTGCCGCTTCCGCTTCCGGATTGAGCGCAGACTGGTCCGGCAATTCCATGGGATGCTCTTCATCGTCGTCATCTATCGAGATGGATGTGAAGCGCCTGCGACGCAAGCGATCGATGCAATAATGTGCGGCGATGGAGAGCAGCCACGTAGCAAAGGAACGCTGGCGGTCATAGCGCAGGATGTTTTGATACGCCCTGAGGAAACTCTCTTGGGCGGCATCCTCGGCAGCTTCTGGTTCGCCCAGCATGCGGTAACACAGGTTGTATAGCGGGGTCTGATAAACGGCTACCAGTTGCGCGAAAGCCTCGTCGTTGCCTTGCTGGGACTGGATGATCCAGTCCATTTCTTCAGTCACGTTGGCTCCTGTTGGGTCGTTCTATTCACTTTACGCATGAAAGAGTATAAAGTTGCGGGTTTATTTTCCCTCCGGCAGGTTGATTCTGGTTAACATGACCATACTCAGCACCGCACAGATTGCGCCAAACACAAACATACCCGTATACCCCGCCCACACGCCGGGATAAGCATTGTTCGCCAGGTCAATCACCGGACCCTCCAACCGCGAGATGGCTCCCGCCCCGGCCGTGGCAAGGTTGGTCAAACCCAGGAATTTCCCGGCCTGATCGGCTGGCGCGAGTTTATTGGACAATGTCCAGCTCGCAGTGAGAAAGAGCCCGATCCCCGCCCCGACGATGCTCCCGTAGCCGACCAGCATGCCGGGAGTCTGTGCAAGCCGGAAGAGCAGCATCCCGACCGCCACCAGCCCCCCGGCAATATAAAGGATGCGCTTCGCCCCAAATCGATCCGCCAGCCAGCCGCCAGCCAGCGCCAGGATAACCAGCGTCACGGTCAGCGCAGCCAGCAGATCGCCGGTGGCCTGGACGGGATTTTCTGCCCGCAGCACGTCGCGCAGGTAATACTGAGCAAAAGCCTGCACGGCGTAAATTCCCAGCAGGAAGACAAGACGCTGCCCGATCAGCCACCAATAAGCGGTATTTTCGCGGAAATCCACATGCAGCTGCTCGCGAAGGTCATACCACCCACTTGTGCTTTTTACATTGCTGCGGCTCTCGCGATTCGTAGGCTCTTCCGGGGTGCCAAGGATGGTGATGCCAGCCGTGATGACCATCACCACCATCAGCAGCAGCATGATAAGAGTAGGATCTTTACCCTGCGGGTCGAGCAGGCGTCCCGCCGCCAGTGAGGCGATGATCAGGGCAGCCATATCCATGAAAGTCTTGATCCCACTCGCCACGCCGATTTTCTCCGGCGCGACCCGGTCGGGCAGCAAGCCCTGCGCGGGTCCCTGCCCCACGTTCGAGCTGAACTGCAAGCCGATGTAACCGATGAACAGCCAGAACAGACCACCTGCCCAACCGATCAACGCCAGGAAGACCAGATCGAACAGCGTCGCCACCACGATGAACGGACGTCGACGTCCCCAGCGCGAGCGCCAGCCGTCGCTCACCGCCCCCGCCACGGGCTGCAGAATGGCTGCCACCACCAGCCCGATGAATGTCAGCACGCCCAGATAGGTATTCTTGAGCGCCTCCGGTGCGTAGTTGAGCATGACCGCGGGCAGGATGATAGGATGCAGCGCATTCCACTTGAACGACAACCCGATCCAATAGGTGTTCAACACGATCATCCGCCAGACTGAGCTGATCTTTTTCATTGGAACTCTCCTCGCAGGTGAGATGACAGCAGAAGGGCAATATTTTCCATGACCGTTTTTGCCACTGCCCGGTCCTTTTCCTCGGCCGAGATTTCATCCGTCCCCAGTGTCATTTCCCTTCCAGCCACATGTAGCGCTCGATGGGCACGGCAATTGGCGTGAACTTGTAGCCTTTCACGTAGGGCTTGACCAGTTCAAAAGCGAGATCATGAACGGTGAACAGGGCGGCCGCATCGTCCACCAGTATCTGTTCGGCCTGCTGGTACATTGCGATGCGTTTGGTCACATCCTGCTCGGTGCGCGCCTGCTCCAGCAGGGTGTCAATAGCCGGGTTGCTGTAATTTCCGGCATTCTGGGAGGATCCGGTGTGGAAAAGTACATCGGCAAAGTTTTCCGGATCCGGATAGTCGGCGCACCAGCCGCTACTGAAAAGCTGGCCGTGGTTGCCGGAATAAATCTGGTCGTAGTAATAATTCGGCTCAATATTTTCCACGGTGATGGTCACGCCCAGGTTTTGCTTCCACATCTGGGCCAGGGCGGCCACATCCCCGCTGATGTAACTGCCAATCCCGGCATTGGTGAATACGATCGTCGGCAGTCCCTGCGGGCCGCCATATTTCGTCTCGGCCAGCAGGCGGCGGGCCTGTTCGGGATCATAGGGCAGACCTTTCAGCGCGATGTTGAAACCCGGCAAGCCAGGCGGATAGAGGCCGATGGCCGGCAGGGCGCGCCCGCGCATGACCACGTCGATATACTGCTGGCGGTTGAAGGCCATGCTGAAGGCCCTACGAACATTGACATCGTCAAAGGGCGGTTTGGTCAGATCAAAAGTTACGTAACCGGTGCACAGGTTTACCCCGGTGAGCAGTTCGTTGTGCAGCGGCTCGGTGGGATCAGCGAACCGGTCAACGTAATAGGAGGGGACCCCGGCGATATCTACGTCACCGGTCTCGTACAGCCGGACGCCATCCCCCGAATACAACTGCACGACGATATAGGGAATGGACGGTGTGCCCAGGTAAAAATCGGTATTGCGTTCGTACACCATGCGCTCGAAGCGAAGCCATTCCTTCAGCTTATAGGGGCCGGTGCCATTGGGGGTGCGGTACCACTCCGATCCCGATTCGACATTGGCTTTATCGACAACAAATGCTGTCGCAAAAGTCAACTTCATGATGAAATACGGCTTTGGTGCATCGATGGTGACCTGGAGGGTATGGTCGTCAATCGCCTTCAGGCCGCTGACGGCTGTCGCCTTGCCCTCGGCCACATCCCTCATTCCGACGATATCGCCGAGGTAGGTCAGCACCGTGGGCGACTGCAGGGTTGGATCCGCCGCGCGCGTCCAGGAATAGATGACATCCTGCGCGGTGACAGCGCGGCCGTCATGGAACTTTGCATTCTGGCGCAGGTGAAAGGTGTACACCGTTCCATCCGGGCTGATATCCCACGATTCGGCCAGTTCCGGAACCAGGTTCAGGCGCGGATCAAAAGAGACCAGCCCGCTGAAGATGCGCTTATCACCCGATGAGACGGTGGTGGCCGGGTCGTAATCGCGCGGGTTGGTAGATTCACCGCCTTCAAGCACCAGCGCCTGGTCGAGGGGCACCCCAAACTGGCTCAGCGGTGCCGGCTCGGATGCACCCAGGGTCATCACTGCCAGCAGAAAAATTCCACACAGGGAAAGAATTCTACGCATGGCTGTCTCCTTTTCGGGCGCGGTTGATAAAGTAAATCACCAGCGCCACGATCCCGATTACCAGTAAACAACAGCATAACAGCAACACAACCAGCCCGACCAGCACATTCGTATCCGAGTTCGACCAAGAATTCGAGGATTGGTCCACCCCAATGCTGGAAGAGGTGGGTACAACAAAAGGCGTAGGGGTCACCGAAAGCGGCACACCGGAAACCGGCACAATGGTCGGGACGTAGGTCGGGGATGGAACAGGCGTGGGGTTCGGCGATGCGGCACGAGGTTTGGCGCCTATCCCCTTCCGCCAGGCATCCTCCAGCCCATCCACGTCGAAACCATACACTTTCACAAGCGCGTCATCGATGGTGGTGCCATCCCGCAGGGTGGTGAGCAGCTCAGTCATCTTGGGCTGGCCATAGGTCCCAATCAGAAATTTGACGATACTGAAGGATTGGCTGTAAGACAGGTTGGCCTTATCAGCCACCTCGGAGAACCCGCCGCTGATGGAACGCACTGTCAGCAGTTCATCCTTCCGGATGGCTTCATCGAGCTGATTCTGCGAGTCGAGGTTCAGCTCGCCTTCGCTGTACACCGCCAGCCCCTCGTTGAGCCAGGTGGGCACACTGCCCAGGCACGAGAAGGTCAGGTGTCCCACCAGCACATGAGTCAATTCATGGACAGTGGCTTTCTTGCCCCAGTCCAGGTTGGCCGGCTCGATACCGATGATGACGATGTTGAAATCAGGGAAGGCCTGCCCGCCCGTCCAGGATGGCTCGTACAGGATGGCATCCCCCAGGTCGTTATAGTTGGCATAAATATACAGGTCAATTGTACCATCGGGCTTCAGCCCGGCACTTATTTCATTGAGGACCAGGCCGCCTTTGGCGGCGTTAAGCACTTCCTGGGCAAAGGTCCTGTCGCCGCTGTACCAGTGCAGGCGCAAGTTTTCAGCAGTGATGGTCTGCCACGTATGGTGGGAATCGAGCCAAGTGATGGTCTGTCGTTCTGAAACGCTTTCCTTGCCGCTCTCATCCGTGAACCGCCAGCGCCACCAGATGGTCGCCCCGGGCGGGAGAGAACCGGACTGGCGCATCTCCCAGGTCCATTCGACATCCACCTGCGCACCCGGTGTAAACTGCGGGTAAGACTTGGCAACCACATCACCACAGGTCAACTGCTCATCACCATATTCGAGCACAACACTGGTAATTTTTGCACCGGCCTGCAAACTCGCACGGAACGTGACCATATCGGGGAATTTAATCACCGCCTCGTTGCGGCTCACCTGCGCAGCCGGGGCTGCGCCCACAGCAACAGGATGTAACAAGGCCGTGAGGCTGATCAAAACCAGGGAAAGAATCAATATCTTCCGCATAGGATCCTCACATCAAGGGGTTGGAATATGAATAGCTTATCACAAGGTAAATCCGTTTTTATCCGCCCGCACAGGTTTTCAGGCAGCACGTCAACAATGGCCTGCACCACCAAATCTCTAGCTACGCGATCTTTTTCGTCGTGACTCAAACCCGCGGGCAGGATGATGGGATTTAGCGTATTCCACTTGAACGACAACCCGATCCTATAGGTGTTTAACACGATCATCCGCCAGACTGAGTTGATTTTCTTCACTGGAACTCTCCTCGCAGGTGAGATGGCAGCAGCAGGGCAATATATTCCATGACCGTCTTCGCCGCTACCCGGTCCTTTTCCTCGGCTGATCTTCCACCTGGGTCGGCCAACGCATACGCCGGCCCGAATTTCACGCACAGGCAGCCATCCTGCTCCCAGACACCGACCGGGACTACCTTCAACCCTTTGCCTGCCAGCTGCAACATGAAGCGTCCCGCTCCCGCGGGTGGATAGGCCAGCCTGCCTCCGGGCATGTCCCCGCCCTCCGGAGCCAGACAAATGACGGGGTTTTGGGTCTGTCCTACGAAGGACAACACCGCGCGGACGGCATGGGCACGCGCTGCCACATCCTTTTCACGCGGCGGCATGGGCGGCATGCTGGTGAAGCCATAGACCTTCGCGCCCCGTCTCAGCACCCAATGACTGAGAGCCATCCCCACGGGCGCATACCATTTGCCGGGAAAGGTCAGCTCATCCGTCATCACAAAATGAGCGCCCATCGGAAGTTGTGATGCGACCGCCAGCGCAATCCACCAGGCATTAAAACCCGGCCGAAAGTAGTGATTAAACGTCAGCAGACACGGACGACCACTTGAAGGGATATTCTCCTCACCTGAAACCCGCAGGGGCGGGATCAGCCTGGCAAGACAGGCGGCAGCGTCCGCGCGGAAGGAGCGACACCCTCCAAACAGGATATCTGTTACCAGGTTAAATAATAGATAAGTAGGGTAAGAATAATGAGGAAAGGACATTATAATTTCAACCTTATCCATTCGGAACATGAGATCTCACAAATTATTATACAGATAAATTGGAAGGATATCTTATGAGACAAGCTTTCGCTTTTATTATCGTCATTTCTGTCCTGCTGACCGCCTGCGGCGCTCAACCTGCCGCATCGATGGACACGCCACTGCCCTCCGATGTCAACACAGCAACCAATCCGCCTTCAACACAAGTCAATACCGCGACCAGCACACCTGCCATAACCTCCACAACCGTCCCGACCTCCACCGCGACCCCCACGGCAACCTTCATCCCCACCGTCCCACCCCCGCCCCCCGTCATCGGGCTGGATAATTTCTCCCAGCTCGTCCAGCTCCATGATTACAGTCCAGATCTTGATAAGATCGCCGGCGGGAACGATCCGTTCTTTCCTGTCTACAGCCCGGACAGCAAATCCATCGCAGTTGCTGCTGCAATCGCAATTGATAAACGCACCCTTTTCATTTTGGATGTCGGGACAGGAGATTTAGTCAGTACCATCCCGCTGGATGAGGGCGTAAAAAAAATTTTTAGCTGGTCGTTCAGCCCTGATGGGCAAAAACTGCTCTATTCCACCTACCCGGATGGGAAAATAAACATCTGGGACATCGCTGGGCAGAAATTGGATCGAGTGTTTTGGAGCAAAAAGCACTATATCATTACCGATGTCGCAACCAGCCCGGATGGAAAGCAAATCACAGCGATTGTGGGAAGCTCTACGTCAAATATAGGGAGAATTTTGATGGTGTGGGATGCCGCCAGCGGCGATCTCGTCAAACAGATTCCGGCAGACACCCAGTATGGCGTGGATATCAGCAAGTTCAGCACTGATGGAAACCGGCTGGTCCTTTCCACCCAGAAAGGTGGCAACGAGCTAACAGTATTTGACACCTCCACCTGGAAAAAAATCGCCAATATACATCCCCAGGGCAGCGATGCGGAATTGGCGTCCATCTCACCAAACGGGGCTTTCGTACTCACCAGCAAGCAAAGCGGGGGGGATATCCTGTTATGGGATGCCGCGACCGGCCAGCAGATTTCCAGCCTGCACAACCAGTTCGTCGAAACGACATCCATCGAGTTCAGCCCGGATGGTTCGATGCTGATCGTTTCTGGTACAGCGCCTTTCAAGCCTCACACTGACAACGATAATCTTACTGCCAGTATATGGGATACTTCCACCTGGACGCAGGTCGGTAACCAGCATTGGGTGCATACAGACAATCTACATTTTGCGCCGGATGGAAAAAGTATCATGATAAGAGAAGAATCCGCCCTTTTCCTTATCGGGCTGCCAGATGACGGCATTCTGGCAAGTCAGCAAATGCTGATGAATTTCAGTTCGTCTGCCAGCAAGGGCGATTACGCGAATGCCGGTCTGTTTTTCCTTTCACCTTCACTTCAGGATTACCTCAATAGCAAGGGTTTGACCACAGACCCGGCTGCCATCATGGACGCCTTCTGCAGGCAGTATGCTTACCAGTGTCTGCCGCTGACGATCATCTATAGCGAGAGAAACGGAAATATCCTGGATCCTTCAGGCTATTACTCTTACTGGCACCTCGTCCAGTTTACGAAACCGGAGGGTTCCCTTTATGCAGATGACAAGGGTGCGACGATATTCTGGATGACCTTTAAAAGGGATGTCGACGGGAACCTTTATCTTTCTTTACCCGACGATCTAGAGGCTGCATTGAAAAAATAAAAGAGGAGAATGGAGTGCCCGTCTCCTCCTTTATTCACATTATGCTGGTATTTACCAGGCGTAGGCTTCAGGCGCCTCGCCGCCGGGACCGGGAAATATTTCGTCCAGTTTTTTGGACGCGGTCTTGTTGAGCTTGATCTCCAGCGCGCGCAGCGAGCCGGTCAACTGCTCCAGCGTGCGCGGACCGATGATCGGCGCGGTCACCACCGGGTTGTGCAGCAGCCAGGCCAGGGCCACGTCGGCGGGTTTCTCGCCCATTTCCTTGCAGAACTTTTCCCAGGCTGCGAGCTTCGGGCGCTTTTCCTCGATTTTCTTCTTCGTATCCTCCGAGGCGCGGCGACCCTTTTTAATTTTTTGGAGCACACCGCCCAGCAGACCACCCGCCAGCGGGCTCCACGGAATGAGGCCCAATCCGTAGTCCTTGCACGCCGGGATGACTTCGAGTTCGATCATGCGGGCATCCAGATTATACAGGCTCTGTTCGCTGACCAGTCCCGTAAAGTGGCGGGACCTGGCGGCTTCCTGCGCCTTGGCAATGTGCCAGCCGGCAAAATTAGACGAGCCGACATACAGCACCTTGCCCTGCTGGACGAGCACTTCACACGCCTGCCAGATCTCCTCCCACGGTGTGAGCCGGTCAACATGATGGAACTGGTACAGATCGATGTGGTCGGTCTGCAAACGCTTCAGCGAGGCCTCGCACGCCTGGCGGATGTGCAGCGCAGAAAGGCGCGACTCGTTCGGCCACTTACCCATGCGCCCGTACACCTTGGTGGCGATGACCGTCTTCTCACGTTGCCCGCCACCCTGGGCGAACCAACGGCCGACGATCTGCTCGGTGACGCCCTCGCCGGTCTTCCAACCGTAGACATTCGCGGTGTCAAAGAAATTAATGCCCAGTTCGTGGGCTTTGTCCATGATGGCAAATGAGTCGGCCTCGGTGGTCTGCGGACCGAAGTTCATCGTGCCAAGGCACAACCGCGAAACATTGAGACCGGTGCGACCAAGTTGGGTGAATTCCATATGTTCCTCCTTATTAGATGGGAAACCAGCTTATCAGTTCGAACAACCCGCGCAGTTCCCGCCTGAACAGGAACCGCACGAACAACCGCCGGAGGTCCCTGCAACGGCGTGTCCGCCACTCATGGCATAGATCACCGCCAGCTTGCGCTTGACGCGCTCCCCGCCGCAGGACTGGCAGGCCAGCGGCGCATCCGACTGGCTCATCGGGCGGATGGTTTCAAATTCGGTTTTACACTCGAGGCAGACATATTCGTAAATGGGCATGCGAGACTCCGGAAAAGAGATAACCCTATTTTACTACGCAGTGACACTCTGCTGTCCCTAAAGAAGGGGCGCAGCTTCCTGGGTTATGAAAACCCAGGCCACTTGCCCGGTGTCCACGGGACTACGCTTGCCCGTTGCATCGAACGGGTGACGATACTTGACCCTTGCCGGAGGACGGATCTGGCCCACCTGCCCAAACCGCGATCGAGAAAGCAGGTTGGCGCTGCCCACGATGTCCCGATGGCCGACGAAACCGCAAGCCGGGCAGGTATACACGCGCCCCCTGGGTTTATGCCGTCGCCCGCAGTATGGGCAGGTCTGAGAAGTGTAGGCCTCGTCCACCCGCTCGACCCGCATCCCGGCGGCCTCCGCCTTGTAGGTCAGGTACTGGCGCATCCGGCCATGCGTCCAATTGGAGATCTTCTGGTTGGTCGTGTGCCCGATGTTCACTTTATCGGCCGCAGCCCGCACATCCCCCACGGCCAGGGTGCCTGCCCGCCGTTCCACCGCCCAATTCACGATCGAGCGGCTGACCTTGTGTTCGATGTCCCGCCTGCGGCACCGCTGCCTGGCCAGAAAACGGTTCTTACGGCGGACTTCATTCGGTCAAATGCAGAAAAATTAAAATCTCGTTATTTGTTCAATTCCTCCGCTGTCGCCTGCATCTCATCCTGCACAGTGGAGATATCGTTCAGCGGAAGATTCAATCGGAAAATCGAGTACATGCCATCCCCCAGGACATACTTGATCGTGCGCCACGACGCCATTTGCGGTTGGATCCCGGCCAGATCCAGCAACTCTACTGCCTGCGCCCACTGCGGGTGGGAGGCGGCATATCCCTCCAGCGATTTCATTGAAGATTTTCTCAGCGGCAGCATGCCGGTCGTCTTGACCCATTGAGCCTGTATGTCCGGCTGGAGCATCCAGCGCGCGAACAACCACGCCGCCAGTTGTTTCACCGGCGTGTCCTTCAGCACGGTAAAAGATGGACCATAAGCCAGGATGGATTTCTTCTCCGACCCCGGAAAAGGGATCACCGTCCAGTCGTCGCTGTTATTGGCGAGCGAAAAGGCATTGGCTTGATCAGCCAATTCAGTGAGATCGCCGGACATGAAGAGCGCATGCCGTCCCGCCAGCGGTGCATAATGGTCAAGACCGGTGTAGATCCAGGCGCAGCTATCATCGAACAAGTCCTTCAGATAGGTCAGCGTCGCCGAATTTTCTTCAGTATTGAAGTCATACGCGTTTTTATTAATCACTCCTCCCCCGAAGGAGAGCATCCAGCTCAATGCGGATTGAGGATCGGAATCAACGATCCAGCCACCATAGCCGTCATTGGAAAGCACTGAGTCACTGCGGAATTGTTTATTCGCTGCGCAGGCTTGCGAACGGAACTCGCGCTCATTTTCCGGCGCGGAAGCGAATCCCAGCTCGCGCGCCCAGCGTGCGTTATAGAACAGCAGCCGGGTGGAACGCTCCGCGGGCAGACCCAGTCGCTTCGTCCCAACCTGATCCTGTTCCCAAAAGGCCTGTGGGATGTCCGTTATCTCATCGGGAGTCAGTCCCCACTCAGGGTGGGTGACATAATCTGTTAGGTCCATAACACTGTTCTGCGCCTCCCATGCCAGGGCATATTCCGGGAGCGCCACCACCAGGTCGGGCGGGTCTTTCATACTTAGCGATTGGTTCACCGCGTCAAACAGCGTCGCCCAATCCAGGTAAAGTTGCGCACGGACAGTAATCCCCCATAGATTCCTGCGGTTGAATTCGGCGATCTGCGCCTCGAACAATTCTTGCTGCGGACTCCCCCAGGCATGCCAGACAATGATCGTGACCCCTTTGAGCGCTGAACGATCCAAGCCGATCTTGTCCTGCGGTGTGGGCGTCAGGCGGGGTGTCGTCGTGGGCGTTTTCTTCCGGGCTGGTGCGTCCGTTTGGAGAGGTGTTGGCAGGAGCGAAATGGAGATCCGCTCGCAACCGGAGACCGAGAAAGCCAGGATCAACAGGATGGAAAAAGCGGTTCGAAAACGCATGGACTCGTTAAATCATGACCAGAGGAATGGGAATAAATACCAGGATGAACACAACGAGGACCAGAACCGCAACGATCCTGCGCCTGCCGTCAAGCCGGGTGATCTGATCCAGCGGTTCGTCGGACATCCGGCCAAAAATGAGCAGCAGGAACACCCACAGCCACCAGCCTGTCCAGAAAAAGCCGAGCACCGCCAGCATCGCAATGATTGGGACCAACAGCTTGCGCATGCGTTTGCCGAACAGCGCATACATCACATGACCACCATCCAGCTGCCCGGCAGGGATGAGGTTGAGCGACGTCACCAGCAGTCCCACCCACCCTGCCCATGCGATCGGGTTGAGCTGCACATCCATCCCGCCGATCGGGACCGGCATGCCGGTGAGGATGTAACGCGCCCAGTAGGCAATGGGGAGGACACCGTTGTAGTCCACCGGCGCCGGCAGCAGTTTTCCAAAAACAGCGTATTTCAACAGCAGATAGAGGATGGAATTGCCCTCCAGCTGGCTGAGTGGCTGAACCGGACCTAGTTTCGAGAGAGACAGACCCAGCAATATCACCGGGATGGCTACCACCAGTCCGGCGATGGGGCCGGCAATGCCAATGTCCAGCAGGGAGCGGCGGTTCTTGGGTGGTGATTTCATCTGAATGACTGCCCCGAGTGTCCCAAATCCACCCGGGATCGGGAGCGGGATGAAATAGGGCAGCGTCACATCCGCTTTGTGCCAGCGCCCCACCAGGTAATGACCGAACTCATGCGCCAGAAGGATCGCCAACAGGCTGGCGGCAAAGGGAAGACCATCCCAGAAATTTAGGAGGGTGGCGCGGTACAATTCCACCAGCGAGTTGATCTCAACATTCGGATGGTTGTAGGAAAAAGCATACATAGCGCCAGCCAGCCAGACGCTCACCACCGTCAGCGCAAACATCAATACATTGACCCACACCTTCGACGGTGAGGAAACAAAATTGCCTTTTATGAGATAAATGACCTGTCGTTCTTCCTCCACCCTGAAAAGCGGCGTGATCCCGTAAGGCAACAACGCGGCGGTGAGTTGATCGTAAGCATCCGCCGAGTCCTCCAGCAGGAGAAGGCCTCTGTAACGAAAAAGATATTTAGCATTCTGCGGGTCGCCGATCGTCACGTCATCGATCCGGAAGACGCGGGACACCAGTCGATTAAGCACATCAGGTTCAGGTAAAGCCATTCGGCACCTCTATCATAAATCGAAGGCGGGAGTGAATGGGGGTCGAACCCACCCAGGACCGCAACGCGACCCAACACTGGTGTTGAAGACCAGGGAGCCCACCGGGACTCAATCACTCCCGGCGCAAGCATACTCTATCGAAACAGGTTTGACAAGAGACCCGCCACCCGCGGGATTTCACGCGCGAGAATCGTCAGCATGACACACAAAGAAAAAATCGGCAGGAGACCAATGATGATCCCGGCGATCGCAATGAGACGGTCGCGGTTCGTCCCGCCATTTTTTTGGATCTTCCAGAGTGCCACTCCCCCTAGTAATGATCCGATCCCACCCAACAGACTGCTGGGGATCAACGGGAGAGGCAGCGTGCATAACCCCAGAAGGGCAAGGAGAAAACTGGCGGTTGCGAGCCAGCTGCGTTTGGGGCTGGTCTGTTCAATCATCATGTTTTTTTAATATCCAGGCTGCCGTTATGGAAAACCGCCGGCCTGTGAAGGTCGGCGGCGATGATACCAGTCGGGGCGAGA
>JBGPQJ010000069.1:0-14593 GCA_041488995.1 Anaerolineae bacterium
GCTCGAAGAATTGGTCAATGTCGAATCACAGGCTGCCACAATCGAAAAGAAATTTCAAAAAATCATGAAAAACCGCGGGGGACTCAGCGGCTGATGCGGGCTTCTCCGCTCATGATCTTAGTCCTGTTCCTGGGTGGATGCCGCGGGACACCGTCCACCCCGCTGATGCCCTTTGCAACTGAGACTGTTGCCGCCGCTGAGACTTTGATCCATTCTCCGATTGATACGCCATCCTTCACTGCGATTCCCGGAGCGACGGCCTTGCCTGCCACTCCCACTCTTAGGGAGAACACTCAGATTTCAGGGGCGTGTGATCCGACTTCCAATGATTTTTGTGTCGTTGATGGCCATTTCATTCTCAATCGACCGATATCGCCTCCTGGAAATGATGGCATCGATCCTACCTACCGTTATGGTGCGACCCAGAAAGGCAAGCGTGAGCCGCATCATGGTGTGGAGTTTTATAATGCCTCCGGCACGCCTGTCCATGCCGTCGCGGATGGCGTGGTGATATTTGCCGGGAGCGACAAGACTACGCTCATATCGCCCTGGTCGAATTTCTATGGAAATGCCGTGGTGATTGAGCATCCGTTCGATGGGCGGCTTCTTTATTCCTTATATGGTCATCTCTCCAAAATAGATGTGACGCTGGACCAAAATGTCGCGGCAGGTGAGAAGATTGGCGAAGTCGGTGCGACGGGCGCGGCAATCGGGAGCCATCTGCATTTCGAAGTGCGCCTGGATAAGAACGATTACGCATCCACCCGCAATCCCGAATTATGGTTGATGCCCCAAGCAGATGACGGCGCTCTGGTAATTCGTGTTACTGATGGGAATGGCAATCCACTTGGTGTTCTATTGAATGTCCAGCGCGTGCTGGATGATGGTACGTTAGAGCCGGTCGCACAACCGGAGGCTTATCGTACTAAAGAGAAATTTCCTGTGTTGCACGATGATCTCTATCGTGAAAATTTTGTTCTTAATGACCTTATTGCCGGTAACTATCGGCTGACATTTGTATATTTTGGTAAACTCTTCGAACGCCGGGTTGAAGTAGAATCGGGCAAACTGACCCTGGCTACCATCAAGGTAAAATAAAACTTTAGGAGAGAGACATGGGATTGAAACCCGACCACTGGATTCGCAAGATGGCCACCGAGCATAGAATGATTGAACCATTTGAGGAGAAACAGGTGGGCGGGTACGTCATCTCTTATGGCGTGTCGTCGTATGGTTATGACATTCGTGTCGCGACCGAATTCAAAATTTTTACCAATGTGTATGGGGCGACAGTGGACCCCAAACACTTCGACCCCAAGTCCATGGTTGATTTTGTCGGTGAAGTCTGCATCATCCCGCCGAATTCATTTGCACTGGCACGCACCGTGGAGTATTTCCGCATCCCGCGCAGTGTATTGACAGTCTGCCTCGGCAAGTCCACCTATGCGCGCTGCGGGATTATTGTCAATGTCACGCCGTTTGAACCTGAGTGGGAGGGGTTTGTTACTCTTGAAATATCCAATACCACACCTTTACCTGCGAAAATTTATGCCAACGAAGGCATCGCCCAGGTGCTTTTCTTCGAAGCTGATGAAGAATGTGAAATATCCTATGCAGACAAAAAAGGCAAGTATCAGAAACAACAATCCATTGTCCTGCCGAAGTTATAGGAAGGATTTGGCGTGATAATTTTTCTGCTTGTTTCACTTGACAACTGTAATGGCTTTGTGATATAAACTTGCAACTCTTACAACCGAATAGTGCAATCGCTCTTATCCAGAGAGGCGGAGGGACCGGCCCTGTGAAGCCTCGACAACCTGACGAAAGTCAAGGTGCCAATTCCGGCAGAAATATCTGGAAGATGAGAGGTCTTTTTGTTTAATTATACAAAACCCTTTCATCCAGAAAGGGTTTTTTCTTTTGCAACCATCCTGAGTAAAGGATTGCCGAGTTTGCAGGCACCGCAACCGCGCTTTGCTGCGCTCGGAGAGGTTTATCCATGCAAACAAAGGAGAAAAGAAAGATGACTACCAATTCACGCAAGTTTGGTTTTGCCACCCGACAGCTCCATGCGGGGCAGGTGCCCGATCCCACTACCGGGTCACGAGCTGTACCCATCTATCAAACCACCAGCTATCAGTTCCGCAACACAGAGCATGCCGCCAACTTATTCGCATTGAAAGAGCTGGGAAACATTTACACCCGCATCATGAATCCCACCACGGACGTTTTGGAGCAGCGTCTCGCCGACCTCGAAGGCGGTGTGGGTGCGCTGGCTGCCAGCTCCGGTCACGCCGCGCAGACGCTGATCGTCCTGGCCCTGTGCGCCGCAGGTGACCATATCGTCAGTAGCAGCCGGCTCTACGGTGGAACCTACAACCAGTTCAACCATACCTTCCCACGTATCGGCATCCAGGTCACCTTCGTCGATCCGGTGGACCCTAAAAACTTCCAAAAAGCTATTCGCCCGAATACCAAGATCATTTACGGCGAAACCCTGGGGAACCCCGACATCTCTGTTTTCCCCTTCGAAGAGGTCTCGGCGATCGCTAAAGAGCACAACATCCCGTTGGTGATCGACAATACCTTCGCCACACCGTATCTGTGCCGGCCGTTTGAATTCGGCGCCAACATCATCACCCACAGCACGACCAAGTTCCTGGGTGGCCACGGCACGACCATCGGCGGTGCGATCGTGGACGGTGGTAATTTCGACTGGCGCAGCGGCCGGTTCGACAGTTTCACCACACCCGACCCGTCTTACCATGGCCTGGTGTACGCTGACTTGCTCGCAGCCGGCCTGCCGCCGTTCATCATCAAGGCCCGCGTCCAGGTGATGCGCGATATCGGCGCCTGCCAGGCTCCGTTCAACAGCTGGCAGACCATCCAGGGCATCGAAACCCTCAGCCTGCGCATGGAGCGGCATGTGCAGAACGCGCAGGCAGCAGCCGAGTTCCTCGAAAAACACCCCAAAGTCAGTTGGGTGAAGTACCCCGGCCTGAAAAGCCATCCGGATTACAAACTGGCGAAGAAATACCTGCCGAAAGGTCCCGGCGCGATCCTGGGGTTCGGTGTCACGGGCGGTCTCGAGGCGGGCAGGCATTTCATTGAAAACCTGAAATTGTTCAGCCACCTGGCCAATGTCGGGGACGCCAAGTCGCTCGCCATCCACCCGGCCAGCACCACCCACTCGCAGCTATCCGAAGGTGAGCTCATCGAGGCCGGCGTCACGCCCGACTTCATCCGTCTGAGCATCGGTACCGAAGACCTCGACGACATTCTGTGGGATCTCGATCAGGCTCTCAACGCTTAGTTTTTTCGTGAGGTATGTATGCCAGTAAGAATTCCAAACACCCTGCCTGCCCGTGCTATTCTCGAAAGCGAGAACATTTTTATCATGGGCGACGAACGTGCTCACCATCAAGATATCCGACCGCTGAAGGTTGCCATCCTGAATTTGATGCCAACGAAAATCCAGACTGAAACGCAGCTATTGCGTTTGTTGGGTAATTCCGCCTTGCAGGTGGATGTGACTTTGATGCACACGGAATCTCATGATTCAAAGAATACTTCCTCAGAGCATCTGATTAATCATTACCATTCATTTGCCCAGATCCGCCGGAGGAAATTCGATGGTCTCATCATCACGGGCGCACCAGTGGAGCAATTGCCATTCGAGCAAGTGGATTACTGGTCAGAACTCAAAGACATCATGGATTGGGCACAGGCGAGCGTGTTCTCCACACTATATATTTGTTGGGGAGCACAGGCCGGTCTTTACCATCATTATGGCATCCCAAAATATCCTCTTCGTGATAAGAAGTTCGGCGTTTTTCCGCATCGTGTGCTCGACAGGCAATGCAAGCTCATGCGAGGATTTGACGATGAATTTCTCGCCCCTCACTCACGGCATACTGAAATTCGCCGCAATGACCTGGATCAAATCCCCAACCTAAACATTCTTGCCGAATCTGAAGAAGCAGGTGTGTATCTCGCAGCTTCTCAAGATGGCCGGCACATCTTTGTGACCGGACATTCTGAATATGACTCGCTTACCCTAAAGGGCGAGTATGACCGCGATATCGAAAAGGGTTTGCCCATTAATATCCCCGCCAATTACTTCCCCGATGACGATCCATCGTTACCACCGCTTGTCCGCTGGCGCGGGCATGCCAACCTGCTATTTATCAACTGGTTGAATTATTATGTTTACCAGGTTACCCCTTATAATTTAAGAGACATTCCAACTCACGGCACCTATACGGATTTTTAACATGTTCACTGATCGCGTTGCTCATCTCAGGCCGGAAGGCGCTTACGCCGTCCTCGCCCGTGCCCAGGCGCTTGAAGCCCAGGGCAAGAAAATCATCCATTTCGAAATTGGCCAACCTGATTTTCCCACGCCAAAGCATGTGTCAGAAGCGGGAATCAATGCCATCCGCGCCGGAAAGACGAAGTACACCCCGCCAGCCGGCATCCCTCAATTTCGCGAGATCATTGCGGAGGCAGCCGGACGCCAGCGAGGATTAAAGATCCACCCTGGGCAGGTAGTGGTTGGTACGGGTTCGAAACCGGGATTATTCTTTCCGACCCTCGCGCTCGTTTCGCCGGGCGATGAAGTGATTTACCCAGATCCGGGTTTTCCAACCTATGAAGCCATGATCCAGGTGGCGGGTGGGATTCCCATCCCGATCCCGTTGCGGGAAGAGAATCATTTCTCGTTCGACCTGGATATCTTCGATTCGAAAATCTCTGACCGCACCCGCTTGATCATCCTGAACTCTCCAGGCAACCCGACCGGTGGCGTGATCCCATTTGAAGATCTAAAGTACATCGCAAGCAAGGTCATCGAGCATAACGCATGGGTCATCTCTGATGAGATTTATACCCAGCTTGTGTATGACGGCATAACGGCTCACAGCATCGCTGAGATTGATGGCATGCCGGCTCGCACCGTGATTGTGGATGGATTTTCCAAGACCTATTCAATGACCGGATGGCGGTTGGGATATATGGTCGCGCCAGTTGAACTCGCTGAACGACTGGAACTGCTCATCACACATGCTACCGGCTGTACGGCAACATTCACCCAGTATGCCGGCATCGAAGCGCTGACGGGTCCTCAGGATTTCGTGGTCGAAATGGTGACGGAGTATCAGCGACGCCGTGACCGCATGCTGGAGTTGGTCAATGCTATTCCAGGCCTGAAGGCACAGAAACCCCAGGGCGCGTTCTATTTATTTCCGAATATCAAGTCGTTTGGTCTGACTTCGAAGCAAATCGCCACCCGCCTGATTGACGAAGCAGGGGTGGCCATCCTGGCGGGAACAGACTTTGGTGCCGGGGGGGAAGGTTACATCCGGTTGGTGTATGCCACGTCCATGGATGTCATCGAGGAAGGAGTGAGGAAAATGTCGGAGTGGTTTAATTCTCTTAAAAGTTAGCGGAAGTCTGATGAGGAAAAACCGGTGATGGAAAAGAATCGCCGGTTTCGTTTTCTTGCAGTCTATTCCTGTTATTTTTTCTCCGCTTCAACCTTCTTGACATCTGCCATCCCCTTTTGCACATTGACGAACGGCAGGATGATCAATCCCATGATGAAGAAGAATATCACCGAGAGGATGCCAAACCGCAGGCTCTTGAAAACCTGGTTGACGACGCCAAAGACGAAAGTGCCCATCCAGGATGTGCCGCGTTCGCTGATCTCGTAGAACGAGTAAAACTCAGCTTCTTGGCCTGTGGGGATCATTTGAGCGAAGAGACTGCGGCTGAGGGCCTGAGAGCCGCCCAGTATCAGGGCGATGACAAAGCCAAGCACCCAGAATTCCAGGTGGCGCTGCTCCATGCCCAACACGATGGCGGTGCTCTTCATTGCACTGAAGGCATAGATGGTCACGCCGCTCCAGACGAACAGGCTCAGGAAGATCGTCTGTTTGGTGCCGAGACGTTCGGCTACTTTATTGAAGCCCAGCGCTCCCAGGAAAGCCACGAATTGGATCATCAGGATGACCAGGATAAGCTGGGTCGATTCCATGCCGAGTTCCACCACCGCAAAAATGGCCGAAATGCTGATGACCGTCTGCACGCCGTCGTTGTAGAGCAGATAAGCGGCCAGAAACTTCATGGCTTCGGGCAGGGTGCGGCCCTTGCGTACCATGAATATCACCATCACAACGATCGGACCTGCGCCGGGCAGCAGCACCAGTGCGATCGGCAGTTGCAGGAATAGCAGCACCGGGATGAGCAGTGGCAGAGCCATCAGAATGGTGACGGTCGTGCGGGGCACGTTCATCAGATCGGCAAGCTGTTTGAAGCCGATGGTGAAGTAACTCTCGCCTGCCGGCAGCGTGCGAACAGCATGGCGCGGCTGAAGACGGGTGAAGGTGATGGCCGAGAATCCCAGCCACCAGACACCCGCCGAAGCCAGGCTGATACGCGCCACCATGCCGTCATCCAGACCAAGCTTATTCCCAAACATGAATAGCACCAGGTTGAGGAGGAGCAGCAAGCCGCCTCCCAGGTAGCCCATCGCCCAGCCGTATGAAGAGACGGAGTCGCGCTTGTCTTCGCTGGCGATATTCGGCAGGTAGGAGTTATAAAAGACGATCGAAGCGCCGAATGCAACGTTCGCCACCAGGAACAAGAAAGCGGCGAACCAGTGTCCTCCGGGAGTAATAAAGAACATCAAGATCGTTGCCGTGGCTCCCAGGATGGCGAAGAACTGCATCAGCTGCTTGCGGATGTGCGAGTAGTCTGCCAGCGCGCCCAGCACAGGCAGGAAGGTCACCTGGAACAGGACTGAAGCCGAGATCAGGAAGGTGAAGAAAGAATCGAACTTGATCGGGTAGTTGAATAAGTAGATGAACCCCTGAGCGTCGGCAGAAGCTTTGGTAATGGCGGTCAGGTACGGGCCAAGAAAGACTGTTACCACTGTCGTGCTGAAGGCTGAGTTGGCCCAGTCGTACATTGCCCAGCCAAAAATCTCTCGGCGATCGTTTACGATAGGTTGTGGTATTGAGTTTGTTACCATGCCTGCCTCCAGAGTATGCCGGAAAAATATTTATATTAGCATAGCATAAAATTAATAATGTTGTGCGCAGAAATCCGGAGGAATTGATTATTCATTCCGTTACCCTTAGAAGAAAATGTTCACGCACATCCATATTCGGGATGAAAAACTGGAAATTCCTTCTTGACCTTGATATATAAGGTGGTATATAATATCGTTTCGCCATCGCGCGGAGATCGCGCGAAGGTTGCTATTCTTTTGTTAGTTGTCATGATCAGGAGAGTCAAATGGCGTCTGTTTTACCCCGTAAGAATTACGCGCGTATCTCGGTTACTCTCGATCTTCCCAATCTAATTGAAGTACAACTTGACTCCTTTCAACGACTCAAACGTGAGGGCCTCGCGGATTTATTCCATGAGATTTCCCCGATCGAGTCTTATAACAAGGGGATGAAATTGTACTTCCCAAGCCGCGGACCAGAATCGAAACAATGGGGGCTGAAATATTGGTTTGGCGATCCAAAGCACACCATCGAAGAGTGTGTCGAACGCGATTTAACCTATGCCAGCCCGTTGTATGTTTCCGTGCTTCTGGCAGGATCGGATGTCCCCGATCCGATCAAACAGGATATTTTCCTGGGTGATTTCCCCGAGATGACGGACAAGGGCACCTTCATCATCAACGGAACAGAACGGGTGGTCGTCTCACAATTAATCCGCTCCCCGGGTGTGTACTTTGAAGCGCCTACAGACCGGGCGACGGGTCGACAGCTTGCGATGGCAAAGCTCATCCCAGACCGCGGTGCATGGATGGAGTTCGAAACACGCAAGAGCGATTACATCATCTTAAAGTTCAACCGCAAGCGCACTGTGCCCATTACTGTTTTTCTGCGGGCACTTGCTGCGGTGGATGATGGAACGACTGGCTCACGCTTGGTTAACGGTACCGATGAAGAATTAATCTCTATCTTCCAGGATATTGATGACAACCCGGAACGTCTTTTCATTGCATCGACCCTTCGTCAGGAACCGGAATGGGAACTGGCCAGCGGAATGAAAATCTCTGAGGCTGCGCTGATCGAGTTTTTCAAGAAAATGCGCCCTGGCGATCCGGCCACGTTGGAGAATGCCCGTCAATTCCTTCAGGAACAACTTTTCGACCAACGCCACTACGATCTGGAGCGTGTCGGTCGCTACAAACTTAATCAGAAGCTCGATCTGAACGTCCCCATCCCGCACCGGACGGTGACGAAAGATGACATCATCCGGTTGGTGCGAAGGATGATCCTTATTAATAACGGAGTTGAACCGCCGGACGATATCGATCACCTCGGCAACCGGCGTGTAAAGACGGTCGGAGAGTTGATCCAGAACAAGCTTCGCATTGGACTTCGTCGCATGGAGCGAGTCATCAAGGAGCGTATGTCTATCCGTGATCAGGAGCAACTCTCCCCGGTGACCTTAGTCAATATCCGTCCAGTGGTGGCTGCCCTTCGTGAGTTCTTTGGTTCCAGCCAGCTCTCCCAGTTCATGGACCAAACCAATCCTCTGGCTGAACTCAGACATAAACGCACCCTTTCTGCGCTTGGTCCTGGTGGTTTGCGCCGGGAACGCGCTGGTTTTGATGTCCGCGATGTCCACCACTCTCATTATGGACGCATATGCCCGATCGAGACGCCTGAGGGCCCCAACATTGGTTTGATTGGCCGCCTGGCATGCTTCGCGCGTGTCAACGAATATGGCTTTATCGAAACACCCTATCGGCGGATCGTTAAGTCTATGTCGAGCAAGGATCCGAAGCTGGTCGGGCGCGTATTGCGTGAAGATATAAAGAATAAAGCCGGGGAAATCATCCTGAAAAAAGGTGAGCGCGTCGATGAGAAACATGTCAAAAAAATCGCGAAACTATCACGCGAAATCTTCGTCACCCCATTTGTATCCAATTCTATCGAGTATCTTTCAGCAGATGCTGAGGACAAATTCGTTATTGCCCAGGCTATTGCACCGCTTACCGAACACGAAGAATTCCTGAATGAGCGAATCTCCTGCCGTTATCATGCGGGCTTTCAGTTCTACCTCCCTGACCAATTGGACTACATGGACGTTGCTCCGCACCAGGTGGTTGGTATCAGCGCCGCGCTTATCCCATTCCTTGAACACGATGATGCCAATCGGGCACTGATGGGCTCAAATATGCAAGCTCAGGCAGTGCCACTGATCCGCCCTGAAATCCCCCTGGTATCAACCGGCATGGAGTACCACGCAGCCCTTGATTCAGGTCAAGTTGTGATAGCTGAGCAGGATGGCGAGGTGATTTCCGTAACTGGCAAAGATATTGTCATGCGTGAAAAGGACGGCACTACCCACCCCTACCAGCTTCGCAAATATCAACGCTCCAATCAATCTACTTGCATCGACCAGAGACCGGCGGTCACAAAGGGTCAAATCGTCCACAAGGGCGACATCATTGCCGACTCATCCTCCACGGAGAGCGGCGAGCTCGCTCTTGGACAGAACGTCGTAATCGCCTTCCTCTCGTGGGAGGGTGGGAACTTTGAAGATGCCATTTTAATCTCCGAGCGGTTGGTCCAGGAGGATCGCTTCACTTCGGTTCATATCGAAAAATATGAAGTCGAAGCGCGCGACACCAAATTGGGTCCGGAAGAAATCACACGAGACATTCCGAACGTCGGTGAAGATGCCATTAAGGATCTTGACGAGGCCGGGATTATTCGCATTGGTGCCGAGGTCGGACCCAACGATATTCTGGTGGGCAAGATCACACCCAAAGGCGAGAAGGAACTTACTCCGGAAGAACGCCTGCTGCGCGCCATCTTTGGTGAGAAGTCCCGCGACGTGAAAGATACTTCGCTGCGAATGCCTCATGGTGAGCGGGGTAAGGTGGTCGATGTGAAGGTTTTCACACGGAATGACAACTCCGACCTTTCTCCCGGTGTGGATATGATGGTGCGCGTTTCTGTCGCTCAGCGGCGCAAGATTACCGCGGGTGACAAGATGGCTGGCCGTCATGGCAATAAAGGTGTTGTTTCGAAGGTCGTGCCAGTGGAGGATATGCCTTTCCTCGAAGACGGTACCCCGGTGGATATTATCCTTAACCCACTCGGTGTCCCCGGCCGCATGAATATCGGTCAGGTACTGGAGGTTCATCTCGGATGGGCGGCCAAGCGATTAGGCTACCGCGCCATCACACCGGTTTTCGATGGCGCGAAAGAATCGGAAATCGAAGCTGAACTCGCCCGAGCTTGGATCGTGGATCATGCCTGGGTTGAAGCAGGCAAGAGAGCCTGGGAATGGCTTAAAGAGCAGGATTACGACCCGATTAGCATCGAGGATGATGAAGAGGTACGCCGCTTGTACCTCGAAGGCTGGCTCGGTGATCGAGGTTATGACGTATATCGTATGGCTACCGACGTTGATTATGCACGCCGAGCCACTGCTGAAGAATGGTTGCGGGAGAATGATTACGATCCAAATGAAATACTGGCTTATGAAATTGGCGAGCCGCACCAGCGTGCGGAGCGTGACCGGAATGCCGTTCACGCCTGCTTGAGGCTGTGGTTGCATGTGATGGAACATAAAGATGTTTCAAATGCAAAACTGGAAGATACCGCTCGCGTAATTATGATGGAGACTGGCGTTCCAATGCCCACCCTTGGGAAACAGATTCTGCGGGATGGTAAATCGGGAAGTGCCTATGATCAGCCAGTCACGGTCGGCGTAATGACCATTCTAAAACTACACCACCTGGTTGAGGATAAGGTTCATGCGCGATCCACTGGTCCATATTCATTGGTAACCCAACAACCTCTTGGTGGAAAAGCCCAGTTCGGCGGCCAGCGATTTGGTGAAATGGAAGTATGGGCACTCGAAGCGTATGGCGCGGCCTATACCCTGCAGGAAATGCTTACCGTAAAATCGGACGATGTCCAGGGACGCGTGAATACTTATGAGGCGATCGTCAAGGGAGAACCCATTGAAGAGCCTAGCATCCCGGCTTCGTTCAGAGTCCTGGTCAAAGAACTACAGAGCCTTGGTTTGGCTGTCGAGGCCGTAGGAGAAGGCGGGGACGTGGTCCGCTTTGGAAAAGATGAGGAAAAAGTGCACCCACCCAAGCTCGAAACAGGTTTGCTCGGTTTGGGTGAAAAACTTTGACCTTTGATGAAAAAGGGCACAACTTCCTTGACGCTCCAGTAGCATTGTGCTAGAATTGCCCTTCGCTGTCCATATTTGGTTGTTAAACCTATATGCGCACGACAAATGAGGCCATCGCTGTATTAATGATGGCCTCGTTTCTTGACGGAAAAAAGCAATTTGGTTCCATAAGATTTTCGGAGGCGAAAGTGCCAACAATCAATCAGTTGATTCGTAAAGGTCGTCAATCCAAGAAGGTCAAGAGCAAGGCGCCGGCTTTGCAATATACTTATAACTCGTACAAGCAGCGCCGGGTGCGTCAGGCTACCGGTGCTCCGCAGAAGCGCGGTGTATGCACCGTGGTCCGCACAATGACGCCAAAGAAGCCGAACTCTGCTTTGCGCAAGATCGCTCGTGTGCGCCTGACCAATTTGATCGAAGTGACTGCTTACATCCCGGGTGAAGGTCACCAGCTTCAGGAACACTCCGTCGTGCTCGTCCGTGGCGGTCGTGTCAAGGATTTGCCCGGTGTGCGTTATCACATCGTGCGTGGCTCCCTCGACACAACCGGGGTTGCCAAGCGCCGCCAGGGACGTTCGAAATATGGCGCCAAGCGCCCCAAGTAGATTTCTTCCACATCCGTGGTTTGATTTGAATTAATGGAGTCTCAACATGCGTAGAGGATCGCCCGAAGATCGCCCCATTCCACCTGACCTGAAGTACAACAGTGTTTCAGTTCAGACCTTGATTAATCACATGCTGACCCGCGGCAAGAAAAGCACCGCCACCCGTCTCATGTATGAAACCCTTGATATCATCCAGGAAAAAACTGGCAAATCTGCAATCGAGACATTCGATTTGGCGCTTAAAAATGTCGGTCCGCTCATGGAAGTACGCCCACGGCGTGTGGGTGGCGCGACCTACCAGGTCCCCATGGAAGTCCCGGCAGATCGCCGTTTGACCCTGTCACTCCGCTGGATTCTGGATGCCGCTCGCTCACGGGCTGGCAAGTCCTTCCCTGAAAAACTGGCTGGAGAACTAATGGATGCAGCCACCAACCAAGGCGCTGCAATCCGCAAGCGCGAAGAAGCCCACAAGATGGCGGAAGCCAACCGCGCTTTCTCACACTATCGCGTATAGATTTGCTTCCTTAGGATAGTGTGAGTTTGAGGTGACTGTTAATGGCTCGTAAGTTTCCGCTCGAACGATACCGCAATATCGGTATCATCGCTCATATTGACGCCGGGAAAACCACGACTACCGAGCGTATTCTCTTCTATACCGGTAAAACGCATCGCATCGGTTCAGTGGATGATGGCACAACGGTTACCGACTGGATGGTGCAGGAGCGCGAGCGTGGCATTACGATCGTCTCTGCAGCTGTATCAGCGGAATGGAATAGTTATCAAATCAACGTTATTGATACACCCGGTCATATTGATTTCACCGCTGAAGTCCAGCGCTCTCTGCGGGTGCTCGATGGGGGCATAGTCGTTTTTGATGCAGTCCAGGGTGTTGAACCTCAATCTGAGACTGTCTGGCGACAGGCTGATCGCTATAGTGTGCCCCGCATTTGTTTTGTCAACAAGATGGACCGAGTCGGTGCGTCGTTTGAGCGTACGATTGAAACGATCAAACAGCGCCTTGGTGCAAACCCGATCGCCATGCAAATGCCCATTGGAAGCGAAGCCAATTTCAAAGGGATGGTCGATTTGCTTTCCATGAAAGCGATCTATTTCGAGGACGAATTTGGTCGTGAACCACGTTATGCAGAAATCCCGGCTGATCTGATGGCCCAGGCTGAAGAGATGCGTCATGCGATGGTCGAAAAGATTGCCGAAACGGACGATGCACTCACCCTTAAATATCTTGAAGGGGAGAAGATCTCTGAGGAAGAATTAAAGACAGCGCTTCGGAAGGCTGTCATTGCCAGCAAGACCACACCAGCCTTTTGTGGCAGCTCATTAAAAAACAAAGGCGTCCAGCCCCTATTGGATGCAGTCGTGGACTATCTTCCCTCACCCAGTGACATCCCCCCCGTCCGCGGAACTGATCCCGACCACCCGGATAAAGTAATCGAACTTAAAGCAGAGGATGGTGCTCCTTTAAGCGCACTCGTCTTCAAGATTGTGACAGACCCTTATGTGGGACGTCTGGCATACTTCCGGGTTTATTCAGGGACGATTTCGCAGGGGAACATGATCAACAACTCGACCAAGGGTAAACGCGAACGCATCGGTCGGTTGATTCGCATGTATGCTGATCGCCGCGAGGATATCACTGAAGTTTTGGCAGGGGATATAGCTGCCGCGTTGGGTTTCAAGGAGTCGTTTACAGGGGATACGTTGTCAGATTCGAAGAATGTCGTTCTGGAAAACATTTCGTTCCCTGAACCTGTCATTTCGGTGGCGATTGAACCCAAAACCACTGCTGATCAGGAAAAAATGGGTGAAGCCCTGCGGAAATTATCCGAAGAGGACCCGACTTTCCGCGTGCGCTCGGATGAAAACACTGCTCAGACGATCATCTCCGGCATGGGTGAGTTGCATCTGGATGTGCTCGTTGACCGCATGATGCGCGAATTTAAAATCCAGGCAAACGTTGGCCGTCCTCGTGTGGCTTACCGCGAATCCATTACGCGCAAGGTTGAAAAGGTGGACTATAAGTACGCCAAGCAGACCGGCGGTCACGGGCAATATGGTCATGTGGTCATCTCCATGGAACCCGGTGAACGGGGAAGCGGCATTATTTTCGAAAACAACATCATTGGTGGTGCGATTCCGCGGGAGTATATTCCCGCGATCGAAAAAGGCATCAAGGAAGCCTCGGAAAGCGGCGTACTGGCAGGATATCCTGTCGTAGACCTCAAAGTAAGTCTGTTCGATGGCTCATACCACGAAGTTGACTCAAATGAAATGGCGTTCAAGATGGCCTCCACCTTTGCCTTTAAAGAAGGTGTCCAGCGTGGCGCCCCTGTCCTTCTCGAGCCTATTATGAAAGTAGAAGTGGTCGCTCCTGAAGAATATTTAGGCGATGTCATGGGTCAGATCAACAGCCGTCGTGGGATGATCCAGGGGATGGAAATGCGTCCCGGTATTGCCCAGGCCGTCAACGCGATGGTCCCGCTGGCTGAAATGTTTGGTTATGCCACCGAATTGCGCTCTGCGACTCAGGGCCGCGGAGTTTTCTCGATGGAATTTAACCACTACGCGCCTGTGAATGAAGCAGTTGCGCAGGAAATTCTACAGAAATAAAACTATTTCACTCGTTCATTGTCAGAAGGAGATTTTTTATGGCGAAGCAGAAATTTGAGCGGACGAAGCCGCACTTGAATGTAGGGACCATGGGACACATTGATCATGGGAAGACGACCCTGACGGCGGCGATCACGAAGGTATCGCAGTTTCTGGGGAAGGCGGAGTACCGGGCGTAC
>JBGPQJ010000070.1:0-14209 GCA_041488995.1 Anaerolineae bacterium
CGATATGGCTGTCCTCCAGACTAACCAGCCTGTCACCAGTGAAGTCCGCACAATTAATAAGAGCGGCGATGTGCTATGGGTCCGGGTTTATGCCCAACCACGATGGGATAATGAAAACAACCGCCTGATAGGAATATATGGGGCAGTTCAAGAGATCACCTCACAGAAAAAAGCGGAAGAGGAACTAGAACAGCATGCCGAAGAAATGTATATTCTTTACCAGATGGGGGTGGTCCTGACCACTGGTCAGGATATGTATCAAACTTTACGCAAGCTGCTTGACCACCTCCAACATTTATTCGTACTCGATACTCTCTTTATTGGCGTTTACGATAAAGAAACGGGAATGATTTCTTATCCGTTATATGAAAATTTCAATGAACCCCTTCTTGTCCCCTCGCGCAATCTACATGAGAATCCGGGTCTCTCAGGAGAAGTAATCTTCAAGCAGCGCACCGTTTATATCCCTGACATGGATGCTCCTGGAGCACAGAAAACTCACGCAGCTATTACAGTAGGCACAACACCTACCCGTTCCTTTCTTGGCGTTCCAATGATTACCCACGATCGTGTCATTGGCCTGGTATCTGTCCAGAGTCAACACCCCAACGCTTATAACGAGAGGCAGATCCGCCTGCTGGAAACCATCGCTGCTCAAATCGGTACAGCTCTCGAAAAAGCAAGTCTGCTCGAAAAACTCCAACAGGAACTCATCGAACGCGAACATGCCGAAGATGAAGTCCGGAAACTCAACACAGAACTTGAACAAAGGGTCCGTGAACGCACGATCGCATTGAGCGCGAGCGAAGGTTCTTTACGAGAACGCAGCATCCAGCTTGAGGCAACAAACAAGGAACTCGAGGCGTTCGCTTACTCTGTATCGCATGACTTGCGAGCTCCCCTGCGGGCGATCAAAGGATTCAGTCAAATTTTATTGACAGATTTTGCTGCCAGACTGGACGGGGAAGGTTTGGATTTCCTGCAGCGCATCTCACAGGCAGCCAGTCAGATGAGCGACCTGATCGAAAGCCTGCTTTCCCTGTCACGGTTGACGCGGGGGGAACTAAATCGGAAGGATGTAAATCTTACAATGCTTGCCAGGGACATCCTCGAGAGAATTCACGAGCAGGAACCTGCATGCCCTATCACCTGGGTTGTCGCTGAAGGACTGCAGGCTCATGTTGACGAGAAACTTTTCCGCACGGTTTTGGAGAATTTATTGGGAAACGCCTGGAAGTACACCTCGAAGACAGACAACCCGACCATTGAAATGGGTTCAATGATAAAAGCTGACCAGACTATCTACTTTGTCCGCGACAACGGTGTGGGCTTCGATATGGCGAACGCCAGCAAGCTCTTCGGCGCATTCCAACGTCTGCACACTGACACTGAATTCCCCGGTCACGGCATCGGGCTGGCAACTATCCAGCGCATCATCCACCGGCACGGAGGGGTTATCTGGGCTGAAGCGGAACCGGGCAAAGGTGCGACATTCTTCTTCTCTCTCGATACAGAAATTTGAAGGTTTACAAAGGAATAGCAAAGGTTGCTCATGAAGGGGATTCTGGCTTATTTCGTTTGGCGAGCAAAATGCCTGAGAATGTTACAATCTAAGTAATGGAAAATATCGCGCACCTTTCGGTTTCACAATTCACGGATATCGCCTTTCATGCACTGGAGCAATATAATCTCGTTGTCCAGGAAGTTACTTTCCTTCAACAAAGCGAAAATGTGACCTTCAAGATAACGACTCCTGGCAACCCCTATTTATTGCGCCTTCATTTACCGCTGACGCGCGGCATGGGCACGCATGGGATAGACCCGGGAGTCATCCGTTCAGAAATGCTCTGGCTGGATGCACTTCGCCGTAATAAAATGCCCGTACCCCGGTCGGTTCGGAATCGTCTTGGCGAAATGGTGACCCGGGTTAATGATGCAAACGAGAAACCTGTGAATTGCACAGTGCTGGAATGGCTGGAAGGCGATTTGTATACCCGTGAAATGGAGACAGAAGACAGTGTCGCCCAGATCGGTAACCTGGTGGGGAGAATTCATCTGCATGCCAGCCGATGGCGCCTGCCACGCGGTTTTCAAAGACCCAGACGCGACGCGGTTTACTTTTTGAACGTCCTGGCATCATTACAGCCTGCTGTCGATGACGGACGCATCCACTATCAGGACTTCAAAACATTGCAGACATCCATCCAGGGGCTGGCAGAGATGATTCAGCCTATGCGTAAAACCCGGAACACGGAGGGCTTGATCCATGGCGACCTTCACCGGGGCAATTTCCTGAATCGCTTCGGAGAGATCCGTCTGATTGATTTTTCGCTGTGCGCCATCGGGTATTTTACTTACGATCTCGGAACATGCCTGTCCAATGTCAACCCGGCCCTGCACTCGATTTTCCTGATTAATTACGACCGGCTGCTTCCGCTCCCCAAAAATTACGACCGGCTGATAGAAGGATTTTTCATCGCCAGCTACGTGGTTACATTTTCGTTCTGGTTGGATAACCCTGCTGCGCAGGAAACCCTGGTCCAGCGCGTGCCTTACATTGCACAGGAATTTGCCACCCGATTTAACCGGGACGAGCGTTTCTGGTTTAAGGGTTAATCCAATTTTGCCTTTTAAGGGTATTAATGCGGACCAAACTGATCGATAAAATACTTGACTTTTGCCCCTCTCTCTGGTATAGTGTCGAAGTAGGGATGCAAGTAGGTTTTCGTTGGAAGAAACAAGACGACGGCTCAAAGCACTGCCTTTGAACCGTTTTTTGTTGACCGGCCGATAGAAGACATACTGCTCCATAATATCCTTTTTTTCTTTTGCTCAGGAGGCAAAAAAATGTCTGAACGTGTAGTCGGTACGGTCAAATGGTTCAACGGTAGCAAGGGCTACGGCTTCATCTCCCGCGAAGGCGGTCCGGATGTATTCGTCCACTTCTCCGCTATTCAAAGCGAAGGCTTCCGCAACTTGGAAGAAGGCCAGCAGGTGGAATTCACCATCGAAAAAGGCCCCAAGGGTTTGCAGGCTGCCAACGTCAAACCCCTCTAAACTCTCATAGACCGCACAAAAAGAAACCTCGCCGTATGGCGAGGTTTTTATTTCCCTGAATATAAGTATCATTTTTAGTCAATCAAACTTTTCCATAACACTGTGTCCAATTGGAAAGCCAGAGCACCTGCCATAAGCATTGCACTGGAATTCTCTGTGGAATAAAGCCCGCCAGCCGCGATGATGGGCAGTCCAAGCCTGGCCGCAGAATGGACAGTCTCGAGTGATTTTGGAAACAATGAAGGCCCATATAACCGCCCTGTCACCAGCTTGCCGTCGTCGCCCGGCAATGCGCCACGTGGCGCTGCCAGACTGACCGCAGCCGCACCGGCGTTCACCACCCGCGGACCGAGGCTGAGTACCTGTTCGGCAGGCAGGTTAACTACCAGCGGCAGCTCACCCAGGCACATCTCCACCGCAAGCACGAGGATGTCGTCCGCCAGTTGCGGGGCAAATCCAAGCTCAACCGCAGCAATATTCTCCAAACTTTCCAGCGCGCGCACCATGGTTACGGTTTCTTCAGGGCGGTCTGCCATCAGATGCACCATCACCGGGAGATCGGTTCGTGCCCATTGGGTGGCATACTTCTTCAGCGCGGCCTTGAAACCTGGGTTGGGCAGCCCGGTATGCAGCAAGAGCCCTCCCTGGTAGTTAATCAGATCGGGTTTAACGGCGGGCAGGCGCGGGCGGAGACTGAGCGGGTTCGTAACAAAAACGCCAAAATCCCCCCAGGGCAGGGAATCCCGAAAATTCGGTGCATATCCCAGCATCCCGGCCGCGTTCATCATGGGTTTGGAGAAGTACAGATCGCGTTTGAACATTTACTTCAGCCCGGTCAGTGTTCACGATAGAATGATAAAATGATTATACAACCTCCCCGTACCTCCTTCCGAATATGACTGACTTCGAAAATTACCAATCCCCCTTCACCTGGCGTTATGGCACTGACCGCATGCGCCGGTTGTGGTCCGAGCAACACAAACGCCTGCTCTGGCGGCAGATCTGGGTTGCTCTCGCCGAGACACAGGCGGAATATGGTCTTGTCACTTCGGCACAAGTGGCTGACCTGCGCGCGCATATGAACGAGATAGATCTGCCTCGCGCGCTGTCGATTGAAGAAGAGATCAAGCACGACCTGATGGCAGAAATCCGCACCTTTGCCGAACAAGCGAAGCTGGGCGGTGGGATCATTCACCTTGGTGCGACATCGATGGATGTGGAGGACAACGCTGACGCATTGCGCCTGCGCCAATCCTTGGTGCTGACTCTCGAGAACCTGATCTCGCTGCTCAAGACCCTCAACGGGTTGATCACCCGATATGCCGATACACCTCTGATCGCTTATACGCACCTCCAACCCGCCGAGCCATCCACACTGGGGTACAGGCTGGCGCAGTACGCGCAGGACTTACTTGAAGATTACAGAGCTATCAAGAACCAGCGCACCTCCATTCGCGGAAAGGGTTTCAAGGGAGCGGTCGGCACGGGAGCATCGTACGCCGAATTGATTGGTGCGGAAAACCTTAATGAGTTTGAAAATAAACTTAGCAGGAAACTGGACCTGCCTTTCTACTTCGTCGCGGCGCAGACCTACCCGCGGAAACAGGATTACACCATACTGGCATCGCTGGCCGGGCTGGGTCAATCCCTCTACAAACTGGCCTTCGACCTCCGGTTTCTGCAATCCCCTTCAATTGGTGAATTGTCTGAACCTTTCGGCAGCAAGCAGGTCGGCTCGTCTGCGATGCCGTTCAAGCGAAACCCGATCCGGGCAGAGAAGATTGACTCTCTGGGACGGTATCTTGCCAGCCTGCCGCGTGTGGCGTGGGACAATGCTGCGCACTCCCTGCTGGAACGCACGCTGGATGACTCTGCTAACCGCCGCATCCTCCTGCCCGAGGCTTTCCTTGCGGTAGATGAGATGCTCAAAACTGCCAACGAATTGCTCGCCGGTCTGCGCGTGGACGAAAAAGCCCTGAGGCGCAACCTGAGCATTTACGGTCCATTCGCCGCAACGGAGCGGGTACTGATGGCGGCAGTCAAAGCGGGCGCCGATCGGCAGGAAATGCATGAACAGATTCGCAAGCACGCCATGCAGGCGTGGGAATTCGTTCAGATGGGAGAACCGAACCTACTGGAGGATGCATTATCCAAAGATGGTGAAATATTAAAATTCCTGTCAACAGGTCAAATACAAACCCTGATGGATTATGCATCCCATCTGGGAAATGCACCGGATAGGGCACGGGAGCTGGTGTTACAGATTGAAGAGGAGATTAAAAAATAAGTGGAGGCACGATAAATCGCGCCCCCACTCGATCGGATTGCTAATGGTTGTTACTCGGGTAACAGCACCAGTGACTCGAAATCCTGCTCCGTAAAGAACACAGGCAGTACACTGATTACAATGAACAACCCGAGTACGATTGCCGCAACAACGAGAGCATATAGAGACATATCGACCTCCTTCCAAAACTCAACACTTACTAGATATACGCTGAAAAGGCTGTTTTGGTTCCCGTTTGTTTAATAGAACACCCAATCCGGTTGTCTGTTGCTTAACAGAGTCCGTACAAAAGAGAAAGGCGGTGCTTCGCACCGCCTTTCGTTCAAGCAGAAGGTCTGGCTTATTGGGAATTGCCTCCTAGCCTGCCGACATAATTTTCTCGAGCATTTCCTCATTGGTATTGAATTTAAAGGACTCCACACCGCGCTTATGCGCTTCTTCGGATTCGAGTTCGGCCAGCTTGCGTACATCATTCTGTGTGACCACCGGTTTGCCCAGTTTCTTGAGTCGCGCAGAGAGAGCCGCATTGTCCGGCACAATTGGCTTCAGGGTCTGGAGATATTGAAGAACGGCTTTTGCGCCGTTGGTCCCGTCCTTGCGGGCGTAACCGACCAGACCCGTGCTTGCCTGGCGTGACCATCCCGCAAAGAACACACTCTCAATAGGGCTGCCAGTTTCCGGGTCGAATGCCTCGTACGAGATGCCTTCTATTGGGAAGAGCGGCTTCAGATTTTTGACAAACTCCGTTCCCGCTGTCGGCAAACCAAATGACTCATCCACTTTGTCGCCTATGGCAAAAACCACTGAATCCACTTTAATAATGCGCTTCTTGCCCGTGCCGCGGGCTTTGACCTCGCCATTCTTGACATTCAAAGTATTATCCTCCACCTCCAGACCGGTCACACAGTCTTTCTCGTCGCTCAGGATTTGAATGGGAGATGCCAGGAATTCAAAGCGGAAGCGTGTCCGGCTGGAGGTGGGCTGCGCCTTGGGCAGCGCTTCAAGGATGACGGCTTTTGCGGCTTCAACATCCTGCCCGGTGGCTTGCATGACTGGAGCAACCCGGGCAAATTCTTCGTCGAGCGTGCGCAAGTCGAGGTTGGCGATAACGTATTCCATCTCCTTTTTATCGAACTTGACTTCGGCAGGGCCGCGCCGCACAACAGCAATGACTTCATCAACTTTGATCTTCTGGATCAAATAGCGCGCGATGTCCAGCATGACGTTTCCCGCCCCCACCACCGCCGCACGCGTGCCAAAATGGAATTCATCCTGGCTGTAAGGCGGTAGCTGGTTATAGTGATAGACCAAGCCCTTCGCGTGATACACACCCGTCAGGTGCTCGCCCGGTAAACTGAGCCACTTGGTTCCTTGCGCCCCGGCAGTGACCAGGATCGCCTGAAAGCCGAGCGCACGCAGGTCGTCAAGATGCAGATCACCTTTGGCACCTATGGTGATGTTGCCATAATAGGTCAATCCGGGAGTTTCCAACGCCTGGCGGAACTGCGTACGCAGTCCCTCTTTCATGGCAAATTTGTCGGGGTAGATCCCATATTCAGCGAGCCCGCCAGGCTTGATATCACGGTTGAAAATGACGACTCTCACGCCGTTGCGGGCGAGCTCGCGCGCGGCAAACATGCCTGCCGGTCCTGCACCCACCACGGCGACATAGTAACTTTCGTTGGACAAAGAATCCTCCTCAATCAGCTTACAGGGTTTTGTGTTAATTTCAATTTGGGGTGATAATGCTTAACAAGTTACGGGGATGGAACAATAAGCAACGTAGGCGTCGAAGTTGGCGTTGAAGTTGGTGTCGAAGTTGGCGTCGGCGTGGACGTGGGCGGCGGGACGATGATCTGCACCCAGAAGACACTGGTGCCTGCGGGACCAATACCGAACCGCGCACCCTCCGGCGCGCGTATCATATAATCGCCATGGTATGTACCCGGGACGGCTGGCGCCACCAAGGGTACGGAGACATCCACCTGCGCGCCGGAGGGCACAGTGCCACTCGTCACAGGGGCGGAGTCAGGCGCACCCATCCGATCACCCTGGACGAAAACCACAGAATATCCAGAAGTCCATGTGCAGGAGCCGGCATTTTGAAGGCGCCAGGTTTTCGAAAAGGAAGTCCCTGCAGGCACCATGGTGTTATCCGGGTAATTAACATCACTTACAAAAACAGCACGGTTGCATGGAACGGGAGTCAGGGAAGGCGTCAGAGTCGGCGGTATGGGCGTATTGCTAGGCAGGGGGGTCGATGTGGCGAGCGGAGGCCGGGTCGGTGCCACCGCCGATTGTGTCAGCTGGAAAATGGCAGTCTGCGCCGCGAATGTCCCTGCCGCCGACACTGGATTGGTCGGCGTGGGTGCGGAAGCACCGGGCATGCTGCAGGCCAGTACCGCCGATAGGATGGCTAAGATAGAAAATATGATTGCAATTTTATGGCGAGTTGGATACGCTGTCATTCCATCCTCCTTCTGGTAGCGTCTATATCATATTATAGCCTCATCGCAGACGCACACAAGTAAATACTCGATTCCCAACCAGGTTTTTGATGGGACTTTTGGCAGCCCCGGAGCCTTGCAACAAATCTTAAAGTCTGTGCTATATTTATCCATATAGGAGGAATTAATCGTATGAAAACGAACAATTCCCGCCGAGATAAGGAAGACTCTTCTGTCCCTCACTTCCATGCAGGTTGGAGCCTGTCCTCCGAGCCTCTACCGCTTGATAGTGATGAGGTTCATAACAAAGAAATTCCTGCAATCAGACCCGCTGCCGCCTCAGACACCGGAGAAGCAACGAAACTGCCCGCGGTAGCCATCGCGGGGGAGGCAGCCATGGCTGAAGAAACTAATTTTGTCGAGGAAGAATCCGTCCACTCTCCGCCTCCCCCAACGGCTGAAGACCAGGAGGAGAAACGCGAGCGCCGCATGCGCACACTTTGGACGGTAGGCAGTATTCTTTCAATCCTGCTGAATTGTATTCTGCTGGTTGTGCTGGTCATCCTCGGGAACCAATTATTTGTCATCAAGAAAATGGTCGGCCTCGATCTGATTGGCGGGCTGTACGCCAATTTCGTCAAGATGGACGAAGCCAGTATTAAGACCAATATCACGGTCTCCGACCAGATCCCGATAAATTTCAACCTGCTCATCAGCCAGGATACCGTGGTCACACTCCGGGAACCGACCAACATCAATGGCGCAAGAGTCACGCTGGTCACCGGCGGTCTCGCCATAAACAATGCCCCCGCAGATATTGTCCTGCCTGCCGGCACGAATCTCCCCGTCCACCTCGAGATGGTCGTGCCAGTTCAACAGACCCTCCCCATTATGCTGAATGTCCCGGTGGACATCCCGCTCAACCAGACAGAACTGCACGAGCCTTTCACCGGCCTGCAGCAAGTCGTCGCGCCTTTCTTCTGGCTGCTGAAGCCAGAGTGGGCTTCCTGTAAGGATGTCCCGGCTCTGGGTGCGCTCGGTCCCGTCTGTACCCTGTTATTCAAGGAACCGAAATAACACCATCCGAAAAATTCCCCCCTTCCGGAAACAGGAAGGGGGGACGACAAACTGGAGAATTCTTGCCCTCATTGACCCGCGTCACCCTCGATAACGGATTGAAAGTCCTGCTCAAAGAAATCCATACCGCCCCGCTGATCAGCAGCTGGGTCTGGTACCGCATCGGCTCGAAAGATGAGCCCACCGGAAAAACGGGCATTTCGCACTGGTGCGAGCATATGCAATTCAAAGGCACCCCGCAGTTTCCATCCAGCCTGCTCGATAAAGCCATCTCGCGCGAAGGGGGTGTGTGGAACGCCTTTACCTTCCTCGACTGGACTACTTATTTTGAAACCATGCCGGTGGATAAGATCGATCTGGCTTTACGCCTGGAAGCTGACCGCATGGTCCATTGCATTTACGATCCCAAGGAACTCGAATCCGAAAGGATGGTCGTGATCTCGGAGCGCGAAGGCGATGAAAATGAACCGCTTTTCCAGCTGGGTGAGGCGGTCCAGGCGGCTGCATTCCGCGTACACCCGTACCACCACGAAGTCATCGGTGACAAGTCCGACCTGCAGACGATGACCCGCGATGACCTCTATGAGCATTACCGCACCTATTACATCCCCAACAACGCGGTAATGGCGGTCGCTGGCGATTTCAAGGTCAAATCAATGCTCGCCCGGATCCGGGAACTCTTTGACGGGACACCTGACGGTCCGACTCCCCCGCGTCTGGTTCGCCCCGAACCGCCGAGTCCTGGCGAGGTGCGGGTGACGGTCGAGGGTCCGGGCGAGACAACCTACCTTCAGGCAGCCTACCGCGCGCCTGCCGCCTCCGACCCTGATTTCTTTGCCATGTCCGTGCTGGACAGCCTGCTAGCGGGTCCCGCCAACCTGAATATGTTCGGGGGCGGCATCTCGAATAAAACCTCGCGGCTCTATCGTGCCCTGGTTGAGAAGGAACTTGCCGTCAGCATCCACGGTGGTTCAGCGGCGACAATCGACCCATTTCTTGATTCTGTCACCCTCACCATCCATCCTCAGCGCAAAGCGGAGGAAGCACTTGCCGCTCTGGATGATGAGATCAAGCGGGTGCAGGACAAACCGGTCTCCGCTAAGGAAGTCGCACGCGCCATCAAACAGGCGCGCGCCATTTTCGCTTACGGCTCGGAGAATATCACCAACCAGGCATTCTGGCTTGGCTACGCTGAAATGTTCGCCACTTACGACTGGTTCCTGACTTACCTGGACAAACTTTCCGCTGTCAGCCCGCAGGATGTTCAACGCGTGGCACAGAAATATCTGCTCACACAAAACCGGGTGGTCGGCACGTACATCCCGAGCGGTGCGGAGGGCGATGATGAATAAGAAATCGCAAACCAGCCGTCGCCCTGCAAGATCGTCCTCTCGCACAGTCAATTCACTGCCCGGTCCGGACGATATCACCCGGACTGTCCTGCCAGACGGGATCGCTGTCCTGGTCCGTTCGAATTTCGCCAGCCCGTCGGTCGTCATCAGCGGGTACATTAATGCCGGCAGTATTTTCGAGACGGATAAAAAACTCGGTCTCGCCGACTTTACCGCCACGGCATTGATGCGCGGCACGCGCAGGCGGTCCTTCCAGAAAATTTATGACGCCATCGAATCGGTCGGGGCGAATCTTGGCTTCAACAGCGGGACGCATACCACCAGCTTCAACGGCCGCTCGCTGGCGGAGGATCTGCCGCTCCTGCTCGACCTGCTTGCAGATTCGCTGCGGCATCCGGTTTTTCCAGAAGAGCAGATAGAGAAGTTACGGGCTCAATTGCTCACCTCGCTGGCTGTCCGCGCACAGGACACCAGCGACATGGCGTCGATGGCCTTTGACAAAATCGTGTTCGCCGGCCATCCCTATTCCCGCCCTGATGACGGTTATCCTGAAACCATACGCGCCATCACCCTCGACGACATGATTAATTTCCATCAAAAGTATTACGGCCCGCGGGACATGGCAATCTCAATTGTCGGAGCCATCGAGCCCCGATCGGCTGTGGATCAGGTGGCGGGTGTCCTGGGATCGTGGAAAAACCCCTCCCAGCCGGAACAACCCCCTCTGCCTGCTCTCAATCCTTTAAGCGAAACCACCCGCCGGCATGTCCCCATCCCGGGGAAAATGCAGACCGATATTTACCTGGGCACCGCGGGACCGCTCCGAAAGGCGCCGGAGTATATGGCCGCTTCACTGGGAAACTCGGTGCTCGGTCAATTTGGCATGATGGGACGCATCGGGGATGTCGTGCGGGAACAGTCGGGGCTGGCTTATTACGCCTATTCAAGCCTGAGCGCGGGCATTGGTCCCGGTTCGTGGGAGGTGAGCGCAGGCGTGAACAGTGCAAACGTCGACAAGGCAATCGACCTCATCCGGGAGGAAATCCAGCGCTTCGTGGCGGAGGGTGTCTCAGCCGAGGAACTGGCAGACAGCCAGGCAAATTTCACCGGCCGCCTGCCCTTATCGCTCGAATCAAACATGGGCGTCGCCAACGCGCTGATCAATATCGAGCGTTACGATTTGGGGTTGGATTATTACCGCCGTTATGCAGACCTGGTGCGAAGCGTTACACCTGAACAGGTGGCCGAGGCGGCACGCAAATATCTCAACCCGGACAGGCTTGCCATAGCCACGGCTGGCTCATGAATAAATGATTATGAAACTGGCAACCGGTGTTGACTTGATTGAAATTGAGCGCGTGCAATCCGTGCTGGCCCGGCACGGGAAGCATTATTTGGAGCGTGTGTTCACCCCCGCTGAGCGGGAGCTGTGTGGAAAACGGGCAGACTCGCTGGCAGTTCGGTTCGCCGCAAAGGAAGCCGTCTCGAAAGCGCTGGGCAGCGGGATCGGCGAAGTGTCATTTCAGGACATCGAGATTCTACAGGATGACCAGGGCGCGCCGGTGCTTCACCTACACGGCATGGCAACTCAGAAAGCCAGCGAATTGGGATTAACCAGGTGGTCCCTGAGCCTGAGCCATAATCTGACGCTGGCGATCGCCATGGTGACGGCGCTGGGTGATGAGAATCCCCCCTGATTTCTCTTAGGACATGACGCCAAGAAAAAGACATCGGAGAGCAAACCGCTCCGGTGTCTTTTTCTTTTACCTTGAGATTTCCCGGTGGGCAACGGGCAAGACCCCCATTTTACCGCTGACCGATCAAGAGTCTCTCAGCTCAATCCGTCCCCAATGGAATTTTTTCGTCGACCCCGATCCACAAATGACCCGGCAGGACGGTCTGCATCGGGCGCACCTGGATTCGTCCGGCTTGAATCATGGGTTCTTTCAGCATCCCGGGGTTGACCAGGCATATGTCCGGCGCGCGGCCGTATTTCGAACGGTAGTATTCTGCAGCGCGGGTAACTTTTTCAACCAACGCTGTTTTGGGGTCATTATCAAACCACATCATTCCGATATTCATCATGCATCTCCTATTTCAATAATGGCATCCAGAAACGCAGCCAGTGTGTCCGCTCACGAATGCAGAACTGGGCTCCGCTGAGCAGCGTCCCAAGGTTGGCGCCCGGCATCGAGGTGAACTTGCCGGCAACTTCTGGATTTCTTATCAGACCAAATATCCGCGTACGGAATGCCCCGACCCAGTTGGGTAGGCGGAGAGCCTGATCCGCGTTCAGCGTCGCAATTGTCCACACCTGGCCTGCAGCGCCGTTTGCCAGCAACCCGTGCAGATTCTCCAGGAGAGTCAGTTCCCGGCTCACAAGGCTGTTGAGATCGTCCACCAATAACAGCAGGACCTCAGATTTGTTCCGGTCTTGAGCCCGCGCAGAAAGGTCAAAGAATAAATCCTTTAACCCTGGGACATCCGGTCTCCAGAGGCCAAGGCAATGGGGCAACCCATCCCAGCCTGCCCACTCGTCGAGAAAGGGAGTGACCACGGCAAAGCGAAGGAAGCGGGGATGATGAGCCAACGACGCTGCACGCGCAACCCCCTGCAGGAAATCCGTTTTGCCGGTCTGCCCGTCACCCAGGATCAGGATTGGTCCCGGACCAGGGTCCTTCATATTGAGCAGAAGCGGCAGCCCATCGCTGGCCACGCCTAGGAATAATCCATGATCGGGCAGCGGCGTGATCTTCGCCAGCACATTATCTAGAGTCGGGAAACCAGGATAACCTGAGGTGAAATTGCTGCCCTGGTCATTTTCCGCGACCTGTCGAAGTATTTGAACGGATTGCATGAATTCAGCAGTGAGTGACATAAGCCATAAACCTAGTGACGTCTACATGATTGTTAGAACTTATGTTCTAATTATAACCCGTTTTTTTAGTTTTGCAAGGGGTCAACGGTAATTGCCTGCAACTTTAGTTTCTCCCTTTGCATCTACATGATGAAAGTGGAGTCTTGTCATCCATTTTCAACTGTACTATAATCCATCGAGCTATTTGAGGATATTGAGGAAAAAATGCCAGTTTATACCTATCGTTGTGAAAATTGCGGTATCCAAATCGATCGCCATCGAAAATATGCCGATAAGCCGTTAACCCGCTGCCCCGAATGCAACAAGAAGTCGCTTAAAAAAGTGATTTCACCGGTGCGGGTGGTCTTCAAAGGCTCCGGCTTTTATGCGACGGATCACAAATCACCTTCTGGGCAAAAGCATTCCCCGGCCAGTAAAGCTGAAGAAACCAAAGAGGCCAAGGAGACCAAAGAAAGTACCCCTGCAAAGAACAGTTCAGATTCTTCGGAATAGCAGGGATAAATCTCTTAATCAAACGAGCAACCCCAGAGTTGCTCGTTTTTATTTTCAGGGTGAGGTGGAAAAAAACAAACGCCCTTTTCGGGCGTTTCAGTCAGGCTCCTGGCCGAGGACTCGAACCTCGAACCTAGCGATACTAGTTTCATATCCTATACGAGTATATTTTTTATCGTCACTTTATCACTAACGGAAGGGCTCACCCGTCGCCGATTCTGGCTAGGCGACAAATTCATAATTGCACGAAACTTTGGAAAGTGCGTTAGCATACCCACGCCGAAGGCGGTCAGGTGGCGCCAGTGTTGGACGGGTTTTGACGTTTTGGGTACCTGGCTTTTGGTATGCAATTCATCGGTGGGTGCTTTATGGTGTGTACCTAAGCCAATTGTTCTGAAATTGCATCAGCGATGTAATGGGCGTCCTCACCAATCCCATAAATGATACCCGATTTGCGACTATTGAGCCAAGGAAATCCGATGAAGTACAAACCACGCACCGGCGAAATTCCTCGTTGACAAATCGGCCTGCCCTCAGCGCCGAGGACTGGTAGGTGTATCCAGCTGAAATCTGCCGTAAACCCTGTGGCCCAAATAATAGTACTGACCTTTGCCTCACG
>JBGPQJ010000071.1:0-14150 GCA_041488995.1 Anaerolineae bacterium
GATCCTGTTCGTTGTTTCCGGGCCGCTGGTGATGGACCCCTCAGGCATACCTCTGGACCAGGTGACCGTCCACGGCACGATCCATGGTCTTGCCGGAGGGATCATCTTCATCTTGATGCCCATCAGTTGTTTCGTATTCTTGCGCCGTTTTCGCGCCGACCACGAGTGGCAAGGATTGCGATGGCCAACCCTCGTGCTGGGAGTCATCATTGCTTCGGCAGTGGCACTCCTGACTATTACATCAAAAGCGCCGAACCTGCAGAACGTCTTTAAAGACTGGCTTGGCCTGATCCACAGGACGATTATCGTGCCGTATATGTTCTGGCTATTCATGTTCGCGTTGGGACTCCGCCGGCGAATTGAACAGGGCTAGAAGCGGTGAATAACATGACAACCGAACCAGTTATGTTGCAGACAGGCCGTGTGACGACCGAAGGGGATACCCTTTACTACGAAGTGCGCGGCCCGGGAGACAGCCGTTGGTGCTGAACCCGGGTGCCGGCGGGGATGCATAGCGCGATTCGCCAGATTTCGTGCTACTATAATTATTGAGCTCCATCTATCCCGGCAGTAGGCAAGCCATTCCATGTAAGAAAGTTATCCAGATGTGCTACGATCCGCGCTTCGAGATGCAGGGCGGGCCCCCGGAGCGGCTTTGCTGCTGCATCAGGCGGTATGCGACCTGTTCAGTAATCCTGTTTTCGAACTTCGGAGTGTGTAATGCAAAAGGTCAATGAGCTCTCACAGGCCATCGCAGCCCTGGAGGCACAGCGCGCAGTACTGGGCAACAGCGTCGTCGATTCTGCGCTGGCTCCTTTGCGGGAGAGACTGGCGAATCTGGAACAACGCCAGACAGCGAGCCAGCAGCGCCGCCTGGTGACCGTGCTGTTTCTTGACATTGTCAACTCGACCCTGCTGAGCCAGGGGCTGGAGCCGGAGGAGGTTCAGGAGGTCATGGGCGGCTCCCTCAAGCGCCTGTCGGTCCCGATCGAGACCTACGGCGGACAGGTAACCCAGTTCGTGGGCGATGGATTCGTGGCTGTGTTTGGCCTCAACAGAGTCCACGAAAACGACGCCCGCCAGGCAGTCCGCGCAGGATTGGCGATCCTGGCAGAATCCCGTGCCTGCGCTGAGGAACTGGACCGCCGATTTCAGATTCAGGGATTTAACATTCGCATTGGCGTAAACACAGGCCGGGTGGTGGCGGGCAGGTTCTCAGAGGCCGAATCGCCGGTCATGGGACTCACGGTGAGTCTGGCAGCGCGCATGGAACAAGCAGCGCTACCGGGAACGTTGTTCATCTCACAATTCACCCACCAGCACGTCCGCGGCGCGTTTGAGGTCGAGTCCCTGACTCCCATCGAAGCCAAAGGCTTTCCCCAGCCAGTCGCGTTGTACCGGGTCAGGGCGGCCCTGCCCCGCACCTTCCGCACGTTCACCCGCGGTGTGGAGGGCATCAAGACCAGCCTGATCGGGCGCGACACCGAGCTGCGCCAGCTCCAGGCGGTCTTGACCCGCGCTGTCCAATCCCGGGAGACCCACCTGGTCACTGTCGTCGGCGAGGCCGGGGTCGGCAAAAGCCGCCTCTTGTATGAGTTCGACCGCTGGGTCGCAAAAGCAACTTCCCAGGTCACTGCCTTCAAGGCGCGGGCCTCGCCTCAAACCACAACCGTGCCGTTCGGATTGTTACGCGACATGATTTCCTACCGCCTGGGCATCCTCACCACGGACCCGGTCCAACCCACCCGCGAGAGATTGGTGGAGGCGCTTTCAACGTTCCTTGAAGACGAACCTGAGATGAAGGCTCATTTCGTGGGCTCGCTGCTTGGCTTTGACTTTTCCGAGAGCCCTTACCTTCAAGGAGTGGAGAACGACCCCCGGCAGTTGCGCGAGCGGGCACAGCTCTATCTCACCCAGTACATCGCAGCTGTCTCTCGTAAATCGACCACCATCCTCATGCTCGACGATATCCATTGGGCGGACGCCCCCTCGCTGAGCTTTGTCACCCGTTTGGTTCGCGAGTGCCCACAGCTTCCGCTGGTGGTGGTGTGCCTGGCCCGCCCCATCCTGACCGATCGTTTTCCCGGTTGGGACCAGGAGGAACCTCCCGATGAACAGTCTCTTCCCAATCCGCCGCCCCATCCGGGAGGTCTCCAGCTTGCCTTGAGCCCGCTCTCCCGTCAGGCCAGCCGGGATCTGTTAGGTGAAATTCTACGCAACGTCGAAGGATTCCCCGATGCCCTTTGCGAGCAGATCCTGGACAGCGCCGACGGCAACCCCTTTTACCTCGAAGAGTATATCCAGACACTTGTTGATTCCAGGGCGATCCGCAGGAGCCAGCGAGGCGGCCCCTGGAGGCTGGATCCCGAACGATCGGGCAGTCGTCTGGAGATGCCGGCGACCCTGACCGCGCTGCTGGAGGCGCGCCTGGACAGCCTGAACACAGCCCAGAGGGTTCTGGTGCAGCAGGCTGCGGTGATCGGCCGGGTCTTCTGGCGCTCAGCGCTGCAGGCGGTACGGGGAGATAAACCCATTGCCGACGCAGAACTGAAGCTTCTTTCCCGGCATGGGTTCTTTTATCCTCAGGAGACATCGACCTTTGCGGGGACCGAGGAGTATCGCTTCCATCATGGGCTGCTGCGCGACGCGGCATATCAGGCACTCCTCAAATCCGACCGGCAGGTTTACCATGCTCAGGCGGCTGCATGGCTGACCGGGGTGACCCGGACGAGCGGCCGGGCAGGAGAGTTTGCCCCGGTCATCGCCGAACACTGCGAGTTGGCTGGCGAGCGAGTCCTGGCCGCCGAATGGTACACACAATCGGGCACACGCGCCCGGAACCAGGGCGACCCTGCCCAGGCTCGCCTCTTCTTTGACCGTGCCCTGGCACTTCTTCATTCCGATGTGTCTCCTTCCCAGGCTGGTCCCGACCTGGCGCGCCGCTGGCAGGCTCTGGCTGGCCGGGACGAAGTTCTCGGCATCCTCGGAGACACCGAGGCACGCCTGGCCGACGACGTTGCCCTGGTTGAGTTGGCAGAATCGATCGGGGACGACCACCTCGTGGCGGAAGCGTATTACCGGAAGGGCTACTACCAGGGAATGATTGGGCAGTACACAAAGGAACGGGAGGCCTACACCCTCGGGCTGGCGGCTGCGGCGCGTGCAGGTGACCGCCGGCGCGAGGCACTGATCCTCGGCCTGAAGGTCCTATGCGAGGTCCGCCTCGGCGACCTGCAGGCAGCCGCTCAGACAACAACAGCGGCGCTCACCTGTGCAGAGGAGGTCGGCGATGAAGAAGTCCTGGCGCGCACCTTGACCAACGTCTCCACTTTCCACACGGAGACGGGAGATCTGGCCCGTGCCGCACAACTGCTCGACCGGCAGCTGGCCATCAACCGCCGCACCGGCAATATCGAAGGGGAGGTAGCCGGTTTGACCAACCTGGGCTACACTTATATCCTGCTGGGAATGCCCGAAGAAGGCATTCCGGCGCTCCAGCGCAGCATCAACCTGGCGCGGGCCATCGGTCACCGCAGTTTCTGCGCCTATGGCAGCCTCAACCTTGCCCTGGCGCATCTGCGCTGCGGCGACCCACCTTCGGCACTCGCGGAGCTGGATCAATGCCTGCCGGAATTGCAGGCGATGAACGACGTGTTCGGCTGTGCGGTCGGACAGGTCTATGCAGCGCTGGCCAGGGAGCAGGGCGGGCAGGTCGCGGACGCGTTGGCAGGCTTTGAACAGGCTGCCGCCGCTCTGAGCGGAATTGGCGCGCCCGGCAGTACTCACGACGCCAAAGCCGGGGCAGCGCGCTGCCTGCTGGCGTTAAATGACCTGGATACAGCCCGGCAGTATGCGGTTCTCCTGTGGGATTACCTGCAGCAGAAGGCTGGGGTCGGCATGGAGTTCCCGCTACTGGGATACGAGACCTGTGCTGATGTTTTCTCTGCGGCCGGACAGGCAGCGCTTGCACATATTGTCGTCGAGGGCGGCTACCGCGAGTTGATGACGCGAGCCAGCCAGATCAGCCTGCCGGAATGGCGCCGTTCGTTCCTGGAGCAAGTGCCCGAGCACTGCCGTATCCAGACCCGCTGGCAGGTAAATACCGAAACGAGTGATGAGTAGAGAGGAGAGCAACCCATGGTCCAAACGCCCTTACCCACGCGCAAAGAGTTCAGGAAGGAAGGCGTGATCCTAAAGATTCCAGGCCAGGCCAGGTCCGTCCAGGTGCAGCGGCTTGAACTGCCCGCGCTGGAATCCATGCCGCCGGTTCCGGGCGGATTCCAGCCTTTCCGCGCCGTGATCAACCTGATGGTGGTGGATGCCTCGCAGCTGGACAGCGAAGTGGCCGTGTTTGACCCGCCCATCGAGGTCCGCATACGCTATACGGCATCGGACTTGAAAAAAGCTGCAAAGATAGGCAAACCGCTCAGCCTGGGATTCTGGGACGGCACACAGTGGATACGCTGCACTCCCGAGAAACACCAGTTCCACCTGGAACCCGATTCTTCACCGGAAGCCGGCGGTTGGGGCGTCGTGAGCATCTCGCACTGGGGCGATCCCACCAAAGGCTGGGGGACATAAGGATTTGCGTGAAACGATCCAGGTAGAGGACCCGGGTTCTTCCCGGTTCAAAGTCAAGAACCAGGAAGTCACGATCTGTTCGGGTGCTGTAAGGTAGAAAATATGAAACAAAACGAGAAAGTGGCTCTCCTTGCCAAAGTGTTCCTGTTTGCAAGCTTACCCCGATCTGAGCTGGAGCGTTTGGCTGAGACGCTGCAACCGCACGAGTTTGCCCAGGGCACATTGATGATGCGGGAGGGTGAATCGGATCAGCACATCTACATCCTCCTGGAGGGTGAAGTGGAGGTGATCAAGGCGCTGGGCACCCCTGATGAACGCCAGCTGGCAGTCCGGCCCCCCGGCTCATTGTTTGGCGAGATGAGCCTGTTCGACCCTAAGGGAAGTCATACTGCCAGCGTAAGGGCGCGCACACCCGCTTTTGTGCTGGAGATGACTAAGCAGGATTTCGATCAGTTACTGCAGCGTTACCCGACTCTGGTCTACGACATGGCACGACAGTTGAGCCGCCATCTGGGGGATACAGAGAATGCCACGATCCTCGACCTGCGCGAGAAGAACCGCCAGCTCACCCGGGCTTATCAAGAGCTCAAGGATGCGCAGGACCAGCTGGTCATCAAGGAGAGGTTGGAAAAAGAGCTGGCGATTGCCCGCCAGATCCAGGAGAGCATCCTGCCAGACAGCCTGCCGCACCTGGAGGGGTTCGATATCGCCGCCCTGACCGTGCCCGCCCGGGAGGTGGGTGGGGATTACTATGACTTCATCCCGATTAACCAGCATCGATTTGGGTTGGTGATCGGAGATGCTTGTGATAAGGGCATCCCTGCTGCCCTGTATATAAATATCACCAACAGCCTGGTGCATATCGAAGCACCGCGCAACCCCTCACCAGAGGCAACCCTGCAGCTGGTAAATCACCATCTGGTTGAGATGAGCCGCTCTGGAATGTTCGTCACGTTGTTGTACGGCATCCTGGACATCTCAGGTCGTTTCGATTACTGCCGGGCTGGCCACCCGCATCCGGTGATATTGGATGAGCACCTGCGTCTGGTCGAGAACACCTCGAGCACAGGCATGCCCCTTGGCATCATGGAGGAGATTGAGCTGGATGCGCAGACCGTAACCATCCCGCCGGGCGGGTTGATGGTCATCTACAGCGACGGGCTGAGCGAAGCCCAGGATGTCCATGACAACCAGTATGGTGCTGAGCGCCTGGCAAATGCTCTGCCAGCAGTGAGCCACCTGCCGGCAGCACAGGTCTGCGACCAACTCTGGAAGCAGGTGCAGGAGTTCGTTGGGGGACAACCCCAGGCAGATGACTTCTCGGTGATCGTGATCAAGCGTTTTGAGACAGCGAGAGGCTAGTGGATCGGGCTGCTGGTGTGGCATACTATTTTGCGTCTGCCAGTCCCTTTTCGATTGCCAGCGCGGAATCTTTTCCAATCAAACTGTAATCGCTCAGGGGTACCGTACTTGTCGTTTTGCGGGTCATATGTGCCTCTTAGGAGAGCGGCTGCAAGTGAGAAAAACTGCAGCCGCCAAGGTTGGTGTGATGCTTCCGAATCGTGGGCAATCACCGCTAGAGACTCAGGGCGGCCCGCAGTCTCAGTTCGCCCTTCTCTCTAAGTTCCGTTCTTCTTGCTCTGATACGCTCAACGTCAATAGGGAATGCTCCATAAGCATGCACTGTTTGGTACATCTTCACCGCATTTTCAACCGGAACGGCATCATGTACTTCGCTGGATGACCCGATAAAAATACCAGCCTGTGGCCCGATTTTTTCAATCAGTTCAAGAGTTTCATCTTCCACGTCGCCAAGGGTGCCATGCGGCAGAGTGTGAATACAACAGACATTCCCGAAGAGCAATTTGTGCGGGTATTCTTTGCGGATTTCAAAAATATCGTTGCAGTTATTGCGCTCAATTGGATTCAAACCATCCGCGCCCAATTCATCGAAGATCAAAGGCAGGAATTTCCCGTAGCGTCCATCGGTGTGATAAAGAAACTTCATCCCTTTTTCTTTGATCGGTTCAGTGATCCATTTCCAGCGCGGCAAGCCTTGCTCGCGCACAAACTTGGGGCTGAAAATGGGGCCCATTGTTCCGGCGATATCCTCCCCCATAAACAGCAAGGGCACTTCGGTTACTTCGGCATACGCCCTGGCTATATAAGCAGAGAATAAACCGGTGCAATCCATGATATACGCCACCAACTCCGGCGCGTCATAGATCGCCAAAGAAAACAGCTCCATATCCATAAAAGTGTACGCGTCGGTCAGGGGACCTTCCACAGCGCCAATAAAAACGATATCGTGCTGACCCAGGGCTTGTTGGATCTGGCGGATGACCGGCTGATACCAATCCCGCACGTCTTCGTAGCGCGGTTTCTGGGGCAGGTGCTTTTCAAGTTCAGACAACGTCCGGAAGGGGCGCTTTGAAATCCAGGCAGTATCGCCAGCCTGGGTGACGCCCCATTCAGAGGGATCAGCCCCAAAGAACCGGATCCAGTTCGTGATTTTGCCGCCCATCCAATGGTTAACGGGATCATAAACCGAGCGGGTGACATCCACCCCGATGTTTTTCCAAGCCCGGGCGTTGACTCCAATTAGTTCCTCAAAACTATAAGTTCGGGAGGCATCGTAACCGCCATGTTCGACCAGGATTTGCCGGTTATCGAGGTAATCATATGTGAGGAGCCGGTCAATGGGTTGCCAATCAAGCGCTTTCTTGAAACGGTCAAGATTATTCATTCTGGGTTTCCCTTCCGCGATTGAAAATGCTCACCGAAACGGTTATTCGCCTGTACCAAAACGCAGCGTTATCGCCCAATCCCGGCTTTCGCCAGGTTCCAAAACAACTACCTTTTGATTACGCGCGGCGCGCTCCAGGCTGTCATAATACCCGTTGGAAGGCTCAAGCGCCGCGACAGGGGCTGCATTGTACATGCCTTCATCCATCCACAAACCAAGATACGGAATATCCGCAGACGACCACTCCAGCCGCAATTGGCAGCCCAATCCTTCGTGGAACAACGCCGCCCAGGCAACATGCTGTTCAGGCGGCACGTAAAACTTCAGGCAGGCGTGTTTCTCCACCGGGCGAACCCGGTCGAGGCGACGCGCTTCTCCGTTTGCGGCAACAGCTTCCGGCCAGGGACGCAGTTCCCCGGCTTTTCCCCAGTTCGGGTCACTCTCCACAACATTGACCATCTGCGTCACTTCGGGAGGCAGGCTGATGCGAGTTTGCGGATCGGCGGCAAACTGTGGGTGCGCCGTCCATAAATAGGGGCAGGCTGTTTTTCCGGTGTTGGTCAGGTTGTAGCGCAATTCCAGGCAATTGGGGGAGATGAGCCCTGCAGAACGGACAAACCGATAGGGCATCGCCACGCCCATGACCGATAAAACGATGGAGTCTACGGAGTCTTCCAGCGTCCAGGGAATGCTCCACACTTCGCCATGGTCAGGCAGATAAGCGCCCTCCCAATCACAGGCAACGATGGTGGGCAGCATCTCGTCCCAACCGCTCATATCCTGGCTCACAAAATCCGCGCCGTAGCTGGTTTGCTTCAGCGGACGCATGGGCGGTACCAGCCACTCGTGCTGGCAGGTTTTATCAAACATGGAGACGATCTTCGCGCCCAGGTCTGGAAGGATAACCACGCGGATTACCTCGGTTTCCAATGTTAGGGCTGTGAAGTTATGCCAGGTTGTTTTCAACATTTCAGCCATTGCATCTCCAGGAACATCGGCGCGTTGGTTGGTGATTGCGCCAGGGCTTCAACGCAATTTAGAGCATATCATCCAGCGACCAGTGATTATTCCAGCGGATATCAACTTCTTCGTGCACGCTTTGATAGCGAATATCGGTTGAAAGACGGATGCGCCCGGCTGCATCCACATTCCTGCCTGCTCAAATGCGCCAATAAAACGGCGGCGAAACTCAAACACTTCGTCGCGTTTGAAAAAACCCTTGAGCCAGACATAGCCTTGGGCATGATAAAGTTCTCGAAGTGTTTGAATGGAAATAGTGGACTGGGTCGAGTTCAGCCCTCTCAAGCGATTTGGGGCGCTGGAAGGCGGAAAACCATTACTGGTCAGCGGCTGCTCTGGCTGGCGAAAGAAAGTTGTGTTCATACAATTAAAGTTTTGCGTAAGGGGTCTGGGTGATGGTATTAACCATGGCCCAGAAGTTTTCCATGGGGGTATCCAACTGGACATGATGGGTTGGACCCATGATCAGCCCGCCGTTTTTACCGAGCGTCTTCAAGCGGGTCTGGACTTCGGTCTGGACATCGGTGGCGGAGCCAAAAGGCAGCGTGTGCTGTTCGTCAATTGAACCCCAGAAGCACAGCTTATCGCCAAAATCCTTTTTTAATCGAACCGGGTCCATACTGGCGGGTTGGATCGGGTTGAGCACATCCAAGCCGATTTCTATCAGGTCGGGAATAATCGGATAGACCACACCATCCGAATGATAGGCTACTTTTACCTGCGGGTTAATGTGCTTCAATTCTGAAATAAAGTTTGCCATGCGTGGTTTGAGAAACTTGCGCCACATTTTCGGTGAAATGATCATGGCATTCTGCGCGCCGACATCGTCGCCGATCCAGATCATATCCACGCCCATCTGCGTCAGTTTTTTGGCGGCGGTCAGATGGTAGTGATAGGGAAGGTCGAGCAGGCGCTCTGCCAACTCAGGTTTAAGAGCAAAATCGGTGAGCATGCGCTCGTAGCCGCGCAATCCCCAGGCGCACTCAAACATGGTGGTGACTGTCACGCCGACGATCCAGTATTCAGATTTGAAGGTGCGCAGCATCCATTCCGCTTCGCGGTACAGTTCGGGGCAGGCAGGATCAGGGGGTTGGTAATTCTCAATGGCGCGATCATCGGCCAACGGGTGGTGATTGATTTCTGTATAGCGGCCAACGCCAAAGGGGGTGGTATATTCCGCAGATTTCCAGCCGATGCCCCACTCGTCAACATAATCCTCGGCGCCCTGATAATATGAATTTGCCCAGCCGACGGAAGTTAACAGCAAATCCTGACCCAGAGCGCGTTCCATTTCGTAGGTATTGCCCCCCCCATGCGGGTTATGGAGTTTGTCGCCCCCGAGCTTCATTTCCTGCCCGAGGCGGGTGGCAAACTCAGGGGTGAACGATACCTGCATGGGACAACGGTCAGGCTCCTCATGGCTGAGAGCCATCAATACTCGGTCGCGAGGCTTCATCTGAGACCTTTCAGGCCGAAATTAATTCTTTGGCGGTTGCAACCGCGCGGCTGGCATCGGGCGAGAAGCCATCTGCGCCAATCTGGTTGGCATAATCCTGGGTAACCGGTGCGCCGCCAATCAATATCTTCACCTGCCCGCGCAAACCAGCGGCATTCAGTGCTTCGATGGTGGTCTTCATAGACGGCATGGTGGTGGTCAGCAAAGCGGACATAGCTACAATCTGCGCTCCGCGATCGCGAACGGCTTCGATAAATTTTTCGGGAGCCACATCGGTGCCCAGATCAATGATTTCGAACCCGGCGCCTTCGAGCATCATGGCCACCAGGTTTTTACCTATATCGTGCAAATCGCCCTTGACAGTGCCAATCGCAACTTTGCCTGCCGACTGGACATCCGCCGCTTTCAAATAAGGTTTGAGTAAAGTCAAACCAGCCTGCATCGCGCGGGCGGAAATCAACATTTCAGGAACAAAATATTCGCCTTCTTCAAACAGGTGGCCCACTTCAGACATGGCTGCGATCATGCCATCGTTCAATATCACCGCCGCTGGAATTCCAGCGTCGAGAGCTGCCTGGATTTTCTCTTTGACAGTATCGCCCTGTCCTTCCATAACACCGGTGTAGATTTCTTGAATAATGGGATCCATGTTTTACTCCTGGTTATTGCTTTAAAATGTGAGCTTATCAACTCTAATATGAATTATCCGGCGTTGGCAATCCGAGTCCGGGCGTTCTCGGCGCGAGCCTGACGCCACTGCGAGATCGCCACGGCGGCGATCAATAGAAAACCAAGCGCAACCCGTTGGATAAAGGTGTTAAAGCCGAGCAGGTTCATGCCATTATTGAGAATTCCCACCAGGATGACGGCCAGGAAGGTTCCGGCAATCGTGCCCTTCCCACCAGAAGTCGCCGCGCCACCCAGAAAGACAGCCGTAATGGCCTGCAATTCTATCCCGTTACCATTAATCGGGTTTCCTGAAGTGGTGCGCGCCGCCAGCAGAACGCCAGCCAGACCGGCAATACCACCTGATAGCATGTACATCAGAACCCGAACCTTTGAAAGGTTGATCCCGGCGAGACGGGCGGCGGTGGCATTCCCGCCGATGGCATAAATTGAACGGCCAAAGTCAGTGTAGCTCATCAGGATATGGGCAGCGATCGCCACAACCACCAGGATCACTGTCAGAACGGGGATGCCAGTCCACTTTGCGCCACCCAGCGATGGAATGGCAATATTTTCCAGGAAACGGCCCTGAGCCAACCAGGTGAAAGCTGGCTGCGTCATCACCCCGACAGGTTTTCCATCCGGCGCCAATAAGAAGGCGAAGCCAGCGAAAGCAGCCAGCGTGCCAAGCGTGGCAATGATCGGATTAACGCGCAGGACAGTGACGATGAATCCATTGATCGCACCAGCGATCGTCCCGGCGAGGATGCCAGCCAGAATCGCAATCACCACATTGCCAACAGGCAGGATACCGAGCGATCCGATAATTCCCACGCCAACAAGAACGGAAGCGGCAACCACGGAACCAATCGAGGCAATCGAGCCAACGGAAATATCGAGGGCGCCCGCGATAATCACAACCGTTTCCCCAATCGCGACCAGCCCAACAATCACAATCGCCTGAGCGAGACTATTCATCAGGTTTTGCCAGGAGAAAAACTTATCGCCTCCGCTCAACCCGAACCAACCGCTGACAGTGGTGACCAGGAAGACCACGATCACGAGCGCAAAAATCAGCGAGAGATTGTCGGTGCCGATCACGCCGACGACGCGTTTAATTATGCCGCCACGCCTGGCTGGGTTTGTGGTTTGTTTCGTTTGTGATTCACTCATATTGTGCTACCCTTCTGCTGTGATGCCGTGCTCCCAACCGGAGCCGCCGAAAGATGATCCGTGAAGGCAAGCCCGAGGATTGCTTCCTCGGTGGCTTCCGCCCCGGAGAGTTCGCCTGTGATGCGGCCATTCTGCATAACGTAAATGCGATCTGAAAGCCCAAGAATTTCTGGTAATTCAGAACTGATTAACATGATTCCCAACCCTTCATTGGCGAGTTCGTCAATCAGATGATAGATCTCGACCTTCGCGCCAACGTCAATGCCACGTGTCGGTTCATCGAGAATGAGAACCTTTGGTTTCGCCGCCAGCCAGCGCGCCAGGACGACTTTCTGCTGGTTGCCGCCAGAGAGCTTGCCAACTTCCTGCTCAAGCGAGGGTGTCCGAACCCGCAGTCTTTCGACAAATCGGGTCGCAACCATTCGCTCCAAACCTTTGCGCACAAAATGGAAACGGGTGAGTTGCCGCAGAATTGCCATGGAAGCGTTCTCGAGAACGCTGCGTACCGGCACCAGCCCTTCTCGTTTGCGGTCTTCTGGCGCGAAACCGATGCCCCTGGCAATGGCTTCATCCGGGCGGTGGATGGTCACGACCTGGCCGGAGAGAATGACCTGCCCGCCGGTTTTGGGCAGTGCGCCAAAAATTACTTTCGCCAGTTCAGTCCGCCCTGCTCCCACCAGTCCCGCAAAACCTATCACCTCGCCTGCATTGATATGGAAATTCACATCGTCGTGCCAGTTGCTTTGCAGCCCCTCAACGCGCAGAACCTCGTGCCCGGTGCCGGCCGGCCGCCGCTGAAAAACGGAGGAAAGCTCGCGCCCCACCATCAGGCGCACGATCTCAGCATCGTTCAATTCGGAGGCTGGTTTGACGGCAATCAGATTCCCGTCGCGCAGGATTGCAACGCGATCGCAAAGCCGCAGAATCTCTTTGATGCGGTGTGACACATAAATAATCGCCACGCCCTCGCCGCGAAGGCGGCGGACAAGCGCGAAGAGACGGTCAACCTCCTCGTCTGTGAGTGAAGAAGTCGGCTCATCGAGCGCTAGCACGCGCACACCCGACTTGAGCGCACGCATAATCTCCACCAGTTGCCGCTGCGCCGAAGAGAGTTCATCACCGAGCAGGTGCATTGGCAGGGCGCCTTCGAATCCATATTCTTTCAGGCTGCGCTCCACCTGTTGGTTGAGTTGGCGGCGATCGAGCAAGCCAAATCGCTTGGGCAATTCCCCCACCCAGATATTTTCTGCAACATCCACGCCCGGAATGATTTCGGGCTCCTGGTAAATGACCCGAATCCCGGATTGATGCGCAACGTACGGGCTGGGAAATGTAAGCGGCCGCCCATCCATCGAAAGGGTTCCTGCATCCGGTTTGTAATCGCCATTGATAATCTTGAGGAGGGTTGACTTTCCTGCCCCGTTTTCGCCCACAAAGGCCAGGATCTCACCCGGCCGGATATCGAGCGAAACGTCAGAAAGTGCCTGAACGTTGGGGAACGCCTTGCTTATGCCACGAATTTCAAGCGTTCCGGGTTTGACTGGAGGAGGCGTAGGCGGGTGGGAAGACGCGACATCTGTCATGTTTGTTTGGATAACTTTCCCCCGCGAGAATGTCGCAGGTATTAATGCTGGGATCCGTATTATCGCACGGATCCCAGCACTGTGAGAAACTAAATTACTTGGAGCAATTCGCCAGCGAGATCGGATCCATCACGGTCTTGAAATTGGAGGCATCCACGATGGAGGTCGGGGCATAGGAATTGGCCGCCGGAGCCTTGCCGTTGACAACGGCATCGTAAAGCACAGTCGCCGCTGTCTTGCCAACATCCAGACCGGAGATGAACAAGCCCGCCTTGAAGCCGGAAGGCTGTCCAGCTGCCCAGAACTTGCAGGCCTCATAAGCGCCGAGTCCAACACCAATGACATCCGCAGGCTTGACGCCTGCGGTGGCCAGTGCGTTCAGGGTGCCCAGCACGCCTTCATCGTTACAACCGAAGACGATCCAGTTGGTGATTTCGGGATGGGCGGTGATGACAGGACCAGCCGCATCCTGAGCCGAGAGCGCCTCGCCAGTGTACGGCACCGGGAAGACCTGCGCTTCAGGAACGCCAGCCGCAATGACGGCCGCTTTTTCGTTGTCGGTGCGGTCGTTGCAGACCGAGAGGGTCTGGACTTCCACAGAAAGTACACCGACCTTCTTCGCGGAATCCTTCAGCCAGCCGCTGTCAGTGAGCAGCTTCGCGGCGGCCTCGCCTACCTTCTTGCCCATATCCTTGCCATCAAAGCCAACGAACGGGATGGGGTTGCCATCGGCATCTTTGATGCCGTCATCGGTTGCGATGAGCACCACACCCGCATCCTTGGCGGCCTTGGCGATGGCCGGGCCAATCGTCTGGTCGGGTACGGTGATGGCGATGCCCTTGGCGCCCGCGGAGATGGCGTCATTTACCAGGCTCACACCCAGGTTCGGGTCGAGTTTGGCATCGAATTTCTTCGAATCTGCGCC
>JBGPQJ010000072.1:0-13972 GCA_041488995.1 Anaerolineae bacterium
GTGCGCCGCCCGACCGGCGGGCGCGCCATCCTCCATACGGATGAACTGACCTATTCCATCACCGCCTCGCAGGAGGAGCCGCGCATCGCCGGGACGGTGCTCGAGAGCTACAACCGTCTGGCGCGGGCTTTGTTCGCTGCGGTCCAGTCGCTGGGCATACCGGTTGAACTGAAGGAACACCAACCCGGTCAGGATACCGGCGCGCCGGGGCCGGTCTGCTTTGAGGTGCCTTCGGCTTACGAGATCACGGTGGGTGGGAAGAAACTGATCGGCTCGGCACAGGCGCGCCGCAGGGAAGGCGTGCTCCAGCATGGGACGCTGCCGCTGTACGGCGACTTGGCGCGCATTACCCGGGCGCTGGTCTTCGCTGATGAAACCGCCCGGACTGCCGCTGCTGAAAAACTGCTAGCCCGCGCCACCACAGTTGAATCGGTTTTGGGTAAAGCAATGGAATGGAAGACCGCTGCGCAAGCTTTTGTCAACGCGTTTGAATCTGAACTCAACCTCATCCTTGAGCGTGGAGAGCTGTCCGTTGCTGAGCAAGCCCGGGCGGAGGCGCTGGTGCGCGAAAAGTATGCGCACTCCTCATGGACGGAGCGCGTGTAATCTGGAACGTTTTCTGCCTTCTAAAAATTCGTGAACATAAAATTACCACCCCAATTTTCGGGGCGGTAATTTTATGTCTCCTTCTTATTTTTCTCCTGCCTGCAAGCCGGGCAGGGACACAGCGCACGCAGGTAGTGCCAGTTATAGATGCCGTAGTCGTGCCCATCCTCCCAGACGGGGGTGATGCCGTAGGAACCGGTCGGGCGGATGTTCGTAAGGTGGGTGCGCTGGCTGTCCTCCAGGACTACGTCGAACACCTCAGGGTCGGGCTCGGCGGACATTTTTTCATGCCCGCCCCGGCACTGCGCGCATGGGCAGGCGGCACGCAACAGCGAAAATGGATAATGGCTGGTGTGCCCATCGTCCCAGGCGATGGTCATCTCCATGGCCTCGCGGTTGGCGGTGATGCTCGTAGCGCGCTCGTTCAATTTCACCTCTTGGATTCAGCCTGTAACATCAAGGCGAGGAAACCACCGACAGGTAATCCGCCGCTGCCCAGCCGACACGCGTGACGTCGTAGGGTGCTTCCAAATACCACCAGGTCAGGTCGTCCGCCTGGACGGGGCCGTCTTTAACCTTGAAGACTTCAGAATCATTGCCAAGGAACAGGAGTTCGCTCTGCAGCCCGGGCGCGTTCCGAAGGCGCAGACCCAATCCATCTGTTCCATCGATCTTTACATAGCCGCCAATCGCAATCTGGTTCGGCAGGGCGGTGGCGGTCGGCACGGGCAGCAGCGAGACAGTTGCTGTCGGGGGGATAAGCGGCGTGGAAGTCGGACCCGGGATGAGGGTCACCACCGCAGGCGACAAAGCGGCGGCGGCCGGGCGTGAAAACCAGATCCACGCAAATAACGCCATGATCAAGACCCCCGCCAGAGCGGCCGATCCCGCAATAATCCGTTTATTGAGAAAGAAGCGTTTCATTCCACGTGATTTCCGGGACTTGAAGCCTGCTAGGGAAGCAGGAAAAATCCCAATGCAAAAATGATGTAAACCGCCAGCAGCCCCGCGCCCTCCAGCCAGGTGGATTCACCATCGGCGGAAACAAGCGAGGCGATGATGACCCCGATCAGCAGGGCGAGCAATTCGAACTGGTTGAAGATAAGCTGCATCGGGTTGCCCATCGCCAGGCTTATGAAGACCAGCAGAGGAGCGACAAACAACGCGATTTGCAGGCTCGATGAAACGGCGATCTCCACGCTGAGATCCATCTGGTTCTTGGCGGCGAACTGGACGGCAACGATGTGCTCGGCGACGTTGCCGATGAGCGGGATCAGGATGATACCGAGGAAGAATTCGGAGATGTGGTAATTGGCGACCACCGCTTCCGCGGAGCCGACCAGCACTTCGGAAAGGAATACGATGGTAAGTGTGGCTACGGTGAGGATGATGACGGCGGTGCGCACCGACCAGTGCGGCAAGTTATTTTCAGGGACGGTGTACGAGATGGGGCTTTTATTGGGGCGCGAGGCATCGAGCAACCCCAGACCGTAGAGTATGATCATGATGATCGAGACGCCAATGCTGAAGGCCTCCACCGGTGCGCTGGTATCCGGTCCGATGGCGTGGCTGAGCGTGGACGGGACCAGCATGGCGACGACCGCCAGCACGAGTAAAACGGCATAGCGCCCTGCAGAGCGGCGGTCAAAGGTCTGGATGCCGTGTTTGACACCGCCGACCACCATCGAAAAACCTAGCACGAGCAACAGGTTCCCCAGAATTGAACCGGTGATGGAGGCCTTCACCAGTTCCAGTAAACCCGCCTGGATGGCGGTGATGGTTATGATGAGTTCGGCGGCATTGCCGAGGGTGGCGTTGAGCAGCGCCCCCACGCGTGGACTGGAGTAAACTGCCAGGGCTTCTGTTGCTTCGCCGATATAAGCCGCCAGCGGGATCACGCCAACGGCAGCGATGATGAATGTCGTCAGCGGATTCCAGTGCATGATTTCCGCTGCGAGCGCGAATGGCACGGAAATCAACAGTATGGATAGCGGTTTTGATTTGATGGTATTCAAGATTCTGGTCATGACCTACCTTGAAGAATAAGAGAATTTCCCGGCATTTTTATGAGCCTGCTTCAGCAGGAACAGTGACCGGTCGGGGATCATCAAACGCAGGGCGCGCGGCAGAACTTCCACCTCCAGCTGGTTGACGGTTGGGGCGGGGTCGCCGTCCATCTGCAGGAAGATCGGGCTGGATGATTCCACCCGCAACTGGCGGAAGCTGACCCGCTGAATGTTCTTGCTCGAAAGGTGCTGCTGGGTGGCGATGTCCAGCGCATGACGCATCGTGTCCCCCATGTTCGAGCCGGGGAACAGCCACAAATCCATTTGGCCGTCATCAAGGTAAGCATCCGGAGAGATAGTCACCATCCCGCCGAGATATTTTCGGATGTTGCTGACCACTGCCAGTACAAACCGCCCGCTGATCTCCTGTCCGGACGCCCAGAAACGCAGTTCCAGGCCTTTCCAGGTGGCCGCATTGAGCACCGCCTGGGCGGCATAGATGGGCACGGTGAAAAACTTGTCCATGCGCATGCGCGGTTCGATTTGCGCGACCGTGACCGCATCCAGGCCAATCCCGGCCCACATCATAAAATGCCGCTCATTGCAGCAACCGACATCCACCATATGGATAGGCGCGTGCGCCAGCGCGCGGATGTTCTCCTCCAGCGCCCACAGCCGGTTCCAGGCGAATGGCTGCAGGCCTATTTCCATGCCAAGCACATTCATCGTCCCGGCGGGCAGAATACCGAGTGCCGTCTGCGAACCGGTCAGGCCTGCTGCGACCTGGCTGACCGTCCCATCACCCCCAACAGCGAAGACTGCGTCCAACTGCCCCGCGGCTTGTTTTGCCCGCTCGGTGGTCTGTGGGCCGTTCTGGGTTGCTTCCACTTCCACTTCCCAGCCCAGGCGCGTGAGGACATCCGCCGCGCTGTGAACGAACCGGCTGACGGGGATTCTGCCCGCGGCTGGGTTGTAGAGCACCAGGGCCTTCATACGCGGGAATTATAACCCAGCAATCCGGACTCACCTGCCGGGGGAGTCGTCAGGATGCCGCAGTCCGTCAATCCCGTTGGAATCAGCCTGCCATCCCTGCGTGATATAATGCCGTAAGGATGCCCTCATGACCAACCTATCCACCCTTCTCAACAACCGTTATCAACTCATCGAACGCCTCGGTATCGGCGGCATGGCGGAAGTTTATCGCGCCCGGGACCTGATGCTGGAGCGGTATGTCGCCATCAAGATTCTGCGCGACGAGAATGCCAGCGATCCCGACTTTCAGGAACGATTCCGGCAGGAAGCCAAGGCGGCTGCCAATCTATCCCACCCTAACATTATCACGGTGCATGATTTCGGTTTTGATAAGGGTCAGCTATTCATCGTGATGGAGTATGTGCCAGGCAAGATGCTCAAGGAGATGATCCAGGCGCTCGGGCGCTTCACGCCTGAAGATGCCATCCCGCTGATGGTGCAAGCCTGTGCCGGCATCGGTTATGCCCACCGCGCCGGCCTTGTGCATTGCGATGTCAAGCCGCACAACATGCTCGTCACACCCGACATGCGTCTCAAGGTCGGAGACTTCGGCATCGCCCGCGCGCTTGCCAGCATCCACCCCGAGGAACATTCCGAGGTGGTGTGGGGCTCCCCCCTTTACTTTTCCCCGGAACAGGCGGCGGGTCTGGCTCCCACGCCCGCCTCCGACGTGTACTCGCTGGGCGTCGTCCTCTATGAGATGCTGGCCGGCAAGACGCCTTTCATTGCCACCCGGCCCGAGATTCTGGCCGAGATGCACCGTGAGCTAATCCCCCGGCCGCTGCGCGATTTCAACCCGGCCATTTCACCCGCGCTGGAACAGATCGTCCTGAAGACGCTGGCGAAAGAACCGTCCGCCCGCTATCGCACGGCTGACCAGCTGGGACGCGTGCTGCTGAACTTCGGCAACACGCATACGGCCCCCGCGCTCCAACTCACCCCGGAGGCGGCGCCCGCTACGCATCCAGGCGCCATGGCGACGAGGCAATCGACACCTCCCGGCACCAGACCACAAAGCGCACCGCCTGGCGCTTCGAAATCCGTCTCTCGCCCGACCTCCCAACCCATATCGAAGCCGGTGAGTTATCGCGCTCCCGAACAGGTGTCTGTGGCATTCTCTCCTCCTGAGTCTGTCGACTCCGATCTCAACATTGACTGGATCGCCGTTTTGCTGGGGCTGCTTGCCATGACGGCGGTGCTGGGCTTGTTGCCGTTCTGGGTTTATATCGTTCAACTTTACAACCGGTGATTCGCATTCCATGCCAGCCAATTTTGTCCTTGCCCCTTCCATCCTTTCCGTTGATTTTCTTAAGTTGAGCCAGGAACTGGCAGCATGTGAATCCGCCGGGGCGGACTGGATTCACATCGATATCATGGACGGGGTGTTCGTCCCCAACATCACGGTGGGACCGCTCATCGTCGAGGCCTGCCGGCGTGGAACAAAGCTCCCGCTTGATGTCCATCTGATGATCGAGCAGCCGGAACGGCATATCGAATCCTTTGTCAAGGCTGGTGCCGACCGGCTCACAGTCCACGTGGAGACTTGTCCGCATCTGCACCGCACGCTGCAGTTTATCCAAACGCTCGGTGCCCGGGCAGGTGCGACGCTCAACCCCTCCACTCCGGCGGTGATGCTTCAGCCGGTTCTCTCCATGGTGGACCTGGTGCTGGTGATGACGGTCAACCCCGGCTTCGGCGGGCAGGCTTTCATTCCTGAAATGCTCCCGAAGATCGCTGATTTCCGCCGCATGCTGGATGGCATCGCTTCTCCCGCCTGGCTGGAAGTGGACGGCGGCGTTTCCGAGCAGACCATCCCCGGGCTCAAGGCTGCGGGGGCGACGGCGTTTGTGGCGGGTAATGCGGTTTTCAATAACCCGCAGGGCGCGGGAGCGGGCATCAGGGCATTACGGGCGTGTCTTTCATAAGGGGCGCCCTTAAACAAAAATCACGGCTCAACGCCGTGACTTTGTTCCGTTAGAGAATAATCCCTTACGCGGTTTTCACCAGCGTGCGGATGCACTTGGTGCACAAGGTCTTTTTCACCTTGCGACCGCCCTGCATCACCGTTACCTTCTGGAGGTTCGGGCGGAAGGTGCGATTGGTCGCCCGCATAGAGAAAGAGCGGTTGTGACCGAAGGTGGTGGTTTTCCCACAGTGAGCGCACTTAGCCATATTTCACAATCCTTTCTTGCAATAATTCCGTGGCTGTCTGGAACGGACAGGCGCAGTATTCTAACACGGGTCGCATCTAAAAGCAAGACGCGTTGTTATTACTGTCACAGAGATTATCACTGCCAGGTATACACTTGGAGAAAGATTTTTGACTCATCCCCGCACTTAGGGGTTAAAATAGCATAGTAAACCAAACTCCAAACCCTTTCAGGGTATTTTCAGTGTCCCACAAAGAGGACTTCACTATGGGCGAAGAGACGACCACACTAGGCAGTATCCGCATCTCCCCGAATGCCGTTGCCACCATTGCATATTACGCTACACTGCAATCCTACGGCGTGGTGGGTCTGGCGGCGCGCAATTTTGCGGAAGGATTGGCGCAGTCCATTACCCGTGAGCCATCGCGGGGCGTCTTGGTGCGCTATGACGGCGATAAACTGGACATCGACGTGTTCGTGATCATCGAATTTGGTACGCGAGTTGCATCGGTGGCACATAGCGTTGCCAATTCTGTTCATTATCAGGTCGAGAAGACAGTTGGATTGAAAGTGAACTCTGTGAACGTGCATGTTCAGGGATTGAGAGTCAGCAACCCTGATTAAGGTCATACCCAGATACTCTGCCGGGAGAATCCCCTCTTTCCATAATCTCATTGGGAATAGTGGAATGGGATGGCAATAATTAAAGTTGTGACCCGATACCAGAGGCAGGAGAATTTGTCGATATGTCCATGGATCCAAAAGATATAGAAACCCGAAAGCGCCAGCATTTCCACGGCACAAAAATCGATGGTCAGGATTTGAAGCGGCTGGTCGAAGCCGGGCTGACCTGGCTTAAAACGAACCAGCAAACCGTCAATGCGCTTAACGTTTTTCCCGTCCCTGATGGCGACACAGGCACGAACATGATGCTCACCATGACCTCCGCCTGGAACGAAGTCGCCAATTCCGGGATCTCCCATGCCGGTCAAATGGCATCCGCTGTGGCACAGGGAGCGCTGATGGGTGCGCGCGGCAACTCGGGCGTGATCCTCTCCCAGTTGTGGCGCGGATTTGCCCGCGGGCTGCACGATAAGGAATTCATCGATGCCGAGACGGTGGTGGTTGCCTTCCGCGAATCCAAAGAGACTGCTTACAAAGGCGTCGTTCGTCCCGTCGAAGGGACAATTCTGACTGTCTCCAAGGATATTGCCGCTGCCGCAGTAATGGCCATTACTGAAACACACGACCTAGTTGAACTCCTTCGCCGTTGCGTGGCTGCGGCCGACGCATCTGTGGAGAGAACACCGGATTTACTACCGGTGCTCAAGCAGGCGGGTGTGGTTGATTCCGGCGGGAAAGGGTTATTCTTTATCATTGAGGGGATGCTCCGCTTCCTGGACGGACAGTCGCTCGAATTACCGCTGGTCAGTGTCCAGCCGCTATCCGCAATGAACCTCGAGAATGCCATGGAAGATGTGGAAGAAGGTCAGGATTACGAAGTCGTGGTGGATTTCCAACCAAACGGCACGCTCGACCTCCAATCATTCTACGGTCGCCTCGAAGAGATGGGCACTTCCATTCAAGTGGGCGAGGGGGATAGCATGTATCGCATGCATATCCACGTGCCGCTCGACAAGCGTTACGAACCGATTAATTACATTATGGGTATCGGAACCATCACAAAAGTAGCCATGGAAAACCTGCTCGCCCAGATGGATGAGATTGGGCGCAGCACGAAGGGTTCCAAACCGGAACTGGCAAACATTGAACCCGGCCAGATTGCCGTGGTCGCTGTCTCTCCCGGCCATGGACTCTCCCGGATCTTTGCCAGCCTGGGGGTGGCTGCTATCGTCGAGGGTGGACAAACCATGAACCCGTCCACAAAAGATATTCTGGACTCGTTCGAGAACCTGCCCACCCACAAAGTCATCATCCTTCCCAATAATGAGAATATCATCTTTGCAGCGGAGCAAGCCAAGGAAGTAACGGTAAAGGAAGTGCAGATTGTAGCGAGTCGCACCATTCCGCAGGGGATGGCTGCATTGCTGCACTTGATTCCGGATGGTGATCTTGAAACTGTTGCCGCTAAAATGCGCAAGGCGATCACCTCGGTGAAGACCGGTGAAGTCACCATTGCCACTCGCTCGGTTGAAATTGACGGCGTCAATGTGGAGGAAGGGCAGGTCATCGGTTTGCTCGACGGACAGCTTTCAGTCTCGGTGGACAGTATTGAGAGCGCCTGCCTGGGGCTCCTCGAAAAAGCGTCCGCTTCCGACTACGAGCTCATCACCCTGTTTTATGGGGGCGATCTCTCTCATGCTGAAGCGAACCGTATTGCCGATGTGATCCGCAAGACTTACCCTTCCCAGGAAATTGAAGTCCAGGAAGGTGGGCAGCCGCATTATCAATTCATCATGTCTATCGAATAGAACCAGGGCGGTGGTAAAAATCCACCGCCCTGATTGAAGACGGCCAGCCTCCAATCTCCATTAGGCCGAGGCTTCCTTTGCAAAATATATGGAAAACGTCTGTATTCTCACCGATTCGTCCGCCACTTTTAGCCGCATGGCTTTCACGGGGCATGACCATGTGAAGGTCATGCAATTTGATGTACAGTCCAGACCTTCGCCAAAGTTGAACCCGCCTTCCATCGATGATTTCATCCGGGAATATTCGACCTGGGGGCGCAACTTCGACCACGTCCTGGTCGTCGTGATGTCGGGGGGTCTCAACCCGATCGCCGAGGTGGCTGCCAAAGCGGCCGTACAGTATGGCGGGCGGACATCGGTGACCGTAGTGGATTCGTTGAACACAGGTGCCGGGCTGGGTTTGCTGGTCGAACTCGCGGCGCAAGCTGCGGCTTCGGGGCAATCTGCCCAGGAAATTGAACGGCTCTTGCGCGCTTCCATCCCGCACATCTATACTTTATTTTGCATCCCGGGCCTCGAGCATCTCGCTGCTGTCGGATATCTCAGCAAAGCCCAATCCGTGGTCGGGGAAATGCTTGGCCTGTTTCCGATTTTTGTGCTTGAGGAAGGGCACCTCAGCCCGCTTGAAAAGGTTCGCACGCAACGCCACCTGATCGAGTCATTCCAGGAATTCATGGAAGAATTCGAATCGCCCCGGCAAATTACCCTGATGAAGGGGCAGCAAAATCATCTGCGGACTCGACCCTTGCGGCAGTACGTCAGTGAGTTGTTCCCCAAGACGCCGTTCAGCGAGCACCCCTTGAATGCGTCATTGACCACTTTGTTAGGTCCTCAGACGATCGGGTTGTCGGTGATGGAGCTGAGGTAGGAGATACTCGAAAATGAAACTTGGATTTGTCACCGACTCTACCTCTGACCTGACGGATGAAATGATTGACCGGTACGGCATCCAGGTCGTCCCGGCGATTGTGGTGATTGAGGGTAAGAGCTTTGCTGACGGCAGCGGATTGACGCGCGAGGAATTCTATACTGGCCTGCCGGAAATGAAGATTCCTCCCACCACTGCCGCTCCTGCACCGAGTGAATTTGGCGCCCGTTACGAGAAATTGCTCACGAACGGCTGTGACCGGGTCCTGTCGTTTCATCCTCCGCTGACGCTAACCGGCATCGTCAATGTCGCGCAGATCGCTGCTGAAAGTTTCGGTGACCGTGTCTCTGTCATCGATACGGGTCAGTTGACGCTGGGACTGGGCTTCCAGGTCATCGCTGCCGCGGAATCTGCGCAAAAAGGGTCGCCGCTGGAAGAAGTGCTGGCCGTGGTGAAGAGTACCCGCATGCGCGAGAGGGTGATTGCTGTTCTGGATACCATGCTCTATCTCAAGCGCAGCGGGCGTGTCCATTGGGCAAAGGCGGCGCTCGGCGGGCTGCTCAATCTCAAGCCGATTGTTGAACTCACGGAAGGCAAGTTGGAAAGCCTGGGCGCGGCGCGTACCACCCATCAGGGGCACCAGCGAGTCCTCGAATTGCTGCTGGAAATGGGCAGGCTCGAGCGACTGGTCATTCTCCATACCAATGCCGAACAGCGCGCCCGCCAGTTGCTGGCTGACATAAAGACCGACCTTATGAATGTGCCGCTGGTCAATGTGACGACGGTGATTGGCACGCATGTCGGCCCCAATGGTTTGGGTTTTGTGGCGGTAAAAGCCGCTTGAGTTGCCTGCGCATTTTGATCCTGGGGTTTTATGAAGATCAAGTGGTTCTTATTGTTGGGAATGGTCGCCTTCGCCGGGTGGAAGCGCCCCTCACCGGCTTGTATTCTGCATATTTCTGCTGGGTGGCTCAAGATTGGTGAAAGGCAATGGTAAAATAATCCCATGCAGCCATCGCTGGAAAAACTCAAAAAATATTTCTCGCTCGAACGCCAGACTGGATTTAACGACCAGGCTATTATTGGCGGGCTCGGGAAGATTCATGATGCCTGGACTTCAGAAGCTCGCAACGAAGGCGTCTCCGAAGACATTATTGAAGCTGTCTCGACCCGCCTGCGCGATTATCATACGCTCACCCCGCAGGGCCGCGCCGATTCGCTTAAGGGATTGTGGCGGCGGATTGAATCCCTGGAAGGATCTTCCGCCCCCGAACCCGCCTCCCAACCCGTGGCAGAGTCTGCTCCCGCCGATATGGTGGGAACAGGCTCCCCCGAATCATCGGTTCCACCTACCCCGCCCGTGAGTTCGCGAAGTGCAGGGAAGGGTGCTCCCGCCAAACGAGAGCGTCCTGCCCCTCCGCGGGCACCCGCTTCAAAACCCGCCATCTCCGATTCAGTCCCGGGTGCGAAGGTGTCCGGCACACCAGCTGCCCTCAACGCCAGCTTGACGGTGCTTTCCGGCGTGGGACCGCGGCATGCCACCACCCTCGAAAAACTGGGTCTGCATACGCTGGGAGACATGCTGTACTTCTTCCCGCGCCGTTATGACGATTACAGCCAGTTGAAACCCATCAACCGCCTGTGGTACGGCGAGCAGGTGACTGTGATTGGCATGGTGCAATCGGTGACGAGCCGGCCTGTGCGCGGCGGTAAGATGCAGATCGTCGAGACAATCCTCTCGGATGGTACCGGGGCGCTTCGGATCACTTTTTTCAACCAGCCCTGGATCGCAAACCGCCTGAAGGAAGGCATGTCGATTTCGGTCTCGGGCAAGATCGAGCAATATCTCGGCCGGTTGGTGCTTAACAACCCGGAGTGGGAACCGATCGAGACCGAGAACCTGCATACGAACCGGATCGTGCCGGTGTATCCGCTGACAGCGGATATTACGCAGAAATGGCTGCGCCGGCAGATGAACCAGGTGGTGACCTTCTGGGCGCCGCGTGTGGCTGATCCGCTGCCGCAGTCAGTGAAGGAGTCGGCCGGGTTGAAAGACCTGGGCGATGCTTTGGTACATGCGCATTTTCCCGAATCCCAGTCACATTTGAAGGCAGCGCGAGAGCGGCTGGCATTTGATGAAATTTTTTACCTGCAAATGGGCGTCCTGCGCCAGAAGCGGGACTGGCAGTCGGCGACGGCGCGTGTCTTCGAAGTGGAAGATGACTGGCTCTCGGCACGGGTAGCCACTCTGCCCTACGAATTAACTGGTGCGCAAAAAAGGGTGATTGGCGACATGCGGGATGATTTGAAGGCCGGCAAGCCAATGAATCGCCTGCTCCAGGGTGACGTCGGCTCTGGAAAAACTATTGTGGCAGCGCTGGCGGTGGCCATGATAAATCATTCCGGTGCGCAAGCGGCGATCATGGCACCTACTTCCATCCTCGCAGAGCAGCATTACAGGAGTTTTTTGGCATTGCTCACGAACGAGTCAGGTGAGAAAGGTTACCTGCGTCCTGAACAGGTGCGATTGCTGGTTGGCGATACAGCAGCTTCGGATCGCAAAGATATTCTCGAAGGGCTTGCCAGTGGAAATGTGAAGGTGCTGATCGGAACGCATGCCCTGATCGAAGAACCGGTCCAATTCAAAGACCTGCAGTTGACGGTGATCGACGAACAGCATCGTTTTGGGGTGGAACAGCGTGCTGCGCTGCGGCGCAAGGGTGAGAGCCCGCATCTGCTGGTCATGACCGCCACGCCCATTCCACGCTCGCTGGCGTTGACGCTCTACGGCGACCTGGATTTGTCGGTGATGGACGAGATGCCCGCTGGACGCCAGCCTGTGGCTACCTATGTGCTCACGCCTCGTGAAAGAGAGCGTGCTTACAGTCTTATCCGCTCGCAGGTGGCGAATGGGCGGCAGGTATTCATGGTTTATCCATTGATCGAGGAGAGCGAAAAATCCGAGCAGAAAGCCGCAGTGGAAGAGCACGAACGCCTGCAGAAAGAGATCTTTCCGAACCTGCGGCTTGGCCTGCTCCACGGGCGCATAAAGCCCGATGAAAAGGACACAGTGATGGCACACTTCCGAGATGGGATGTACGACATCCTCGTCTCAACCACCGTGATCGAGGTCGGCGTGGATGTGCCCAATGCCACGGTCATGCTCATCGAAGGAGCAAACCACTTCGGGCTCGCGCAACTCCATCAGTTGAGGGGGCGGGTCGGACGCGGCGGCGGGGAGTCGTTCTGCATGCTCATCCCTGACCACGAAGATGCGGTCGAGAACGAGCGCCTGCTGGCGATGGCGCAAACCACAGACGGCTTCGTGCTGGCGGAACTTGATCTCAAGCAGCGAGGTCCCGGCGAATTCCTGGGCACCCGCCAGGCCGGATACGCCTCGACGCTGAAGATGGCTTCCCTGTCGGATGTGGCGCTCATCGAGAAAGCCCGTGATCAGGCTCAGCAGCTATTCACTGTGGACCCTGAGTTGAGAGCCCCCGAACATGCCCTGCTCAGCGAAGCCGTCCATCGCTTCTGGGGCGGCGGCAAGGGTGATGTCAGTTAATTCATTCATCAGACCTTCCCAGTCTGAAAATAGGAGATGATTCATGGTTCGAGCCATGTTCCCCGGTACATTTGACCCCATTCATTTTGGACATATCGATATCGCCCGGCGCGCTGCGAAAATGTTCGACGAAGTCTTCATCGCGGTTTATGACAAACCGCTCAAATCATTGTTGTTTTCGCCTGAGGAACGCATTTCCCTGGTGAAAGAGGCCTTTAAAGATGACAATAAAATCCATGTCGTCGGATACAGCGGGCTGACGGTAAACATGGCGCAAGAGATTGAGGCGCAGGTGATTGTGCGCGGACTGCGGGTATTTTCCGATTTTGAGTTTGAATTCCGCATGGCGCTGGCAAACCACCGTCTCGATTCGGGGATCGAAACCGTCTCCTTTATTACTAATGAGGAACACACTTTCATCTCTTCCTCCACCGTTCGAGAAATCGCATCGCTGGGAGGGGATGTTTCCAGTATGGTTCCGCCGTATGTCGTAGCGGCGCTCAAGCTCAAGGTAGCGGGGATGCACGACAGCCAATTACCCCCAAACGCATTGCGAGATTGATTTATAATTGAAACAGTAAGGGCGTAAATACATCGCCCAGCCCAGCGGAGGAATTATGGATATCCTGCACCTGGTTGACCGTCTCGAAGAACTTTTTAACGATTCCCGTGCGATCCCGTTCACCCATAATGTAGTTGTGGATGAAGACCAGATGCTTGCCATCATTGATCAGATGCGCGTAGCAATCCCGGATGAGGTCAAGAAAGCCCAGCAATTACTGTCCCAGCGTGACCGCATCGTCGCTCAAGCGCAGGAAGAATCAGGACGGATCATTAAAATAGCTCAGGACAAAGCTGCTGAAATGGCAGAAAGAGATAATATTGCGCAGATGGCGCAGCACCGTGCCGAGCAGATCATCACAAAGGCGCAGACGGATGCGGAAAGAGCGCGTGCCGATGCCGATAATTATGTCGTGGACACGCTCTCGAACCTTGAACTAAATCTTGAGCGTACGCTTACTCAAGTGAGGAATGGGATCCGCGTGGTGCAGGAGGAAATGATGCGCCAGCAAATGGCGGGACAGCAATCCGGGCCGACCTCCTCTGCAACCTCGCCGTACACTGAACCACCTGTCGAAAGTTAAACAATCTGCCCCCGCACTCTGCGGGGGCTTTCTTATGGTGTAATATCTGCAGGCACCGCTGGTTAGAACCAGTCGCGTTTGATAAATATCCCGACTGCAATTCCTGTAAATGCTAACGCTACGAGAATGACCATCCCGAATCCCGCTGGATGCTCTGCCAGCGGAATA
>JBGPQJ010000073.1:0-13733 GCA_041488995.1 Anaerolineae bacterium
ATTAGGGAAGACACCAAAAGAAAGACCCCGTATGAGCTAGTTGGACAGACACCTGAGTTGGAAGGGTGTCTGTCTTGTTTTTAATTGTATCCTTTCGTAGTTGAAGAAGCAAATGTAGTCGTCAATGATCTGTTGAGCCTCCCACCGCATTGGCCTCCTGGCGGGGACGCACGACCCCCTGCCGGCCAGATGATAATAACCTCGTCCCGGTGATTACTTTCGGAAAGAGGCAGGGTTGGATCTACCCAAGCCGCTCGTGGAGCCAGCGGAAGGCGACGGTCTGCATCTCGAGGTCGAATTTGTGCATGCCAGGGTAGAACTCGCCGCGATAATTCTGCGCCGCGCCGACGGAGCGGAAATGCCCGGCAAGGCGCGCATCGGCGGCGCGCATGCCCTCTTCCGAGAACAGGTCGTCCTCAAGGTCGTACTGCACCAACAGCGGCGAGGGGGCGCGAGCCGCAGTCAGGTCGGTCCAGTCGCCGTAGCGCGGCCAGCCGTGTGGAAAGAACATCCAGGTGTGGGAGACGACATTGTGGTCGAGCAGACCGGCGAAGGTGCTCATCATGCCGATCACGACGGTGGCGGAAATCCGGTCGCTGGTGGCTCCCAGCATGGCGGACCGGCAGCCTCCGCCGGACAGGCCGATGCAACCGATGTGGGCCGGGTCGACTTCCGGGCGGCTGGCCAGGTAGTTGGCCGCCACGCGGTCCTCGTAGCTGACTACGCCAGCGAAGGTGGTGCCCAGCAGGGCGCAATATTTCTCGATCAGATCCTCGCTGAGCATGGCGGCGGCATTATAGCCCACCACCTCCGGCTGGGGGTACTCGGGCTGGAAGCCCCACTGCTGGAACGTCGCGGCGATCTGGCGGGTCTCCTCGGGGATCGTCTCCAGCGGCATGCGCCGGCTGCTCCAAAGGAAGGCATCCGCGACTAGGACGATAAAACCTTCCTTGGCCAGGACGTTGGCATACGGCCGGTCGGCATAATACCGTTTGCGATGGACCTTGAGGATGGGCTCGGGCTCCTCCGGCCCCTCGGCGATCTTCTCCTTACCGAAATACTTGAACGCGCCGTGGTCGTGCAAGGCCACGATGCCCGGAAGGCGGCCGGTGGCACCGACCGGTTTGAGCAGCCAGGCGCGGGTGCGCGGGCCGTAGCCGACCGACCAAGAAATCTCCTCGCCGAGCACCCCGTCCTTTTCCCACTGGCGCTCTAGCCGGACGTCCCGGGGCGTTTCCTTCCCGATTGAGAAGCCCATCGCCTCCAGGATTTTCTTTTGCGTTTCCTTGCCGGGAGGAGCCAGCGGTGGCTGCGGGCGCATGGCGGGAGCCGCCGAAACCCAATCGCTGTAAATTCCGAGGTGTTCGTAATGAGTGGCCATGATTTTGAGTGTCCTTTTCGGTTGACCGGGAAATTGCGGGCGGCATTGCGCGGCCGCCCGGCTAGGAGAGTCATCTTTGTGCTAGAATTTAAGCCGAGACTCGTCCTGGGGATAACCTCCAGGGGATCACTAACTCCTGTTTTGATTATATCCGACAAGGAAGGCGATCATGTCCCCCTCCAAACCTGCGCAACGTCAAATGGCCATCACCAACAGCCGCCTCGTCCTTCCACATGCTCTTGTCACCGACCGGGCGCTCCTACTAAGGGACGGAAAAATCCTGGGTTTTGCTGCCCCGGACCAAGTCGGGGCGGAGTTCGAGCGCGTCGACGCCGGTGGGCGGTACATCACGCCCGGACTGATCGACATCCACACCCACGGAGCATTAGGCCACTCCTTCAATGAGCCGGACGAAGCCGCCTGGGAGATTATCACCGCCGAGAACTTGCGCCGAGGAGTAACCTCCCTGCTGGCGACCCTTGGAGCGGGTCCGATGGAAGAGTTGGTCGCCTGCTTGGCCCTCGCCCGGGAGTGGAAGAAGAAATCCCACGCCGGGAGCCAGGTGCTGGGCGTGCACTCCGAGGGACCCTTCCTTAGCATGAGCCAGAAGGGCGCCCAGAACCCGCGCGGTATCCAATCCCTGGAGGACGGCGCGGCGGAAAAGCTGCTCGCCTACGCCGACGTGCTGACCATTCTTACTTACGCGCCGGAGATCCCCGGGGCGCTGGAGTTGACCGACCGGCTGCGCGAGCTGAGCATCGTCGCCGCGGCTGGCCACAGTTCGGCGTACGACTCCGCCGTGCTAGCCGCCTACGAACACGGCCTGCGCCACACCGTCCACATCTGGAGCTCGCAGTCCAGCGTGATCCGCGAAGGCCCCTGGCGCAAGCCCGGCCTGCTCGAAGCCACCCTGACAATGGACGGTCTCACAGCGGAAATGATCTCGGATAACCGGCACCTACCGCCGACTCTGATGAAGCTGGCCTATCGATGCAAGGGCGCGGACCGGCTGTGCGCCGTCTCGGACGCCAGCTCGGCGGCCGGCTACCCCGACGGGACTCGCTTCGACTTCGAGGGCATGGAATGCGAGGTGACGAACGGCGTCGCCATGCTGGTCGACCAGACCGCCTTCGCCGGCAGCACCACCCTGCTCAACCAGATGATCCCCATCCTGACCGACGTGGTAGGCATCCCGCTGGTCGAGGCGGTGCGCATGGCTTCCCTGACGCCGGCCAGGGTGATCCACGCCGACCGGACCAAAGGCAGCCTGGAGGCCGGCAAAGATGCTGACCTGGTCATCTACGAGCCGGATTTCCAAGCCTGGCAGGTAATGGTCGGCGGGGAATGGGTCCTGCCTTCCTGAGCTTCCGGCAAAGCAAGCTGACCCCAAGAGCCTGAAGAACTATTGTTTCTACGTTCGACTGAAAATGGGAATGGAACGTTGAAGATTATATTCGCAGCCGGTGCAACTCTTCCTGCAGTCACAACCCGCAGGTATAAATGGTGCTCTGGCAGACCCGATAATGCGGCAGCGGACGAGCTTTAGGATTCTGCGTACTTCAGCCACTCTGAGCTCGACCGGCTGTTTCTTTTCTCTGGGCGGGCGAGTTCGTAAGTGTTCCATTCCCTGCCCAGGATATGTTGAAAGAAGAACTTGATCCCGCACAGGTTGATGGTACAGATACAGCGAGAAGCGGGCTTTTTGTTCTTGAGAAACTGGAAATTCCCGCGCATTTCATCTTCATTGATCAGGCCTGGAGATTTGTTGTAGTGACTTGCAAGCTGGCTTAGAGCCAACAAATAGGATTCCTCGGTCTTGACAGCCAGGACGTGCAACTGACCTGCCCCTAGAGATTGTATCTTGGTTAAGTTAGTCCAGACTGCAAAATAGGGGGGTGTGGATGTCGCTCCAGAGAAGTTCGTTAATGCTGTACAGGCTGGCGTACAGCTGATCGGGATGTCTGCCCTTCTGACCACCACTATAAGCAACATGGCTATCACAACTGAGGCGCTGATAACAGCCGGTGTGCGCGACAAGGTCAAAGTATTGATTGGTTGCGCACCAGTAACCGAGGATTATGCAAAACAAATTGGAGCAGATGCATTTGCCACAGATGCTTCGAATGCCACTCGCGTGGCTCGCCAATTAATGGGATAATGGCTATATTTTGATGAAACAAGATCTTACACCCAAAGGAGAGTTATGGGTCCTTATGATCGCTTTGCTATGTTTTGGCGTCAATTTTCGCAAAAGAGATAATCGCTGGCTATTGTTCCCTTTAGCATGCGTTTCGGTTCATCGATCATATCTTGTTTATCTGTGCTCATCAATTATATGAGCCCGTTACCGCCGGATAAATCCGGAAGGAGGTGCGCTGGTATTAAATTTTGCAAGAAGTTCCTGTTTTCAAATTTCAATCTCTGACAAACTTTCTGGAGGATAAATATGATCTCAAAGATATTTCGTTTGTTTAGCATTGCTTTGATCGGACTAATATTGCTTTCTGCCTGTGGTTCGAAACCTGCAGCAACTGGTGACAAAAAAGTTGAACTCACCTTCTGGTACTGGGCTGAGTCGGACGCACCCGGCGCGGATGCCTGGATGACCGAGTCGGTGGAAGCCTACAAGCAGGTCAATCCCAACGTCACGATCAATATCGTTCCGCAGTCGACGGACACCCTGATCAGCGCCTTCCAGTCGGCTGTGACAGCCAAGAGCGGGCCCGACATCGCCTCGCAGTGGGCCACCGGCCCGGTTCTGGGCTTTGTCTGGCAGGACGCCCTCGTCCCGATCAGCGATTATGTTCCCGCCGATGAAATAAAGAACTGGCTGAACACCAATGAGAACACGTACAACGGGAAAGTCTGGGGCGCCTCCATGTACCTGATCGGCATCGAGATCATGTATAACAAGGACATGTTCGCCCAGGCCGGGGTGACCCCGCCCGCCAGCGGACGCTGGACGTGGGACGAGTTCATGACCGCTTGCGAAAAACTCAAGACCGCCGGCCTCACTCCCTTCGTCGCGGGTGACAAGGACGGCTACGGCGGCGCCTGGTGGTTCGCCCACCTTGGCATGCAGGGTCTCGACTCGACCGACGACCTGCGCCAGGCTATCATCGGGAACAAGGACTTCACCGACCCGCATTATACCGGCTGGTACAGCTCTTTGGACGAGATGGTCAAGAAAGGTTATTTCAATGAGGATGTGATGTCGCTCGACCTCTCCCAAGGCGCACAGGCCTTCTCACAAGGCAAGGGCGCCATGTCCTGGGGAACCGACGGAATGATCAAGCAGGCCCTGACCGACCTGGGCGCGGACAAGGTCGGCGTGATGCGCACTCCCAAGCTGGGGACCGGATTGCTGGCTGACACCGGCAATGCGACCCAGTCAATCACCTTCTTCCTCACCAAGTGGAGCACTCATCCGCAGGAAGCCGCAGATTTCCTCGTCTACCTGCACACTGCCGACCGGCTCAGCTCCTGGTACAAGCATACGGGAGTAATCGCCGCAGATGCGCGCTTCGACCGCAGCCTGGTCACCGACCCCGTGCTCAAGCAGATGGTGGAGTGGGAAACGACCGGTCCGCAGATCTGGCTGGAGAACTTCCTACCCGGTCAGCTTGACAGCGATGCCGACCTGACCGCCGGCCAGATGATCTTCTCCCAGAGTGGTACTCCTGCCGATGCGGCTGCACTGTGGCAGCGTTCCGCCGAAACCTGGCGTAACCAGCATCCGGACGAATTGACCAACTGGAAGAACTGGCAGCAATAAAGCTCTGGATACTCGGCTCTCCCGAGCTAGCTCGGGAGAGCCGGCATTTCCCAAGGATGAGCCGTACATGCTTGATAAAAAGCTGTCGATTGGAACTGGAATTACTTTCCGCAAGATCGAACCGTATCTTTATCTTGCCCCCGCCACGATTCTGATCGTTCTCATTTTTCTTTATCCGATCGTTGATATCATCCGCACCAGCCTGCTGCAAAATAATCCCGACGGCATCAAAACGTTCGGTTTTACCAACTACCGATTGGTTTTCGAAGACCCGGTCTTCTGGCAGGCCCTCGGCAACAACGGCAAGCTGTTGTTGAGCGTACCGATCCTGACCGTACTCTCCTTGCTGATCGCGATCCTGTTGTTCGAGCATGTGCGTGGCTGGCTCGTCTACCGCGGCATTATTTTCATGCCCTATGTCCTGGCCGTTCCAGTAGTCGGCGTGACGTTTGTGTATCTGCTCGGCCTGAACGGGATCGTCAATACCTTGTTAAAGGACGCAGGGCTGGTGTTCCTGGCCCAGAACTGGCTCGGAAGCGTCAAATGGGTTCTGCCGTCCATCAGCGTCGTGATCATTTACCGCGAGATGGGTTTTGGCGTGGTCCTGTTCCTGGCGCGCTTGATGTCCCTGGAAAAGGAGATCCTGGAGGCGGCGGCGATCGACGGGGCCAACTTCTGGCAAAAACATTTTTACGTGACCCTGCCGCAGCTTTCCGGGGTGATCGAATTCTTTGTCGTCGTGGAGTTGATCACCATGCTGTCCTGGGTGTTTGCTTATGTATTTGTGATGACCGGCGGGGGACCGGGATTTGCATCGACGGTCATGGAATTCTACATTTGGAAGCACGCCTTCGCCTTCCGATCGCCGGGCATAGCCTCCGCCCTGGCTGTCGTTCTTCTGATGGTGACCACGCTGCTGATCGTTTTGCAGTTGCGCCTGCGCCGTCGTTCCCTGGAGGAGAGCGCATGAAAGTACCCAAGAGTCGCCGGCGCATTAGAAACCTGCTGGCTTCCATCCCCAAACAGATCATCCTGATCTTCTTCAGTATTCTGTCTATCTTCCCTGTTTATTACATGGCCGTTACCGCCTTTAAAACGCGCCCGGACTGGCTGCATAACCAGTTCGGGCTGCCCAACCCGTTCACGTTCCAGAATATTACCGACGCACTCATCAAGGGAGAAATCCCGTTATGGTTTGGGAACAGCCTCATCGTCACGGTCGCCAGTCTGGTTATCACGACAGTCGTATCGGCACTCGCAGCATACGCCATCGCCCGTTTCCGTTTCCCCGGCCGGGCGTTCTACTTCAACACGATGATCGCACTGATGGTCATTCCCCCTGCGGTCCTGATCCTGCCCCTGTTCGTGCTGATGGTGAACATCAACCTGATCAACAAGCTCCCCTCCGTGATCATCATCTACAGCGGCCTACTGATCCCGTTTTCGGTCTACCTGTTGGTCAGTTTCTTTCGCAGCCTGCCACCCGAGCTGTTCGACGCGGCATCAATCGACGGCTGCAACAACCTGGATATGTTCTGGCGCATTTCCCTGCCGTTGTCCACTCCTGCATTGGTTACGCTCATTGTGGTCAATGCGCTGTTCGTTTGGAATGAACTGTTGATTGCCCTTGTGTTCCTGCAGGACCAAAGCCACAAGACCCTCATGCCCGGTCTCACGCTGTTCAAGGGGCACTTCACCGTCAACGAGCCGCTGATCATGGCGGGCACCTTGATCGCCACGATCCCGATGATCCTACTCTATCTCTTCGGCCAGAGGCTGTTTGTTGAAGGCCTTGTCGCCGGAGCCGTTAAATGATTTAAGCAAGCCCATAGGATTGTCAAGAAATCATCCCCATCGAAATAGACGAGACCTCCGCTGTCATCCGGGCCACGCTGACCAAACCGCGCCAATCGCCGGAGGGTTCGAAGTTCGGGTCCAGGGAGATTGTCAGGCCCAGGGCTAGGGCGCGGCGGAAAAGGTTCGGCAGGCTGGGCTGCAGAGCCGTCAGCAGAAACGACATGGATGTAACGGGTCTTGGCGAGTAAGCTGTCCGGCCAGACCGGCCTGTCGGTTAACCTCAACCGGGGCAACGACCGCGCCATCCTGACCCTGGTCGGCTGTATGGTGTCCCTGCGACGAGGACGTCATAGGGGCTGGAGGACGGGCTTTGCATGAATACTCCCACGGCTAATAGGTTTCATACCAGCTTCGCCCAGCGCATGTTGCGGGCATACTTTGCACTGATCTTGCGCATTTCATGGTACAGCTCTGTGACGTCGCCGTCGCTCCAGGTATTGTCCACGATGCAGATCGGGATGGCGAGCGTATCGGGGGCCAGGCTTTCCATGATCAGTCGGTAGCCGGCCAGCATTTCTTCGGCGCGCTCACCCATGTCGAACATCGGCTCGATCACGCCCCAGCCGGCGAAGACCTCCCGCAGGGCAGGGTAATCTTTCTGGCTGTAGTGGTGGGAGCAGTTGAGATACTTCACCGGCCACTGGTGGCGGGTATACATGACCTTGCAGGGGTGCGGACCACAGTTGTGCAAGCCGCCGCTGCCCCACGGCGCGTACAGCCGGTCGTTGTACGGGAGGCCGAACTCCTCGAACGTCTTCGGGCCGAGGGTGGCGCATACGTCATCGCTGCAGAAGCTGATGTACTTCTCGGGATGCCAGACCGGGTCGAAATCCAAGCTGCCGAAACGCCCCAGTCCGCCGCCGGCCACGGCTACCAGGGTCTGCATCACCTTCAATTGTACGCCGGTGAGCAGGTCGAGCAGATGGTGGACGGCCCGGGGATCGTCGTAGAAAGCGGTATAGAACAAGTTGGTATCGATCAGGTCTTTCATATTGTTGAGTGGCCCGCCGATATCGACCCCGGTCAAATAGACGTCCGGCGGCAGGCTCCTGGCAAATAGGCGCATCCGGCTCAGGTTTTCCGGCATCATCCCAGCGTCCAGGCCTGGTTGCATCAGATGGTAAATCTGACCCAGGTCTTTAATGGGATGCTCCATCACCCCCGGCGGCTGGTTCGGATCCTCGCTCCAGTGCACCTGGCAGCCGAACATCGTCGCCACGGTCAGGTAGCCCTGGGTGATGCGCACCACGGGGATGTAGTCGTCGGGCAGCAGGCGTAGGGAGCGCTCGATCCAGACCAGATTGGCGGCGAGCTGGTTTTCGCCGCTCTCCAGCTCCCAGCGAATGGTGTGGTCCGCAGAGGTGGGGCCTTGCACCCAGACGAAGACGGGCAGGTGGTCGACCGGCTGGTAGTCGAAGGTGCTCCGGTAGAGGTCTTTGCGGCGCTCGATCTCGTTGTGGTTGATGTTGAGAGCAATGGTCATGGCGTTTCCTAACGGGTACTGGATGCCGACATCCTTTCAGCCAGGAAGGTTGGAAAGATGTCGGAAAACGGCCTGCCAGCGTCTTAGACTCAAACCTCGAATCTCTCTTTGTGATTAATCTTGAAGCAGTTGCTTGACTGTTTCAGAGAGAGCCAGTGAGAATTCAGAAGAAAACGAGTGCAAAGACCGGCGTTCGATCTCCGGGTTGATCGTGTGGGGGGAGGTCACGGAGAGGGCGGCCACCAGGGTGCCGAGCTCCTGCGCCAGATGGAGAGGCAGGTCTGCCACCAGGCCGGCGATCACCCCGGCCAGGAAGGCGTCCCCGGCGCCGGCCGTGCTGACCATGCGGGTCGGAAAAGCGGGTACATGGCGGAGGCTCTTCCCGTCCCAGCTCCAGCTGCCTTCCTTTCCGGCTGTAATGGTCACCTGCAGGGCAGAGTTGATCGTCCAGAGCTTGGCCAAGGCCACCTCCACAATTGTCAGGGGCGACCCGTTATCCGGTTTGATACCCGCGACGGCCGCGGCCTCGTCCCGGTTCAACGCCAGGAGGTCTGTGATGGTGAGCATCTCCATCTCGAGGGCGGGTAAGATCTCGGCGGAGTTGAAGGCTGCCACGCGCAGGAAATGATATTGCGTACCCAATTCCAACAACTTCCGCCGGGCAGTCAGCGGAACCTCCGGGGCAGCCAGGGCGATCCCCTTGGCCTGGAAGCGAGAAAAATCGACCTCGGTCCGGGTCACATCCTCCGGCACCAACTGGTCACAGGCCGAATTATCTGTCGTCAGGTTCCCGCCGCTGCCGTCCGGGTAGATGAAGCAGAAAGAATACAGCGTCTGCGACCCCGGAACGGATTGCACGTAGCGCAGGTCCATGCCGACCGCGCCCATTTCGTGCAACAGGCGCCCTCCGGCTTCGTCCGCCCCGACCCTGCCAATCGGCAGGGTGACAAACTCGGCCCCGAGCAGGGTCTGCACGTAATGGGTAATGATGTGCAGCTTGCAATAATCCCGGCGGTCGATGAAATGGCCGCTACGGCTCTCCTCGCGGCCCAGGGTGTGCTCCCCGTTCAGGGTAAAGAAGACGCCCGTGCCGATACCGCCGACGCCCAGCATGACCTGGTATCGACAGGCGGAGATTTTGACATTCAACGACGTCATCCGGCTATGCCTCAGTCTTTTGAGATACCCAGGTCCCATTCGGGGTGCAGGCTGATCGGATGCGTGGCGGTTTCCACCGTGGCAGTGATCAGGGCGTCGGGATGTTCCTGCAGAAGGGTGATCGGGTATTCAGTGGTCAGGGGACCGAAGAGGGCCACGCGCAGGGCGGTTTGTTTCCAGGCGCCGGTGTCGCTGAACAGGCGTACTTTCTTTGCCGAGAGGCACTCCTTGACCCCCAGCGTGACCGACATGGGGGGAACGAATTGATAAGCGGCGCCCATGATACGCTGAGCCAGGGCGAGGATGGTATCCAGGTTGTTCTCCTGTACCCGTACGGTAGAGTTGCGCAGCTCGTCAAGGGTGATATGGCTATAGGGATGCCGGCGGGTCTGGTTGTAGGCGATGTGACCGTCCTGGCCCCAGCCGCCGTAGGTGATGTCGATCGGGGCAGCCCAGATTTTCTCTTTGATCTCCTCGATGTTGTTGGCGGTAAGCCAGTTGCGATTTTCAATTGGAACGGCCAGATCCGGCTCAACAGACGCATAGAAAAACTTCTCCATGAACCCCCTAAAGCTGTAAGGATGGTCGCGCGGCAATTCCCGGCCCTGCCAGTCCAGGCACTCGTCCATGTGGAAGACGACCAGGTTTTTTAGACTCACCTTTTCCCGGATGACCAGATCGGTGAAGGGCTGGTACCAACAGGCGGGCCCGCAGGGGATGATCGCCCTGGTGATTTCCTGGCGCCGGTTATGGCTCTGGATTTCGTCGGCCAGTTCACGCGCCATCAGCGCGCCCATCTTATCTGAGTCGCGACACAGGCGGAACGGGATTTTCAATTGAGGATGGTTTTCCAGTTGTGCGAAAGTAACTTTACACCAGGTGTACAGTTCTTGAGGGGTGATTGTGCTCATTTCGTTTCCTAGATTTGAGTTGGGTTAATGACTCTCATGCAATAACTCGTACTTTAACAACCTGCAGCTAACAGTTTCGGCCTGGCAAAGCCGCACTTACATGAATGTCATCGCCAGCAGCCCGATCTGCAGGTCGCTAACTCCGTAAACCTTCGCCGCCGGACCGGTGATGGTGGCGTAGGTGATCCACAGGATTTGAATGGTCAGGTTGATGAACATAAAAACGGCCAACACCACTCAGCGGTAGCCGTAAACCCGGAACTGCGCTACTTTATTGCCCTTAATGAATTCGTTCTTCTGCGATCTGTATTCCGTTCCAGGAGCCCATTATAGCCCAATGGATGAAAAAGCGCCCGGCTGACGGGCGCTTTGGGGGAAAGGAATCAGGGCTCAAAAAACCTGTCCCCGGTTCGGTCCTAATCACTGCTGCCCAGTTCCTTATCCACCGCGGCCAGGATCGTCTTGACCTTCTCCCGGGCCTTGGAATACTTGTCGAGCCTGCCCAGGTCGCGCCAGCCCTAGAAGGTGTTCCGGTCGGCCAGCTCCGGATAGAGGAACTCACTGTTGCGGGCAGTCAGGCGTGTGCTTTTCGACTTGAGGTAACTGCTGCCCGGTCCAACCTGGGTGATGTCGGCGGACAGATCCTTAGCCGCGTTCGAATCCACCCCGATGAAGGTGCGTTCGTAGTAGTGGGCCAGCTCGTTGTCGACCACGATCTGTTCCGGGACCAGGAACTGGTCGCTTTCCATCTCGACGAAGCCAATGATGACATCCGCCTCGGTGCTGACGGCGGGGAAGGTAGTGACCAGCTTCTCCAGGACTGCCTCGGGACCTGGCTGCTTGGCGTCGGCGGTTAAGCCGGCTGCGCTAGTGGGCAAGTCGAAGAAGCGGCTCATATTGGTCACGGCGGCGCCCATCAGCCCCATCTCGGGGCTGCCGTTTGGTCGCTGTAAAACCGAATGATCATGCGAACAAGGATCTCCCAGGCCCCCAAAATAAAACGCTCCTTATCGGTGCGCTTTATATTGATCCGAGGCCTACTCGTCCACCTTATTCTTTTCAGATGTAATCTTGCCTGTGTTCTTTCCAAATCCTGATAAACTTATGGGTATTCTTCCAGGCGTTGGGCGTGTTTTCCCTGACATTATCCACCGGTGAGAGGATGAATCCACCGCCCTTCCCCAGGGTCTGCAGCGCCTGGATGACCGCCTCTGCGGTCTCCTGCTCTGTGCCCTGTTCCACGGTTAAGGCCCCGCTCACGCCCCCCCAGATGCATTTATTTTTTGCTGTGAATTTTTCCTTCACCGCCTGCAAATCAGTCCCCTTGCCCTCCTTGGGGTCCAGCCCAATTAAAACATCGACGCCGGTATCCAGGATGTCGTCGAGAATGGGCATGAAGGCGCTGGTGATGATATAACCGTATTTCTTCCCTGCCTGGTGAACCAGCTCCGCCTCTTTCTTCAGCGTCGGCGCGATGATCGTCCGATAGGCTTTCGGCGTCCAGAACTCGGTGGTCTCGTACCAGCCGCGGCGGATGATGAGATCGGAGGCAGTGACGTCCAGGTAAATCTGGATCTGCTTCATATTCCATTCATGGATGATGGCGGCGTATTCCTTGATCAGGTCCGGCTGGGTGAGTGACAGCTCCATGACCTTCTCGTACCCCGAGAGCCAGGCCATGGCATCGCAACCCATGACGCCCGGGTCCACCTGCAGAGCGGGGTTGACGTTCCCCTTCCAGCCCCCCACCTGAAGCAGACCGAATTGATCGGCGATGGATTTCGCTGCGTGTGCCTCTTCCCTCAGTTTTTCGATGTCGGTGTCTTTAAAGGAGCCGAAGATGTACTTAAGTTTTTCCAGGTCCTGCTCCGGCTTGACCAGGAATTCCTGGGAGCGCGGGATGATCCAATCTTTGAAAATGGGAAAATCGCCTTCCGTTGGCCAGCCGTCCCACTGTATGACCCGGCTGGTCAATGGTCCCTTGGGCGTATCGATCTTCCGGCAAAAATACTTCACGCCGTCCTTTACTTCGGTCCATTCGCTGTATTTTGCCTCGGGATGCAGGGTCCCGGTCAGATACATGGTGTGGTTGAGGTGCCCGACGTGGACGTGAGGCTCGAGCCCCAGCTCGACTTCCCTGGTAATATATTCCAGTTCAGATTTACAATCATTGTATAAGTTATAAAAGAGCATAAAGGAACAGGGGATATACTCGACTTTTTTACCTTCCAGGACAGACAGCATGCGCTCTTTCGAATTCATTGACGGTTTCTCCTGATTAATTTTCTGGGCTCTAATATACAATCCATTCTCACCCCCGTCAAGCTACCACGCCCGCCAGGGTGTGTATCATTTTTTCGGGAAGGGGGTAAGATAGGGGGAAATGCAAGCGAGAAGGCCGTATGAAGAGCGAGCAGATGAAGAAGGGATGGCAGGAGAAGAGCGAAGAGATCAACCAAGGGATGGCGGAATGGAGGCAGCAGCATCCGCGGGCGACCTTTCGAGAGATCGAGGCGGAGGTGGATCGGCGGTTGGATGAGTTTCGAGCGAAGATGCTGTCGGACACTGCGAACCTGAGTGCGAGTGCGGAATGGAAAGAGGGTCCAGATGGGCCGTTGTGTCCGCAGTGTGGATCCAGGCTGGAGGGGAAAGGGAAGAAGAAGCGGCGGCTGCAAGTGCGCGGGGAGAACGAGGTGGAGATCGAACGGGAATATGGGGTCTGTCCGGAATGCGGGCAGGGGGTTTTTCCCCCTGGATGAGGAACTGGAACTTTTGCCGGGGAGCCTGACGCCGCGCGGCGGGGATGATCGGAGAAAAGATGGCATTGGCAGTCATTCTGGCGATATGGAATGTTTCTCAGCAGACGGTCTACAACTGGCTGAAAGAGTTCGTGACCAACCGCTGGAATGGTCTGGTGTACGAAAAGGCGTCTGGGCGTCCAGCTCGCTTGACGAAGACCCAGAAGCGTCAGTTGTCGGAATGGGTGAAAGCCGGGCCGGAAGCGTGCGGATACCCGACCGGTTGTTGGACGAGCGTGTTGATCCAGGATCTGATCTACCAGAAGTTTCATGTGATGTACAATCGTTTCTACGTGTGTGAGCTTCTGCATAACCTGCGCTTTTCTCGTCAGAAGGCCTGCTTCGTCTCCGACCATCTGGATGAAGAAGC
>JBGPQJ010000074.1:0-13602 GCA_041488995.1 Anaerolineae bacterium
CCGCCCAGGGTGGTGGTCATCGTCCCGGAGACGACAGGCGGCCACCAGCCGTCTGGCAGGACGACCTGCCATAGTTTTTCAAGCGTGACGCCGGGTTCGGCAGTCACCACACCCGTCTCGGGGTTCCATTCAAGGATTTTGATCATCCCCTGCAGGTCAAGCACCATGCCGGCGCTATTTAGGGCGGCATCGTTGTAACTGCGGCCTGCACCGCGCAGGGCAATCGTCAGGCCTTCCTTTTTCGCGAGATGGAAGGCTTCGAGGATTTCATCGACACTGGTCGGTCGATAGAGATAGGCCGGGGCGCTCATTGAGTGCCCGAAGTTTTCGAGGAAGGTCAGCTTTTCGTATGGGAGAGTGGTGGACATAGTATTCTCGTAAAGAAATCAGTGGCGGCGCACAACAGAACCCGGACCATGGTCGGTTTCCCTTGGCAGCAGCCAGACTAGAATATCATCCGCCGGAAAATGACCGATGGAATGTTACGGATAATGAACATCACCAACCGCCAGCGAGCCGGGATATAGATATCCTGCTTGCGCTTGTGGATACCCTTCCAGATGTCCTCGGCAGCCTGCTCCGGGGAGATGACCCAGAAGGTGCCTTTGGCGTTTTTGACCATGTCAGTCTGGACGAAGCCGGGCTTGACGGTCAGCACGTGGACACCGTAGCGCGTCAACCGGTTGCGCAGGGATTCAAGGTAACTGCTCAACGCGGCCTTGGAGGCGTTGTACGAGGGGTTACCCACCCTGCCACGCTCGCCCGCCACCGATGAAATGCCGATAATCTGCCCGTTCTTCAGAGCCTGGAACATCTCGGCGACCGGGTTAAGCCAGGCCAGCGCGCCGATGTAGTTGGCCTCGGTCGTAACGCGGTCTTTTTCAAAGTCAAAGTGTTTCAGCCCGACGGGCAAGGAGACTCCGGCACAATAGACGAACAGGTCAAGCCCGCCAAAATCCGTGACAATGTCCTTGAACAGTTGGGGGATGACTTTATAGTTCGTGACATCATGGGTGTAGGGCACCACACGCGTCTCTCCGGAAGTGCGGTTGATCTCATCGCACAGTGACTGCAGCAGGTCGGCACGGCGGGCAAGGCAGGCAACCGTGTAGCCCTCGCGGGCAAGGCGGCGAGCCAGCGCAGCGCCGATCCCGCTGGAAGCGCCGACCAGAATGGCACGTTTGTGCGGGTTCAAGGGAGTGGCTGGAGGGATGGAAATGATGGGTTCAGGCATGAGCAGCCTCTTGGGGTACGGATGTGAATTTACGTACTAATTCCCGTAATCATTTTAACACAGTCTCAAGGGCTACATGCGCTTATCATAGGGACAATTAACGGTCAGTACGGCGTGATTTTCTGCTTTTACGGCTTCTCCCCTAAAAGTGGCTCTTGGAATGAATTCATTAATATGCTAAAGTAGTAGGAAGGTTCGTGGTAATCCTTTCTGGGATGAGTGCATGGTTAATTTGAAGTCGGAAGCCCTGTTTCTTGCGCGTCAGCGGCTTCTTTCGGGGAATTTGAGCAAAGACGATGAGCGTCTGCTCCTGGGTTTGCTGCAAATTGTTCAGCAACAGGCACAGGAACTGGACGCACTTAAACGCATCAGTCTGAACCTGACCTCCTCGCTCGAATTGGAAAATGTCCTTTACACCGTCGCGCTGGAAGCCATCAAGCTCGTCCAGAACGCGAGAACCGTCCATATCTTCCTTTACCAGAATGACAAACTCAAGTTCGGTGCGTCACTGGATGGGGACGGCAGGCGTAACATACTCATTTCCGAACCTAGACCGAATGGACTGACTTATACGGTTGCCCGCACCTCAGGGACGGTGATCGTGGACGATATGCAAAACCATCCTCTTTACCAGGGTGCTCCCAAGGACTGGATTGGCTCAATCATTGGCATTCCGCTGAAGATGGGCGCGCATGTCGTTGGCGTGATGAACCTGTCACGGTCCATCACCGGCCCCTTCTCGCATGAAGAACTGCGACTATTGCAGCTGCTGTCCGATCAGGCGGCGATCGCCATCATCAATGCCCGCCTGCACGAAGCGGTCAGCCGTCAGGCGTATACAGACATCATGACCGGGCTGCCCAACCGACGCGCCCTGGATGAACGGCTGGAGATTGAGGTGCAACGCGCCCGGCGTTTCAATCACCCCTTTGCAGTGGTGATGATGGACCTCGACGGCTTCAAGGCGATCAACGATACCTACGGGCACGATACCGGTGACCGCGTGCTTCAACAGACATTCGGCGCACTTGGCAACAACCTGCGTTCCACCGACTTCCTCGCCCGCTATGGGGGTGACGAACTGACGCTCATCATGCCGGAAGCCACCTACGAGGCGGCGTTGATGGTCACCCAGAAACTGCAGAGGGCTTTACGCCGCCTGGTCATCGATATGCCCGACGGTTCGCGAAAGGCTTTTGATATTTCCGGCGGTATTGCCATTTTCCCCATCCATGCCTATACCGCTTCCGACCTGCTGCGCGCCGCGGATGGCGCCCTCTACCGCGCCAAGCGTAATGCGCGCGGATCCTTTATGCAGGCAGCCAAGAGCACCGGGGAGTTAAGGCATCCCATCGCTGTAAAATAAGAGCAAACTATTTGCCGGTTCAAGTGTTTTAATCCTTGCGAACAACCCTGCAGGGATTTTATTTTGGAGGATGACATGCCCCGTAAAGTCAAACTGATCCTTAACCCGATGGCAGATATGGGTAATGCATGGCGGGTGGCAGACGACCTGCGCCCCATCGTTGCCGAATATGGTCACGCAGATTGGAGCGGGACTGTCTACCCGACCCATGCCACCGAACTGGCACGGCAGGCTGCCCTCGATGGGTATGAGATGGTGGTCGCCTTGGGAGGTGACGGGACCGTTCACGAGGTGGTCAACGGGCTGATGCAGGTCCCGGTTGAGAAACGTCCCATCCTGGGCGTGGTGCCGCTCGGTTCGGGCAATGATTTTTCCCATGCGGTGGGCGTCCCGGCCAGAGCGGATCATGCCCTGGCACACGCCCTGCGCGGCGAGCCCAAAACGATCGATGTGGGTTTACTGACCGATGAGCAAGGGCGTAAGGAATATTTTGACAACACCCTTGGCATCGGTTTTGACGCGGTGGTGACCATTCGCTCACACCGTCTACCGGTCTTGCGCGGTTTTCTGATGTACCTGACGGCGGTGATCCAGACGATCATCCTTAACTTTGACCCTGCCAGCCTGCATATTGAGACGGACAAGGAAAACTGGGATGAAAGCACCCTCATGCTGACCCTGTGCAACGGTCCCCGGGAAGGCGGCGGTTTTCACGTCGCGCCGGATGCCAGTCTCGACGACGGAATCCTGCACTATGCGGCCGTTCGGAAGATCTCCCGGCTGATGATGTTTAGGCTCATCCCCGAGGTGATGAACGGCACGCATGGGCGTTTCAAGTGCGTCCGTATGGGGAACTTCACCCGGTTAAGCCTGACCTCAGACAAACCGCTTTATATTCACGCGGACGGGGAAATCTACACTAATTTTGGATCGAATTTGCGAAAGTTGAGTGTTGAGATTTTGCCGGGCGCATTGCAAATTGTGCGCGGATAAGGTGCTTATGGATAAAAAGAGAAATACGCTTGTTCACGCGTATTCCTCTTTTTATTTACGTTGGTTTATCCCCGCTTGAACCTGGTGATCAGGATTTCCTCACGCACAAAGATTCCATACCGCTCGATGGATGGCGTGAGAAGCTCTCTGGCTTTGATGTCCACGGACTCGTTGAGGATGGCATCCTTCCAGTTGGCGGTGAGGTACTCTCGCATTTCTTCAATCGTCGCTGCATGGATTAGAAAGGTGAATTGACCCGCTTCCTCTATTGTGAATAACCCGCGCTCGATCACCTGCGCCAGCGCCTCGTTGGCCTGTTTGTATTCGATGTAGTCGTCCGTCTCCTCGACGCTGTCAAGGAAATATTCCTTCCCGTTCACCTGCGCCAGGATCCCGGCTTTCTCCGTGCCGAGATGGATATCCACCAGCACTCCGCCGGGCTTGAGCAACGAATGGACCGTCTCCAGCGCATGGACCATGCGCTCAGGCGGTATTCATCACAGCGACCAGGAAAGGATGGCGATGTCAAATTGATCCGTGTGGGTTCGGGAAGCGAAGTCGTCCAGCCCGAGATGGTGGAGTTCCACCCGACTGCGCAAATGGCGCGGGCGGGTACTCAGGGCTTTTTTGAACCGTTCAGCGTCGGGGTCAATGCCGGTCACATGCGCGGCGTGGTCGGCATAGCGCCAGGTCAGCCGGCCGTCGCCGCAGCCGATCTCCAGCACGGATTTTCCATCGAAGCTGCCCGCGAACTTCAACAGCGCGCGGGTCTCATTTTCTTCAGGGTCGAGCAGGATAGGCATGAGTGACTCCAAATGATCAACGGCAAAGGGATATTAATTTTTGTAACAGGGACGGGCAACTGCCCGTCCCTGTTAATATTACACTACAATATTCACCAGCCGCCCTTTCACGTACACTACCTGTTTGGGCGTTTTGCCTTCCAGGTGCTTTTTCACCGCTTCACTTGCCAGAGCAACTGCCTTGGCGTCCTCCTCGGATACATCTGCTGGGACGGTGATGCGGTCGCGCAGCTTGCCGTTGACCTGCACCACCAGTGTAACCTCTTCCTCGCGGGCGGCTTCTTCGTCCACGACAGGCCAGCTCTGGGTATGGATGGAATAGGGCTTGCCCAGCCGCGCCCAGAGTTCCTCACTGACGTGCGGGGCAACCGGCGCCATCATGCGCAGATAGATGTCCTGCGATTCAGCCCACTCGGCAGTCCCGGAGACGCCCTCGTCGCGGGCTTTATACATGTCGTTCAACAGCTCCATCAGCGATGAGACAATGGTGTTGAACTCGAATTTTTCGAAATCGCGCGTCACCCGTTTCAGTGTTTGGTGCAGCCTGCGGCGCAGTGCCCGTTTGGTCTCGATGGAGCATTTGCCGGGTCGGGGCGGATCGGTGAACAACAACCACACGCGCCGGATCCAGCGCGAAGAACCTTCAATCCCCTTGGAGTTCCACGGTGCGCCCATGTCCCAGCGGGCGAAGAACATCAGGTAGGCGCGCACCGTGTCGGCGCCATAGGCTTTGACCAACTCGTCGGGCGATACCACGTTTCCGCGGCTCTTGGACATTTTCTCATTATCTTCGCCCAGCACCATGCCCTGGTTGCGCAGTTGCTGCATAGGCTCTGCGCCTTCGGTGATGCCCATGTCGCGCAGGGCTTTGTGGAAGAAGCGCGTATAGATCAGGTGCATGGTGGCGTGCTCAATGCCGCCGGTGTAGATGTCCACCGGCATCCAGTAGTTATACTCGGCCTCGTCGAAGGGCGCGGTCTTGCACCACGGGCTCAGGTAACGCAGGTGATACCACGACGAGCACATGAAGGTGTCCATTGTGTCTGTTTCGCGTTCGGCGGGCTTGCCGCAGGACGGGCAGGTCGTATTCTTCCAGGTCGGGTGCAGTTTCAGCGGGCTTTCGCCGGTAGGCTTCCATTCCACATCTTCGGGCAGGGTCACTGGCAGCTGGTCATCGGGTACGGGGTTCCAGCCGCAGTCCTTGCAGTACACCATCGGGATGGGTGCGCCCCAGTAGCGCTGGCGGGAGATCAGCCAGTCGCGCAGGTGGTAGGAAGTGGCGAACTTGCCGATGCCGTTCTTCTCCAGCCACTGGGTGACCGCGGAGATGCCCGGGTTCTTGCGCCCCTTTTCCTCGTTGATGATGGTCCCGTTGAACTGGCCCGAGTTGGCCATATAACCACCGCCGATATAAGCGGCCTCCATTGTGGCGCCGTCCAGCTTCGGCTGGCCCTCCGGCTGGATGACCGGCATGACCAGCAGGTGATACTTGCGGGCGAAGGCGAAGTCGCGTTCATCGTGAGCCGGGACGGCCATGATCGCGCCGGTGCCATAGGTCATCAGCACGTAGTCGGCAATCCAGATCGGGATGCGCGAGTTGTTGACCGGGTTGATGGCGTAGCCGCCGGTCCATACGCCGGTCTTTTCCTTGTCAACGGCTTCACGGTCAATGTCGCTCTGCCGGGCGGCCTCGAACTTGTAGGCTTCCACCTCGCTCTTCTGCGCGGGGGACGTGATCTTGTCGACCAGCGGGTGTTCGGGAGCCAGCACCATGAACGTCGCGCCCCACAGCGTGTCCGGGCGGGTGGTAAAAATCTCGATCGGGTCGCCTGCCTCCGTCTTGAAGATGACCGAGGCGCCTTCCGAGCGGCCGATCCAGTTGGTCTGCAAAGTCTGCACGCGATCAGGCCAGTCGATGGTGGAGAAGTCCAGCAGCTCGTCGGCATATTGGGTAATCTTGAAGAACCACTGGTCCAGGTCCTTCTTGATGACGGGCGTGCCGCAGCGCTCACAGTGGCGGTCGTCGCCCCAGACCTGCTCGCGCGCCAGGGTGGTGTTGCAGTTCGGACAGAAATCCACTGGCGACATCTTGCGGTAAGCCAGCCCGTGTTTGTAGAGCTGGACGAAGAACCACTGCGTCCACTTGTAGTATTCCGGATCGGATGAAACCATTTCACGCCGCCAGTCGAACATCGCCCCCATCGAGCGCAGTTGCTTGCGCATCTTGACGATATTTTCGCCGGTGCGCTTCATCGGGTGGACGCCGCTCTTGATGGCGGCATTTTCTGCGGGTAAGCCGAATGCATCGAACCCGATCGGAAACATGACGTTGAATCCGCGCATGCGCATGTAACGGGCGCGTGCGTCGGAGGGCGTCATGGCATACCAGTGACCGATATGCAGGTCGCCGGAGGGGTAGGGCAGCATGGTCAGCGCATAGAACTTTGGCTTTGACTCGTCAATATCGGAGTGATACAGCCCGTCGGCTTTCCATTTTTTCTGCCATTTCTTTTCGATGTCGGTGAAGTTGTAAGCAATATCAGCCATTCTATCCTCGTGAATGAAAAATGCAGGTGAATAATTTATTTATACCGCATCCGCCTTGCCTGTGGTGATCGGGAGGCGCGGCCTACGGGAAGTATGCGCAAAACCGGCTGGCGAAAAGCAAGGAGGTCCGCGAGAAGGGAGCCGGGGGTGCGAACGGCATTCTTGGCTTTATGGGTGATATTTTTCATAGCGGCCTCCTTTTCAAAATTAAACAAAAATCCCTTCATCCAATCAGGGACGAAGGGTTTCTCCGCGGTACCACCCTGGTTACGTCCAATGGTTTGAACGTCACTCAAGTCTGCTGTAACGGGCAATCCCGGCGCCGACTACTTCCATTCACCAGCGCAGCCTCCCTTTCGGGATAACAGGCGAGTTCGGTCTTATACTTGGCGCTCCCGATTGCGCCGTGACGGGCTTCCACCTTGCTCTCCCATCTCGCTGGCGGGACGACCTACTACTCCTGCCGTGACTTTTCGATTTAGCTTATTATAACACTTAGCGATTGGCCCAAGCAAATGCCAAAAGCCAACCGCCAATGCCATTTCTGGTGGACCCAGGGGGATTCGAACCCCCGACCTTCTCAATGCCATTGAGACGCGCTCCCAACTGCGCTATGGGCCCATTTGGTTTTTCAATTGCGGATTGTAGATTGTTGGTGCGCCCAATTCGTCATCAATCCGCAATCTACAATCTTGGTGGACCTGAGGGGATTCGAACCCCTGACCTCCTCAGTGCGATTGAGGCGCGCTCCCAACTGCGCTACAGGCCCGATAACAGGGCGAACGGTATTCTAACTGATGCATGGGCGGATGTCAAGAATGGCTGCGGAGACATTCCGCTGTAAAATAGATATAACATAATTTAGGGAGAAAAACCATGAGCGAAACCAGTTCCCGTCCCTTTTACCGCATCACCGACCTCCCGTAAGCGACTGTCCGCGCGAGCGCCTGGCTGCGCTGGGAGCGCAGGCGCCTGCCAACGCCGAATTGCTGGCCATCCTGCTGCGCGTTGGCGAGGATGCACCGGATTTCGAGAAAAACTATCAGGCTCCAACAAACAGAGCTCATTGAACAGGGATGAGACTGCCGCCAGATGCCGATTGATGGTCGCCCCAGAGCAACCAGCTTCATCCTGCCGTTTCATAAATTCGCGACAGTCGGTACGAGTTATTGCTTCGGGTGGCTTCAAAATTGTTTTGAAGAACACTTTGAGATCCTGGGTATAGCTAACCCAGGTGTTATAAGCCCGGCTCATCTTCATCAAATCCAGGAAATGATTGACCAGCGGTGAAGTGGTGGATACCTCCCTTACCCGGCCTCTTTCCGGAACAATTGCAAAGAGGACGACCGGCTTATTCGAATCATCATTATTCATATTGAGCCTCCTCATCTCCACTCTACTTATCGTGAGTAGCGATGTCAATCGGATTCTCCATATAAATAATGACGATGTCGCGGTGACGCGCGCGATTATCCAGGCAGGCAAACTGCTGGATGTGGATGTCCTCGATCACCAGGTGATCGGTCAGGGCAGATGGGTGTCGCTGAAAGAACGGGGATTGGGATTTTCTCAACAACATTACAGGGTTGGCTGGTTGAACTGACCCTGTTTTATCTAATCTTGGGGTTCATGTTCTGCTATTTAAAAGTCTTTGCCAGGTAATCGTCCAGGATTTTCTGCTCTTGCGGGCTAAGCACGGCGCCATTGGCCTTCATCATATTCACCACTGCTGCCCATTGGTCCGGTGTTCCGCGGGAATTGGTTATATAGCTCAACGAGTGGCAGACATTGCAGCGTTGTTCCAGGATAGACTTGCCATCCAGTAAAGTGCCGGACGCATGAGAGGGCGGCGGTGTGGAAGCCGTCCCGCAAGCCGCCAGGAGCAATCCGGTTATTATAAAAAGTAGGGTGAGCCCTGACCAAAGCTTTTTCATTTCACAACTCATTATAAATGGATTAATTAGCCGGCGTGACAGAGGCCTGCTTCTATCGGCTTGATCGCACCTGGAAAGAATCAAACTCACCCGTAGCCTGTTCCCATTCCACACGGGCATCTTCCACGAGCGAAGCGCGCGGACCGGTGCGGACAGCCTCGATAAATCGTTCCAGGATCGCTTTGTCGCCTTCCGCCAGAGTCTCGACTTGACCCCAGCCAACATTGCGCACCCAGCCCGCCAGCCCCAGCATGTGCCCGGATTGCTGGACGTAGGCGCGGAAGCCGACCCCCTGTACCCGTCCGCGCACCCAGATGTGAACACGCGAAAGCTCTTTTTCACCCATTGGATTTCCTTTTCCGCCCGGAAAAGACCAGCAGCAGCGGGATGACCAGGATCACGACGAGCAGGACGGCAAACGGCAGCAGGTTTTTGCTTGCCGTGGAAACCACATCCTCCCCAAGCACATCGCGTCGCCAGTTGGATTCCAGGTTGTTCAGTGTCAGCCCGAGCGAGCGGAACGCACCCTGCTCGCAGTTCAACCCGTCAGCATGGGCATTGATGAGTGTCTTAAGCCCGGAAGCGCCGTAGGTCTGGAAAAGGTAACGGACAAATGATTCGGATTGGGCATAAGCCAGGAAAGCAGTTCCGGCATCGGGGGGGAAGGATTCGCACAGGTCTTTCATCGGGATCATCGTCCCGTCCCGGCTGGCATTCTCCAATGCGAGGGCATAATCCGGGTTGGGGGATAACTCCGCCAGGGACGCGAGGCCTTCGCGCAGCCAGACCGGCTGTGCAGCGTACCGGTCGCCAGTCATCCGGTACAGCATGATATGCGCCAGCTCGTGCGGGATCTGGCGTTCCATTTCGAGTTTTTGCTCCTCGCCCGGCGGGATGGAAACCAACACCACGTTGAGGTCGGGGCTGGCCATGCCTGCAATCCATTGTTCGCCGCTCAGGTTGAACGCGCTTTGCAGGTCCGCCGCAGAGTTATAGATATAAATTTCAACTGGCTGCGTCGAATCTGTCGGGATGTATTGCTGGATCTGTTCGATGCTGCGGCGGGCAGTATCGGTGGCGGCCTGGGCGAAGGCGGCGTCCCCTTCTATCCATGAAATGATAAACTGCGGGTCATTGCTGACCTGCCAGTTGAAGCGGTCATCCGTGTACCGCCCCGAATAAAAAGGGCTGTCGAGCACCTGCCCGTCCTGCAGAGTCACCTTGAAATTGAAGAATAATTTAACGAAGGGGTGCAGTGCGCCCGGCTGGATCAAGTAGGTGTACCAGATCCTGCCTGCCTGATCGAACCCGGCATCTGCGACCAAAACGCTTTGTCCACTTTCATTCGAGACGAAGATTTTTGCTTCCTGGATGGGAGCAGCCGCCTCAATGCGGACCGAAAAAAGAAGGGATTCCCCGAATTTATAGGTGAGAAGCGGGTCCACAAATTGAGGCTGATTCGCCTGGGCGCGGGCGGGCGTCCATAGGGTCAGGATCAAAATCAGGAGAAAGACGAATGTGATTTTACGCATGAAGATAACTCTATGGCATCCACCCGTTTCGTTGCAGAGACTGCTGTACATCTGAAACAGGAATGATTATTTTAAGAATAGAAGCAGCGGTGTCAGTGTGAGCGGGCTGAGCAGAGTGGTCAACAGGATCGTCCCCGTCACCAGGGAGGAATCCAGTTTATATTCAGTTGCGAGGACAGTGTTCGCCACGGCGCTCGGCATGGCCGCCTCAATGACGCCACCCTGCCGGGCTGCGCCGGCGATTCCAAACAGGGAGGCTAGCCCCAGTCCGATGACCGGCCCCGCCAGCAGACGGATGGAGGTGCTCAGGGACATGCCGACCAGGTTGCGGGTCCATTGCGCCTTTTGGAGTTCCAGGCCAAGCAGCACCAGCATCATCGGCACGCCGGCGCCCGCCACTAGGGAAACCGTCCTGTCCAGCGGAACGGGGAGCTGCAGGTCAAAACGGATGACCACCATTGCGGCCGCCAGGGCATAGATGGAAGGCACCTTGAGCAGGCCGAGCAGGGCGCGCTTGATGTCTGTATGACCGAGTGAGGCAATCAACACGCCGAGGCTGTAAACCAGAACCCCGCTGGTGACGAAGTAAATGCTCGAATGCGCCAGTGCATCCGCCCCAAAAGCGAAAGAGACGAGCGGCAGGCCGAAATTGCCATTGTTGGCGAACATGCTGGTCAGGATGATGGCGGTCAACGTGCTGCGCTCCAGACGCAGGATGAGTCCTGCGACCAAGGCAATCAGAGCGCAGCTGACCATGACGGCGGCAGCATACCCGGCGGTCTTCAACATCTCTTCGGGAGGGAGCTGGCTGCGGATGAGCAGGTTAAACACCAGCACCGGGCTGAAGAGATAAAAGACCAGCCGCCCGACGGTCCGCGAGTCGAGTGATAAAAATCTGCCGAGCAAGTAGGCCGACCCGCTGATGAGTAAAATCGGCAGGATATTGTCAGCGAAAGTTGTTAAAAGTTCAGAGAAGGTCATCGGGGGCTGCGGTGCTCTTGGTTGATCTTTATTCGGGAATTCTATTCTCCCGGTTCATCCGGGTCGAAGGCAAGCAGGTCATAGCGTTCCAGGTCCTCGGTAAAGGTCAGGTTTTCCAGAGCTTCCTCGATAAATTCCGCCAGGTCGTCGTCCTGCGTGGCATCCACCAGATTGTACAGGAATATCTGCACATCCTCTCCGCCAATCTGCGAGAGCGACCAGATGATCGCGCGGTAGGTTTCCTCGTTCTCCTCAGTATCAAGCGCTGCCAGCAAGGTAATTCGGGCGGACTGCAGGGCCAATTCCCCGGCGGCTTGTACGGCTGCCAGGCGGATTTCAGGGTTATCGTGGTCGAGCGCGTAGAGTACATCATCCTGCCATTGGTCCGGATCGGCTGAACGTCCCATCGCAAAAAGCGCGCTGGCGACCCATTGCGGGTCATGCTGGCTGTAGGCGTTCTTGATGATTGCCGTGACTTCGGGGCGCGATGAATAGCCCAACGCTTCCATGGCAAACCGCTTGGAGATGCGATGCTCCTCCTGTTGCGCAGTGGCGAGCAGCGCGTCCTCTGCTTCCTTAAACAGCCGGGGATGAATTTCTTCCAATTCGCCCTGATAGACATAGCCACCCAGCACGGAGGCCGCCTCGCCGCGCACCTCTTCCGAGCGGTCTTCCTGAATGCTGCGGATCAGGACAGCCGCCAGGCGGGGATCGTTACTTTCCCACAGCATGCGGATGGCATACAGTCTTACCTGGGCATCGGGGTCGTCCAGCATGGCGCGGCCAAAGGCGTCCATGGAGACCAGTGTATCGTCCGCGTTGAGCTTTTCGAGGTCCCTGACCAGTTGATGCTTGCGCGAAGTCGGGATCTCTCCCCAGACAGCTTTCAAGGCATGGATATCCTCGGGTCCGAGGTCCGAGAAATTTCTAAGGTATCGGTTCGGAAAGGCGGTGCTTGAATCCTGCAGTGCATCCAGCACACGCGGGAAGGAAACTTTGGGCATCAGAATCTCGCTATTTTCAATTTGCAGGGGCGGACACCCGTCCGCCCCTGTCAGATTACGGCAAGGTCACTGTGATAGGATTGATAAAATCCATCAAGTTGATATACAACATTAACACGAGCAGCAGCATGATTCCAACCGCGTGCACCGTGGTCTCAATGTTGGGCGGCACCCGGCGGCGGAAGATCAATTCGGGCAGCAGGAACAGGATGCGCCCTCCGTCCAATGCGGGGAAGGGCAGCAGGTTGAAGATGCCGAGTGAAATGGTCAGGGTGGCGATCAACGCCAGGGTGTAGTTGGTCGGTTCCTGGGCAGGCGTCCCGGCGGGCTGCTGCGGGACCTGGCGAGTCTGCTGGTCCTTCGCCACTGCCTGCGACATGAAATCGTACATCCCCTTGAGGCCGATGAACCGTGCCTGGTCGGAGGGAACCGAACCCTGAATGATGCGCGCAGGCAGCGTCAGGATCTCATGGATGTACATCCCGGTCACGCGGATGCCGAGCGACATCGCGGTCAGGAGGTTCGCCTGCTGGACAGGGTTGCCCAGCAGCACGCCGGTCGCTCCCTGCTCTGCGGTTCGCTGGCTGGATGGCACCACGGTCGTCGTATACTGCTGTCCATTGCGCTCATAGACGATCTCCACCGGCTGGTCAATGCTGGCATAGATCAACGTACGTATGTCCTCGGTGCTATTAATGGGCGTGCCATTGGCGCTCAGGATCAAGTCGCCCGCCTGAAAACCGGCCTGCGCCGCGGGGGAATCCGGAGATACTTCCACCAGGATCACCCGGCTGACGTCCGGGATGCCAGTCTGGGTAAAGATCAACGTGTAGATCAGCACGCCGGCCAGCAGGTTCATCGCCGGTCCGGCTAAAAGCACGCCCAGGCGGACCCACGGGCTGGCAGCCGCCAGGCCTCCCGGCACATTGGGGTCGTTTTCGCCTTTCGGGCGCACGAACCCTCCAATGGGGAGCGCGTTCAGGGTGAATTCCGTCTCGCGCCACTTAAATAAAGTCATGATGCGCGGCGGGAGCCCGATCCCAAATTCGTCCACTTGGACTTTCCCGGCTTTCGCGGCGAATAAGTGCCCCAGTTCATGGATCAGCACCAGCACCACAAAAACAAGGATGAAAAACAAAAGCATCATTTTATCTCCTCGCGCCGTTTTACCTGTAAATTCCGGCGTGGTCGTTTTGATTATATCGTAA
>JBGPQJ010000075.1:0-13514 GCA_041488995.1 Anaerolineae bacterium
GCAATCTCACCCCGAACTTTATCCATTTGTTTTTGATAATTTTCGTACCTGGTCTCACCCATCTCATTCAGGATATTATAGGCCTCGTCCGAACCTGTTGCAGCAAAGAAATCGAGGGCTTTTGGCAAGCCGCGTGGCTCGGATTCTGTGCCGACCTTGCGCCAGATCAGTTGACCGAAGACATAGGCGTCCAGCGTGAAGCGTTGACCCATGAAGCGGAAGCCTTTGGTGGCCTGTTCGGGATCCTCCCAGATCCATACCCACATGGAATTAACTTGCGGTGGCGGAAGAGTTTCAGCAGCTTTTTTGAAAGCGGCAAATTTTTCCGGATCGGCATAGGAGGACGGATCGGCGTTTGCCCCGAAGATTGTATCCATCAGTGCAGCGTATTCGAAATAGGATAGATCATCGGCTTTACCGACGATGAAGGTGGTCGGTTCATAGATGTTCTGCCAGAGGGTGGTGGCAGGTGTACCGTCGGATGCCTGGGCCTTGCGCATTGCATCCGTGAGTAACAATGCTCGCTGGGTCTCGAAATCGTCGCGCAGGCGGTAGGTCAGACGACCGTACCACATCATTGTGCGGAAGTATTTCTTGAGCTCTTCAGAGCGAGTATAGTGCCCGCGGGGAATATACTGGCTGTAATCTTCGATCAATTTTTTATCTTCGGGTAAGTCTGGGCGGTCCCAGACGGGGGAGACTTGAGGGCCTCCCGCACCGGATATCAATGCCAGTTCAGCGTTGACCATGTCGGTTACTTCGGGTGGTACGGGGTCGGACAACCCGAGGAGTTGGGCAGCCACGGCGAAAAAGGCTACGTTGCGCAGAGCCGGTTCTTCAAGGGGTGTGCCCCTCAGAGATTGGAATTGCTGATAGGTGGCATTGAGCATGGTGCTGGTCAGGGTGCTGAGGGTTTGGATAAAATAATCCCGCTCAAGATCCCGCAGCATTTTATCAAAAACCAGATGGTAGACATGGTAAATCGAGTCGGTTGTAATGAACACCTTTTCAGTATCATACCGCCGCATCTCGTATATTTGATAAAACTCGCGGAATTCACCGGGTTTGGGCGGCAGGACGACGAATCCATTTTGAGCAAGCATCTGGCGCTGGGCTTCGCTGAGTTTAAGGGTGTCTATGTCCTGCACCTGGTTTAGATCCAAAGGCAGGGTGTAATCGCCACCCGCATAGACTGGAGGTATGTTGACTTTTATTGGCTGGAATGATGAAAAGGCTGCCGGGTAGACTCCTGCAGGCGGGGTGGGAATGATCTCTCCCGAAGCGGTCGGGGTCGAAGGGAATGGGATGGCGGTCTGCGTTGCGGGGACCGAATTGAACAAATTACAGGCTATCGAAATGGCGATGATAAGACTCAGAATCGTAAAAAGCTTGCGATTGGATTTCATGACGACCTCCTATTTTAGGGTGTCAATAGAATGACACGTTTATCGGATGTTCGGACGACCTGCAAATCGCTGAACAGACCCTCCACACTTGAGACGAGGCTGAAGCCAAATCCGTTCCACTCCCAAACCTTCAGCGTGTTCGCGGGGGTTGAGGGAAATGCAGCATAGGTGGAATCCATGGTGACCAATTCGTCCATCCCGTCACGATTTAAGTCAGCCATGGCAAAAGTGTTGACCGGTTCTGCCAGAGCGGAACCTGCCCAACGCTCTCTGAACATGTTCTTACGCCAACCGATCAGGACGATGTGACATGATTCCCCTTTATCGTTTTGAAACTGATTGATGCGTCCTCCACTTGGGAGCCAGCGGTCGACACTCCAGGGTCTGAACGGACGCCATACCAGCAGGACAGCCTCAATTGATCCATCGTGGTTTAGGTCACCCAGGCTGGCCTGCCTGACATTCCATTCCGGTGGGCTTTTCCATCGAAGATGGGTCCCTGTCACGATACGAGCCTGTCCATCGCTTAATACCAGTGTCTCATTTAGCCCGTCGCCGTCGAAATCCGTTTGTGATGGATAAATAATTCTTTGGCCCAGGGGTGGAAAGCCGGCAGGTTGGAGGGAATCCCCGACCAGCTCCCATGCCCGGATGGGCGCAGGAGAGAGTAAAAGTAAAGCGAGCAACGCACAGAATAGAAATACTTTCTTAAGCATATAAATGTTTTCTTTTGTTTCATTGTACATCCATGTACGGGCCATCTCAATGGTTATTTGATGGATATTTCTTACGAATGGTTATTAGGTTATGTGCCCTGATTTGTAACAATTCGGATATATATTCAAGATAATAAATTTGATATAAAATGAAGTAGCGCGGATTTCGCATAATCTCGCGCAGGAGGAGAGCATCTATGCGTAACATCAAAATCTCCTATTTTCTCCTGATCGGATTGGTGTTGATCATCCTACCCGCTTGCCAGCGGTCTGCTTCGACCATTAATGCTGCAGCCACGCTCGATCCGCTTTATACCGCCCAGGCGAAAACGGTGATGGCTTTGTCCACGGCGTCTGCCAAGACTCCTCAGATTATGGGCACACCTATTGCAGCCAATATCCCCATCGGCGTGACACCGGGTTTGCCAACACCAGTTATACCAACCCCGGTGCAGGGAGGCCTTACCGGTTATTGTGATGCCGCGCAATATGTGGCAGACGTTACTGTGCCTGATGATACCGCGATGGTTCCGAATTTTGCTTTCACGAAGACCTGGCGATTAAAAAATGTCGGCGCCTGTACCTGGTCAACCGGCTACAAGGTCGATTTTGCCAGTGGCAACCCGATGAGCGCGGTGTTTCCGGTCAACCTGCCAACCCTGGTGGCACCCGGGCAATCCGTGGACGTGTCTGTTAATATGGTCGCACCTCCTGCGGGAGGCAGTTACCAGGGTTTCTGGATATTGAAGAATGTATCAGGTGTGGCCTTTGGCATCGGTTCAACCGCCAGCGAGCCGTTCTGGGTAAAAATTCTTGTGACATCTTCCCCTGGTGCCTGTATAGATAGAGTGACCTTTGTCTCCGATGTGTCAGTACCGGATAATACCCAGTTCGCGCCGAATACCAGTTTTACCAAAACCTGGCGATTGAAAAACAGCGGCACCTGCACCTGGACTCCCGACTACGTGACCACCTTCGTGAGCGGTGACCCGATGGGTGCGGTGTACCCGGTGAAATTGACCAGTAGCGTAGCCCCGGGTCAGAACGTAGATGTATCTGTAAATATGGCGTCTCCCAACACCAATGGCACCTATAAAGGCAACTGGGCCATTAAGAACCCCTCAGGTAAGGTCTTTGCGCTCGGAACGAACAACGATGTCCCGTTCTGGGTGCAAATCATCGTCGGGAGTGGCGGGATTGTGCCTACCCCGGTTCCCGGTGCCTGCCTGAACAAGGCGGCATTCATCGCGGATGTCACGGTACCGGACAACACTGTCTTTTCTCCGAAATCACCCTTCACGAAGAGCTGGCAGCTGAAAAACATCGGTTCCTGCACCTGGACTACGGAATATTCTACGACCTATGTCAGTGGCGATCCGATGAGTGCGGTTTACCCGGTCAAGCTGACCAGTAACGTCGCCCCCGGTCAAATGGTAAATATGTCAGTAAATTTAGTCGCCCCGGCGGCGGCAGGGGTTTACCGCAGCAACTGGAGCTTGAAATCGAACACCGGGCAGTTGTTCGCTCTGGGCACGAATGCGGATGTTCCGTTTTACGCGCAGATCATCGTCTCGGGTTCGGTTCCAGTAGCTGCCGTACCGTCAGGTTCTGCAGTAGTCGGTGGGGAAGATATTCCTTAGCAGGGTGCTAAAAAGAGAAAACGCCTCGCAGAATTACTCTGCGGGGCGTCATTTATACTCCACGTTGTCCACTATTCTTCTCTCCGACTCTTGACCACAATCCTGATTGGCGTACCCAGGTAACTATACTCCTCGCGAATGCGGTTCTCAAGAAAACGCATGTACGAAAAGTGCATTAACTTGGGATCGTTTACGTAAATCATGAACGTCGGAGGGTCGGAGCGCACCTGCGTGCCATAGAAAATCTTCAACTGCCGCCCGGCATGTGACGGCGCGGCATGCGCATCCTGCGCGTTCTGCAGCACTGCATTGAGCTTCGATGTGGAAATGCGCGCCAGGCGTTCCTCCTGCACGCGCAGAGCCATGGGCAGCACCTGGTCCACGCGCTGACCAGTCTTCGCGGAAATGAAAAGTAACGGCACGTAATCCATGAAGTTCAATTCCTGTCGGATTCTCTGTGTAAAGGCATCCATCGTGTACGAATCTTTTTCCAGTGCGTCCCACTTGTTGACCAGCACGACCGTGCTTTTCCATTCATCGAGGATAAAACCGGCAATGTGCGCGTCCTGTGTCGATATGCCTTCGACCGCATCGATCACCAGCAGGACGACATCCGCGCGTTCAATTGCTTTGAAGGAGCGCAGGACCGAATACTGCTCGACACCACGTTCGATGCGCCCTCGTCTGCGGATCCCAGCCGTATCGATCAGCGTCACCGGAATATCGTCGACAGTGATTTTTGTGTCGATGGCATCGCGGGTCGTCCCGGGGATCGGACTCACGATCGCCCGTTCCTCGCCGACCAGCTGGTTCAACAGCGACGATTTTCCCGCGTTGGGCTTGCCGACAATGGCGATTTTGACCGATTCGTCCTCCTGCTCCTCCAGTTTTGGAAACGAGGCGACGAGATCGTCCAGCAGATCGCCCGTCCCGGTGCCGTGAATCGCAGAGACAGCATACGGATCGCCCAGCCCTAATTCGTAGAACTGGCTTGCTTCCTCACGTGTGGAGGCGCTATCACATTTATTGACCACAAGGTAAATGGGTGGCCAGGGCTTTTCATCAATTTTCTTCTGATACCGGCGTAGGATTTGTGTTACTTCCCGGTCGGCTGGCGTAACCCCATCTTCTCCATCGGTCAGGAATAGGACCGCGTCTGCATCCCGGATGGCGATTTGTGCTTGAGCGCGGATCTGCTCAATGAACTCGGCGGAACCGATCGAGAGAGGCGTTTTTCCTCCATGGGTTGGGTCGATACCGCCGGTATCCACAATGTCAAACTGGATTCCGTTCCATTCAGATTCGGCAAAAATCCGGTCGCGAGTCGTGCCGGGTGTCTCATCCACAATTGCTAACCGCTCGCCTGCCAGACGGTTGAACAGGGTGCTTTTACCTACATTCGGTCGTCCTACGAGTGCTACCACGGGTTTAGGCATTTATTTTCTTTCGGGATCCGGCTGGGACGTGAATTAGTGAGATGAGAGTGATTACTACGTTACGGATTCTTGGTGAGGGTGGGGGTCAGGGGTGGACCGAGCACGACCTCGAGAGTGGTTGGGTTGATAGATTCAACTTGTACGTCTTGAACCAGGATTTCCACTTTCGGATCCACTTGATACGTACCCATCCCCAGGCCGGTCAGATCAATAAGCACGCGAACGTCTTCTGGAGTGAGCTGGTCAAGCACGGGCAGAGGACCCGACAAGATCACGTCCACAGTGGTGGGGGAGATTTGAGCGCCCAGATGCGGGTCAAGCCCAAGCAATTCAACATTTTTATTCGCAATGGTAATGCTGCTCATGATTGGAGAGATGGAAGCCTGTACAAGAACACTTTGTTCACCTACGACGGCAACACCGGCTGGCAACACGAGTGTCAGGCGGGTCTCGATGTTTTGTTTGGCGTCATTCAAGTTAAATGATTGGGTCTCAACAAATCCAGGCATGGCATTAACAACATTCGGGTCGGCAGAATAAACGGTCACAACGGGCGGAAAAACTGAAATATTCGTCAGACGGTACCCGCTGGCGACTTGCCCGGTTACGACGACTTTCACAGCCAGGTCTCGGTAGCCTCCCTGTTGGGTGACTGGAACAAGCACCTTGACGGAGTCTGGATTGAGATTCGCTCCATTTACCGGTTGATTCTTGCCATCTAAGGGAAGGAGTTGGACGGTAGTATCTACATTTTGCCGGGCATTGGAAACGCTGACCTGCGTCTGCACTTCAACAATCTGATCTACCAGCGATTGAGGCCCAGAGATGACGACTTCAGGTGGGTCAATAACCGGATCGCCAAGTTTGTATCCCACTGCCGGTTCTCCATTTACCGTCAAATCAACCTTCAGGACGCGAGTGGTCAGGGGTTCGAGAACCAGGTTCAAGCTAGGTGGATCGATCGCTACCACCTGTGCGGGGCGCAAATTGATCTGGACGTGTAACGGTACCTGGTGTATCCCGGCGTTTAGTCCGGATAAATCTGCGACCACCCGCAAGAGATCGGGCTTCTCAATGAGTTCATTTAAAATGGATTGAGGGGCTTTGATGGTCAGGTCGACCGATGTTGCAATCTCTCCCACCGGAACCAGGCCGGGATCTTGACCTATGATTTCAATCGGGATGGGAGTCGGGTACGCCCGTTCGACATCCGGATCGGAAGCCGTGACTGCGCTGATCCAGACTACAACAGCCAGGATGAACGCGAGAAAGATTGAACGGATGTTGGCAAAAATCCAGCGCATGTCACTTATCCCGGTTCAAAAAAGGGAAGGTGCGTTTCAGGAAATTCCTGCTTTCGTTCTCAGGTCGATAAAAAGCAGTGAGTATGTTTTCAAGTCGTTCCGGATCCAGCCGGCGGATCATGCGCCCACCGTGGGCGATGGAGATGAATCCGGATTCTTCAGAGACAACGACGGCAATCGCATCCGTGTCTTCGGAAATCCCCAGAGCAGCGCGATGCCGCAGCCCCATCTGTCGATCGGGAGTGCGAACGAGGATACCGCTGGCGGAAAGCGGCATGACACATGCGGCAGCGAGGATGCGCGTCCCCTCTATGATCACAGCACCGTCGTGGAGTGGCGTATTGGGATAAAAGACCTGGAGCAATAGTTCTGGCGTGACTCTAGCCTGCAACGTCACCCCGGTATGGACATAATCGACCAGGCTTGCACTTCGCTGTAGGATGATCAGCGCACCATGTCGGCGTGCGGAAAGTCGGGAAGCCGCGCTGACCACCGCCTGGATGGTGGACTGCATCTCGCTGGAAGTCACGCGGGGTTCACTGGTGGGCAGGAAACGCCCGATTCTCTCCAATCCGCGCCGGATTTCAGGGGAGAAGATGACCGGGATGGCCAGCAGAAGCGCCGGCAGGGTGGTTCGCAGCAACCAGGAGAAAGCAGGGAGCTCAATGATGGTGGTCAGGAGCGCGGTCAGAACGATGAGCAGGATGATCCCGCGCAGCAACACCATCGCCTGCGTATCGCGAATCAGATACAACAATCCGAAGAAGACGATTGTAACCAGCAATATATCGAGTGCGCTGAGCCAATCGAAACGTTGGAAGACAAAGAAGATATTATTGAGAATTTCGTTCACGAGAGACCAGGATTATTGAAAAGAAAAGGAATCAGGTAATGCGGTGGCGGGAAATCTGGTTTGCCTGCCGGTTGCCTGCGGCCCGCAGCCTGGTTACCTGTTTTCCGGTTGGATTAGATGGGCCGGAGGATCCGGTCCTGCCGTAGCTGTTTGAAGAATAATATAGTATTCGGCTGCGCGGATTCTTTGGCCGCATCCTGCCAAGCCTGGACACCAAGGGTCTGCGGAGTCTGGCGCTCATAACCGAGTTGTTTCCACGAGTCTTCCAGGGAGGCCAGGCTGGATGGCAGGAACAGCAGGGATGCCTCGCACTGCAAATCCTGTGAAGCTTGTTCAACTTCAGCAATGAGTGTCTTGAGAGCCGGCAAGAGCTCAATCGATGAGTCAATGAAAAAATCGGTTGTGCGGGCCACCAGGTTTTCCACCTGCCAGCCGGCCAGGCCCACCGGTGTTTTATTGAGTCGCAGAAGTAAAAAAGCCTTCTCACCAAATGCGGCCATGATATCGCTCTGGTTAAGCGATTTTGTACCGTGACTGAGCCGGGTGATGAGTTGTGCGATGGCCGCCGAATCGCGTGGACGTCCGCGAACAACACTGAATTTGCCCTCGGCTGCTTTTTCGACCTCTACCAGAGCCGCCTCCGGTATGGGCGTCGCCGTTTTCCAGGCAGTCACAACCTGTTTCCATGTGTCCTCGAATGAACCGACATTTTCAATGACAATGCCGGCAGCAGATTTCTTTACTTCTTGCGACCCCTGAGACCTGATGCGCTGCAGAGCTTCTTCGCGGCTCATATTACGTTTGGTAACGAGTCTCTCGACCTGGATTTCTTCCGGAGCGACGGTGACCCAGATGATGTCGCATTTTTGGCGCAGCTTATCATACTCAAGTAATTTAATCGCTTCCACGGCGATGACGGGCTGACTGGCTCGTTGAATGATGGCGTCCACTGCCTGTGCGACAAGGGGATGAAGGATTTTTTCAAGATCGGTTAAGGCTTCGGGGTCGGCAAATACAAGCTTTCCGAGCTTGTTACGATCAACTTGTCCCTGTGGATCCAGGATCCATCGCCCAAATATATCCACGACTGATTGATAGCCTGGTGCTCCCTTTGCCATGGCGCGATGGGCGAGCGCATCCGCGTCTATGCCGTAAGCGCCGAGATGTTCAAGCATTTTGCGGACAACGCTCTTTCCGGTTCCAATATTACCAGTCAAACCTATGACAAATTTCCCGGGCCAGTTACTCACGTCTGCTCCTTGTAATCAATTCCAGGGTGCTGATGATAAACACGTGTTGAATAAATTTTAGCCGTTACACGTAATAATGTCAAAGGTATTGGGAAACTCGGCTGTAATTCCTCATTCTTCTGGTAGTGCGGATCCAAAAGTCACCCATGAAGAAAAACGGAATCTGTTGAGAAAGTGTTGACGTGCAGGAGATGATTGGAGTATGATGAAACTGTGTCAGGCTGGTCGGGCGGTCGCGGTCTCGCGTGTCGAGATCGAGGAAAGTCCGCACTCCATAAAGCACGGCGTCGGATAGCATCCGGGGCGGGGACCCCTCCGTTAGGAGCTAACCTGCCGGAAAAGGGCCACAGAAAACAGACCGCCCTGTCCGCAAGGGCAGGGTCAGGGTGAAAAGGTGGTGTAAAGGACCACCGGCGTGTGTAGTAATATGCACGGCCAGGTAACCCCCGCCGGGAGCAAGGCCAAGCAGGGACGAAATCGTCTGCGGACGGTGGGAGGCTGCTCGTCTCCATAAAAGCGCTTCCTGAACATGATGGAAGCCAGTCCCGGGTAGGCTGCTAGAGCGGAGCGGTAACGCACCGCCGAGAGAGATGATCGCCCAGGTGGATGCCAGGGATGAAGCTTTTGCGTAAACCTGACTTCTCCGCTGGACAGAATGCGGCTTATAGACCAGCCTGACATTTTATTCCCCTAGTCTTGTTCCAAAGGATGTTCGATATCCCCAGCCAAGAACCGCTGCTCTGGGTCGGATTCAAAAGCCTGTAGGCAGGCTGTGTTTCAGAAGAAAATCTGCTGCCCGCGATAGAAGACGCTTGGGTAGCGCTCTGGCTCATCGATGCGCCCTCCGCAAGCGGTGTAGCAGCCTGGAGGAAGTTGTTTCTTCTTCGGTTCTTCCGGCATGTTAAAATTATACTGGCAAACAAAGAGACCCCGCCACGAACGGGGTCTCCTGTTTTCATGAACTTTATGATTATGGTTTAACGTAGACGGCGTAGTTGAAGACCTGTGTGCCGGCGGGATAGTCGGCGGTACCATCATTTATGGGGGCATCAAAAGTTACGCTGGTATTCAGATGATGCTCGCCCGCTGGCCAGTCACTCAGCGCACCCACAAATACCCGGCAGAACTGTCCATTGTTCTCATATTCCAATTTGTAGAATTCTTCTTGAGGAATTTCCTTCCCATCGAGCGTGAAAGTTAAAGCGACGTGCTTAAAATTGTCGTTTAGAACCGTCTGAGGTGTAGCGCACCAGCCCCATACCCAGAGAAGAGTCTCAGATTCACTAAGAGTGATTGTGTAATCGAACGTGCCGGGCTTTGCAAGTGCAACCGCACCATATTGCTCGCGGGCCAATTCTTCGAGTTGCTTGGCGCCATCATTGATGGCTTTCTTAGCGCCAGCACCCCCGGCGAAAGCAGGAGGACCGGAAGGAGTCACACCCGCCCCGAGCGGTTCAAGCACTGCGCGCTCACCTGCTTTTAGGACTTCATCCTCGTTGGACAGGGCAAACGCCTCGTCAACCGGAACACGCAAAGTCAGCGGAACACCCTGCCCTTCAAGGAATATGCTGCCATCTGGCAATTTAAAACGACCGGTCGGGACCTGTAGAGAAAAACCTTCTGGGAGCTTAAATTGACCGCGTGCCACTTCGGCTTCCACACCGGCGGAGGGGGTGGTCCCCATGACGATGGTACCCGGTACCTGGCTGAATCCATAGGCTTCCAGCTCACAGGCCGAGGCGCAAGCCTGACTGACCAGCAGGACAATCTTGTCAAAGCGGTACTGGTTCTCGTTAGGCAGGACTTTTTCGCGCAAGCCTTCCGGCTCAAACTTACCGGTCTTTTCACTGAAATATTCCAGTTGACCCATGGGGATTTCCTGATCCGTCAGGAATCCTGCCAATCCCAGGTTTGCGCCACCGCTGTTCTGGCGCATGTCGATGACCATGCCAGGGACTTTATTCGCTTGGAAAACCTTGAGGGCGCGTTCGAATAATTTGATGATCAACCCCAGGTCATCATAGTTCGAGTTGACCTTGACGTAACCGACACCTGAATCGAGGATTTTATATTCCACCGGGAGGGCATTGCTGTCAAACCCCTTGAATATCGATGTGAAGAGGTGGCTCTGGTTTTCCGGTACTGACTTGAGCACGGCGCCGAGGCTGGTGTCATCCGGATTGACAAATTTGATGGTGGCTTCGGTTCCGACCGGTGAGCGTAACAGGTATCTTGCTTGCTGGTATCGCACGGATGATTCCATGGATGCCGGCAAGGTGGGGGGTGCGGCGGCGCCTATCGCTTCCTTGATCGGTGTCCCATTGAACTCCACCACCTGAGCACCGACTTTAACTCCCGCCTTCTCAGCGGGACCACCGGGTGTCACAAATGTAACGATCACACGGCCGTCATCCAATTCACTCTGGGCGAAGCCGAAACCACCCCCTGTTGTCTCAGAGAATATCTGATTCTCGATATCGCCGCCGTTTAACCCCACGTGCCCATCCTTGAAGGCATAAGTGAAATCACGCAAAGCGAGGTAGAAGGCTCTCGGATCTGAATTCTTCTCAGCCTCTTCCACGCGGGGTTTGATCTCGGTATAGACCTTATCCCAATCAGGTTGTTTGCCTTCGATGCCATTAAACGCGTATTCCAATTTGACCAGCTTAAACATTTTGTCGAACGCCAGGGTATAAGAGTCTCCTGAGTAATCCTTGATTGCCACATCTTTGGGTTCAAAGAGTTCCAGTTTTGGCTGCGACTCCTGGCTCACAGTGAACGTGCTGGAATCCAGATTGACGATTGAATAGCTCGCAGGAATGGGTCCAACCGGATCATCCGCCGTGAAGAGCTTGCCATCCGCGCCGAATCCGGTCGGGAACTGTTGATTGGCATCCGGTGCCCAGACCACCAGCGAACCACCGATCACTTCGTCTTCGTTTTCCGTGTCCGTTTTCACCGAGGCGAGATAGGTAGGCCACCCGCGCGAGCGGTCATCCCCTTCGGAGTAGGGACCGCCGGTCAGGTTCGGCCAATAGGAAACTGCAAACACCTGCACCCCGGGGTTTTCTTTGCCATTATTATCCACGTCCACGAATTGACCGCTGGGCTTCGCAGGTAATTGCAGAGTATAGGTGCCCTTCATATTATTCATGTCTATTTTGAGGTAACCAAGTGTCTGTGAGGCAACCGGGATTTCCCACTCCTTGTCCCGTTTCACAAAACCGTACATGTCAACCAGTGCTACCGCATGTTCCACGTAATAATCCGTGATGATGCTGTTTGAATAATTGAACTCGCCCGTAATTTCATAAGGCAGTTCTTTGATGGCCGCCGGGGTTTGCCCGGGTGCGGAAGTGGGCGCTAACTCAGTAGGGGTGACAGGTACGCAAGCAGACAGTGCCATACTTACTGCGACCACCCCTGCAAGAATGGTAAATAATTTTTTCATTTCTCTTCTCTCCTTTGTTAATAGGACAAATTATACCCGGATAATTTGAGAGGGTATAATGAATACCATGAAGGCTGATTGGCGGCAGAAGCTCAAGGCTGAGTTTGACCTGGCGGTATCAGCACGAGCGCAGGGGAACGAGGGTCGGGCGCGGGTGTGTGCCCGCCGCGCGGCGGGCGTCGCGATCCGGGAATATCTGACCCGTCGCGGGATATACGTCTCAAGCACAAGCGCCTATGATCTGTTAAATCGCCTGACAGAGTCCCCCGAGATCACTCCGGACTTGAAGCAGATTTGTATCCACTTGACAATAAGGGTTACAGACGAGTTCAAGCTCCCGATAGATGTTGATCTGGTGGACGAATCTCGCCAGCTTTGTCACGTGCTATTACCCGATTGGAATCCTTCATCAAGATAAATATAAATAACTCTTTTGGTTAATCCCCTTGATTCCTCCATAAGATCAGGGATTTTTTTATTTCTTTGCGGGCCTTTCGCATAGAAGTTCGATCCCTAACATCCATGCAAGGTGAGGACTTACAGGGACTTTACAGACATCCCCAGCGACCTTCTTAATAATCGTAGGGCATTAGACTGCCACCATCCTTCTGGGAGAAGGGATGGTGGAGATGAAAAGCACAACGCGATTATTCTTTTTAGCATTGATTCTGGCGGTTGTATTTACTCCAGCCGCTATTCCATTTGTACCGGTCACAGGAAATTCCAGCCTTGGCACAACCTCGATCCAGGCTGTTTCGAATTCTGCTTCTACAGCAACACAGGTTGATCTGGCTGGTGCATTCAACTACAGTGTTATTCAACAGCCCAAGGGGAAAGCAGGGTTTGTTTCCAGCGAAGCCGACAAGCTGACCCAATTCAGTCTGGCGACCAAGTTTGGTTCGCAAGGTTTTCTGGCGCACAATTACCTTGCCGGAGCCACATTCTTCAACCTGGTCGTTGGCAGCCAGGTGACTGTTACTTACGCAGATGGACATCGCACGACTTATGAAGTACAGGAGATCCGGCATCTCCAGGCGGTCAGACCGAACAGTCCGACCACCAATTTTCTTGATCTGGATCACAACAACGCCAAGTTGACAGCGAAGCAGCTGTTTATGCAGACTTATGGTGTTAAAGATCGCCTGATCCTTCAGACGTGCATCGCCAAAGACAAAGAACTTTCCTGGGGGAGATTGTTCATCATCGCCACCCCGGCGGAATAAACTGAGAGAATCAAATGAGCGGATGGGATTACCATCCGCTCATTTCTTGAATGACTACTTCACCGGTAAAGCAACGATGATGACACGATGAGTGTTGCTTTTAGCAGGCCAGCAAGTGATCAGGGTCAAACGTTCGTCTTTGGTGGGCAAAATCCAGCGCGCATTATCCAATCGCACAGTGAGTGATTTAAAACGTTCAGGCATCAACATGGTGAGCACCACATGATATTTAAAA